>JADZAN010000010.1 GCA_020852815.1 Gemmatimonadaceae bacterium | reverse complement strand
GGGCAGGTCGCTCACGTGTTACGCACCCGTTCGCCGGTTGACCCTTGCGGGCCCCCCGTGACTTGCATGTGTTAAGCACGCCGCCAGCGTTCGTCCTGAGCCAGGATCAAACTCTCCAAGAGAATTCGATAATAGCTCGATCGTTCGAATCGTCGCGCCAAAACGCGCCGATCGTCCGAATCACTTTATGTACGTCAGTAAACTCTCCCCGATGCCCTGACGAGCACCGGTTCGACGAGTCCGCCTCGCACACTTCACGCTCAACTCGATTTTCAATCAGCATTGTTGTCGCGTTTGCGACAGCCTTGAATCGTATCGAACAGCTCGCCGTTCGTCAAGGCCAATCCCTTCTCTCCCCTCACCTACCCAATCGGGTAGGCAGCGTTCCGGGGAGACTCAATTACTAAACCCTTGCTCACTCTCACGCAAGCCCCGCCACTCCCCTCCACACACCTCACCGCGCCCCCCAACACCCCCCGCAAAAAACAGAACAGGCCGCCGTCGCCGGCAGCCCGCCCGTTCATGCTCCCTGATGGACTTGAACCATCAACCTAGCGATTAAGAGTCGCTTGCTCTGCCAATTGAGCTAAGGGAGCGAATGTGAATCGCCACTGGTGCGCCAGGAGGGAATCGAACCCCCGACCTGCAGCTTAGAAGGCTGCCGCTCTATCCAACTGAGCTACTGGCGCTTCGACCGGCCGCACTCGGACGGTAACCCTGCGAAGTCGGGGCGGCCGGATTTGAACCGGCGACCTCCTGCTCCCAAAGCAGGCGCGATACCGGGCTACGCTACGCCCCGCTGGGGAGACGGAATTGTAGCCGGGCGCAGCCCAATGTCAACGTCCCCCGGTACGCATCGCATGCGCGGCGTTTGCCCCCAACGCCGACAACACAGCACGAACCGCTCGCGCTCGATGACTGACGCGCGCCTTCTCCTCACGCGTCACCTCGGCGAACGTCTGCTCCAACTCGTGCGAGAGGAAGTACGGATCGTACCCGAAGCCACCGGTCCCTCGCGCCTCCGCCAGGATCGTACCCCGCACCTCGCCGCGTCGCACCAATTCTCCGTCGTCGTCGACATACGCTGCCGCGCACACATACGCGGCCGCACGCGACATGTCGGCGGTGAGTGCCGCCAGGAGCGCGGCGTTGTTGGCGTCATCGAGCGCTTGCCCGGTGAGGTCGTGGCGTGCCGACCATCGCTTGCTCCGCACACCCGGGCGGCCGCCGAGGGCGTCGACGCAGAGGCCGGAATCATCGGCTAACGTGGGAATGCCGCTGACCGCGAAGAAGTGCCGCGCCTTGGCCAGCGCATTGGCCTCGAAGGTGTCGTGCGCCTCGATGGCCGACTCGGTGGGGGCTTCCGGAATCCCGGCCGTCTCGAGATCGACTGGCACATAGCCGGCCTCGCGCAGCAGCGGGGCGAGTTCCCGCAACTTGCCGGCACTGCGCGTGGCGAGGAGGAGCCGGCGCTCCACGGGGTGCGCCGTGCCGCTCACGGAACGGGACCCGAGAGAGCCGCCAGCTGCATCGCGTCCAACTGGCGAATGCCGTCGGCGGCCAGCGACACGAGCAGGTCGAGCTCCGCGCGGTCGAAGGCGGCGTGCTCGCCCGTTCCCTGCACCTCGACGAAGCGCCCCTCGCTCGTCATGACCACATTCATGTCGACGGCGGCTCGCACGTCCTCCGAATACTCCAGGTCCAGGCGTGGCGCGCCATCGATGATGCCGACGCTCACCGCCGCCACCCGCCGCCGCACCGGCGATGTGGCGATGCGGCCGCTGCGCACCATCCAGGCGAACGCATCGACCGCGGCCACGCAGGCGCCGGTGATCGCCGCCGTTCGCGTTCCACCATCGGCGTCCAGCACATCGCAATCGACGCGCAAGGTGTACTCGCCGAACGAGAAGTCGTCGATCATGGCGCGCAGGCTGCGCCCGATGAGGCGCTGGATCTCCTGGGTGCGTCCTCCAAGCTGCGACCGCTCGCGTGACGTGCGGGTGTTGGTGGCCCTCGGTAGCATCGAGTACTCCGCCGTCATCCACCCCTGCGCGCTCCCCTTGCGCCATCCGGGCACGGAGTCCTCCACGGTGACGGCGCAGAGGACCTTGGTGTTGCCGAAGGAGACGAGGCAGGACCCCTCGGCGTTGCGCACGGCGCCGCGCTCGAGGGTGACGGGACGCAGGGCGCCCGACGCGCGATCACGTGGTGGCGGAACTTCGTTGGGCACGCAGTTTCTCGATGATGGAAGTGGTGGACTGGCCAGGCGTGAGCGGGACGATCACGACAGCGCCGCCGTGCGCGCGCACCTCGCGCGCGCCAACCACGGTGTCCTCGGAGTAGTCGCCTCCCTTGACGATGACGTCGGGGAGCACGGCGCGCACCAGCTCCAGCGGCGTGTCCTCGTCGAAGACGGTGACTACATCGACGCAGCGGAGCGCGGCGAGCACGTAGGCGCGTTCCGCCTCGGCGCGCACAGGGCGATCGGGACCCTTGAGGCGGCGCACCGAGGCGTCGCTATTGAGCCCGACGATGAGGGCGTCGCCGTGCGCCCGGGCGGCGAGCAGGACGTCGATGTGGCCGGGGTGCAGGAGGTCGAAGACCCCATTCGTGAAGACCACGCGCCCCTGCTGCGCGGCACGCCACGCTTGCGCCTGGCGACGCGACAGGATGCGCTCGGCCACGTCTGGTGCGCTCACAGGCCGCCGTCGGCCTGGGGGCGGAAGCGGAACTCGCGCACGAAGAGCGGGAGTTCCACGTGCTCCGAGTACTCGCTGAAGATGGAGATGCTGCGCTGCGACCGCTGCACCCGCACGCGCCCTGCCTCGTCGGGCAGCCCGATGGAGTCGACGAGGGCGCGGAGGTGCCGGACGATGTCGTCGTCGGAGCGCGACCGCGCAAAGCGCACCTCCTGCTGCATCGCATCGCGGAACTGGTAGTAGCGCCAGTAGACCTCGCCGATGTTGACGCCGAAATAGACCACCGTCACCGCGATGAGCAGCGAGAAGAGACAGCCGAGCTTCCCCACCCCGCGTCGCGCGGTCACCACTGGGATTGCGCTCCCTCGATGATCTCGTTCACGATGCGCTGAATGGCCTGCTTGCGCCCGGCGGGTTCCTCGCGTTCGTTGTACTCGCCCTCGGCGCTGACCCCCGAGCGCTCGAAAAGGACCTTCCCCGTGGTCTGGTCGATGATTTTCACGTCGACCTTGAGTTGCAGCCGGCGGCGTGCCGAGGTGGCCCGGTTGGGGTCGGCGGAGAAGGACACGGGGACGTCGACCTCGTAGGACGTGATCTTCCCGGTGACGACGGCGTTGGCCCGCTGCTCGTTGGCGTCGCGCAGGCCGAGTCGATCCATCATCCCCTTGCGCAACTCCGAGTGCAACTCGCCCGTCAGTTCCGGGCTCACCGTCTCGTTCTCGAACGGGACCACGGCAACGGTGCGCACATGCTTCGGCAACCCGCCACCGCCCGAGAGCGAATACAGGCAACCGCTGGTGGCGAGTACGAGCACGAGCGCGAGACTAGTGATGCCAGATCGCTTCATCGTACGGCGGGTCGGCGATGCGTCGTAGCAGGGTGAGCGTGAGGCGCCTGCGGGAGCCATAGTTGCGATACCGGATGACGCTCGAATCACGAAGGACCGACTCTCGCAACCGGTTGTCATCGACGCGCTGGAGGGCGATGAGCGAGGAACCGCTGAAGGTGGCGCGCCAGGTGGGCGAGCGTCCGATGTCGGCGCGCAGGGTGTCCGACGTCACGTAGGCAACGGTGTCACGTCCCGAGACCTGCAGGCGACCGAGGGCGGCCCAGAGGAGCGGGACGGGAGGAAGATAGCGCACCGCGTCGTCGTTTGCCGGGGTCGCGAGGCGGTCACCGATCAGGATCGCGAATCCCCCTCCCAGGTTGCCGTCGGAAAAGAAGTCCAGGCGAACCGAGTCGGGCGGGGCGATGCGCGCCACGCCCTCGCCGCGCGCCGAGAAGATCGGGTCGCCATACTCCCAGCGAAAGACGAGCCTCGCGTGCCCCTCGGGGAGGGGCGTTTCGGGGATGCGCCGAGGATACGGGACACCGGTGAGCGGGCGAACCCTGGGCGCACAGGCGCTCGCACCCAGCACGGTGATGAGGGCCAGCACACGGCGCGCGCCAGGCGTTGCCAGACGGCGCCCGGCCATCGTCAGCTGCATCAGGCGCCGTCTCGCATGGCCTTCTCGAGCAGGTCGCGCACGTCGGCCGGGATGGGGGCGGGGCGTGCGTCGCGGTCGAGCGAGACGAGCATAGTGCGTGCGGTCACCAGACGGGCCCCGGATTGCACGTGACGAATGAGGTAGTCGAAGGTGATGGCGCGCGACTTCACCTCGGCAAGCGTGGTCTCGACGCGGATCAGGTCGTCGTAACGCGCCGAACCGTGGTACCGCAGCGACGCGTCGGCCACGGCAAGGAGAGCACCGCGACGTTCCATCTCGGCGTACGGGAGCCCGAGGGCGCGGATGTACTCGGTGCGCCCCACCTCACACCAGACGAGGTACTCGGAGTGATACACCACTCCCATCTGGTCGGTTTCGGCATAGCGCACGCGCAGTTCGACGTCGAAGTGCGGACGCGGGCGGGTCATGGCGTGTCCAGCCCCAGGGCGCGGGCGCGGTCCCGCGCCGCCGGCGTGAGCAGCGCGCCGTGCGGGAGCGCCCCGCCGCGACGCGCCAGCTCGACGACGTCGCGCTCGGTCACGAGGGTGCGGCGTGTGGGGCGTTGTTCGCGCCAGCCGACGATGCGGGCGGTGTCGGCCGACGTCACCCCCGCGGCGTGCGCCTCGTCCTCGTCGAGGTGGAACTCGGTGGCGTGCGCGGGGCCGGACCTGACGAGCACGTCGTGCCACGTGACCGCACGCGCTCCCTCGCCACAGCGGATGTCGAGCCGGTCGCCATCACGCATCCCCCATCGCGCGGCATCGGCGACGGAGGCGTGCAGGTGCCGTGCGGCGACGATGACGCCGCGCTCGAGCGACACGCGCCCGTTCGGTCCGACGAGCGTCACGCCGCCTAACGACTCCTCGAGCGCCCCGCTGGCGGCGAGCGGCGGGTCGATCCCGAGGCGCAACGCGTCGCTGCGGGCCAGTTCGAGTTGCGTGGCGCTGCGCGCCGGGCCTACCACGCGAATGCGGGCGAGAGTCCCCGAGGGGCCCTCGACGTCGACGCACTGCACCGCGGCGAACTGACCGGGCTGCCGGATGTGCCGCGCGACGTCGAGGGCCGCGACGCCGAAGAGTGCGCGGACATGCTCCTCCGACAGGTGCACGTGGCGGCGCGAGACCCCGACGGGCACGATCACGTCGCCCCGCCCCAGTCGCGCCGCCGCGCCGCGTCGCGCTGAGCGATCCGCATGACCGCGCGGGGCGCCGGCCGGCGACGCGTCACGCGAGGTGGGAGGCGCGTGCTGGCCGGCGGCGGCGGCACGCACCGCGGCCGTGACTTCGCCGAGATCGGCGCGGTGGGGCGACGGCGCCGGCGCGCGGCCCGGCGCCACATCGCCTAACGACTGGCTGGCGCCACTCCACACAGGCGGCTCGGCGCCGCGGGCGGGTGGCTCCGGGCGCACCGGTACGGGGAGCCAGGTTGATCCCGCTGGCCCCCGGCGTTCGCCTGGATTGTCCTCGGCCGGCGTGTGCGCGACGTCCGAGCGCGTGCGCAGCAACTCGGCAGCGATGAGGGCGGCGAGGCGCTCGCGCTCGTCGGGAGTCATCGGCGCCCCTCGGGAACACCGGCCAGGAAGTCGTCGACGACTCGCGACGCGTCAAATGACGCGTTGCCGGAGCGCTCGTGCACTCGCGAAGAGGAAGCCACGTGCGCGGCAGGCGCCACCTGTGCGGGCGGCGCCACGCGCGCCGAGGGCGCCACGCGCGCTGAGGGCGCCACGCCCGCGGGCCGTGACGTCGGCGACAGCGACTGCGACGGCATGGCGGGGCGCGCGACGCCCGGTGCACGATCGCGCAGCGGATCGCGATACCGGCGCACCTCCTCCCCCATGCGCTTGATGTTGAGCAGGTGCAACGGCGTGATGTTGTCCGACGTGATGCTCCCGCCCCACGAGCCCGGCCCGAGCGTGAGCGCCGGCGCGAAGCCGGTCGTGTAGCCCACGGCCCCGATCGCCGTGTTGGAGTTGACGATGATGCGAAAGGCGGGCTTCTCGCGGAAGAAGCGGTCGATGACCGCCTCGTCGCGCGAGTGGATGCCTAACGAATGTCCCATGCCACCATAGCGCAGCAGCTCGATCGCCCGCTCGCAGCACCGTTCCCAGCCATCCTCGACGTAGAATCCAAGCACGGGACAGAGCTTTTCCCGGGAGAGCGGATCCTCGCGCCCCACCTTCGACAACTCCACCAGCAGAAGCTTGCAGTCCGGCGCCACGTCGAATCCCGCACGCCGCGCGATCTCGCCCGGCGGCTGCCCGACGACATCGGGATTGATCCCCTTCCCCGTGGCCGGGATCATGTAGCGCTCGAGGAGCCGCTTCTCGTCGCTCGAACAGAAGTGCCCGCGCTCGGCCACGAACAGCTCACGCACGCGCGCAGCCACCGGGGCGTCGACCACCACCGAGTTTTCGGACGAACAGAGCACGCCGGCGTCGAAGGTCTTGCCGTCCACCACGTCGGCCACGGCCTTCGCGAGGTCGGCGGTGCGCTCGATGATGGACGGCACGTTGCCGGGCCCGACGCCGTACGCGGGCTTTCCCGCGGTGTAGACGGCGCGCACCATGTCGGAACCGCCGGTGGCGAGGAGGACGGCCGTCTGCGGATGGCGCATCAGCGCGTTAGTCCCCTCGAGCGTTGGTGTCGTCATCACATTCACCAGCCCGACCGGTGCACCGGCCTGCCGCGCCGCCGCCTCGAGGATGCGTCCGGCCTCGACAGTGCACTTCACGGCACGCGGATGCGGCGACATCACGATGGCGTTGCGCGCCTTGACGGCGATGAGCGCCTTGTAGATCGCCGTCGAGGTCGGGTTGGTGGTGGGGATGATGGCGCCCACGACGCCCATGGGGACGGCCAGCTCACGCACCTTCCGCTCGCGATCCTCGCGCAGGACGCCCACGGTGCGCATCGGGAGGATGTACTCGAGCAGCAGCTCGGAGGCGAAGCGATTCTTGATGACCTTGTGTTCGTAGACGCCCATACGCGTCTCGTCCACCGCCAGGCGCGCGAGTGGTTCCGCGGCGCTCGACGCCGCAGTGGCCATGGCATGGACGACGCGATCGACGTGCTCCTGCGACGCCTGAGCGAAGTCGCGTTGCGCCTGCGCCGCGCTGGCGACGAGATCGCGCGCTTCCTGGATGCTGCGCAGATCGGCGTCCATGGGAGCCGAGCGGTCAGCCGCTGCTCAGGGCACGAAAGGCGGCGAGCAGTTCATCGCGGCCGGCGCGCGCCACGTCGCGCCCCTTGAGAGGAAACGCGGCGATACGGCGCGCGAGGGAGCGCAGTTCCACGACCTTGAGCTGCTCGAGCTGCTCCCGGTCGAGTCGCTCTCGCGGGATGGGAGCATCGCTCCCCTCGTCGTCCTCGGCGACCGGGCCCAGCTCCTCGTGCGGACGGGGGATGACGTGGACAGCCACGAGTTGCCCCACGCGCTGCGCCGCCGCGGCGGCCGCATCAACGGCTGCCTTCACGGCGGCGACTTCCCCCAGGAACTTGACGGTAACCAGGGCGGCGTCGGCGCGTTCGGTGCCGAGGAGCCGCACGTCGGCGGCCTTGGTCCCGGCATCTGCCGCCTCGAGGGCTCCTACCAGACCGCGCGTCTCGACGAGACCGAGTGCATCGATGGACCAGCCCCGATCAGCCGGCGTCACCCAGCGCTCCCTGAGGGAGGATCAGTTCGAGTTCGGCGTGCGGGCGCGGAATGACGTGAACCGACACGAGTTCGCCGACCCGTTCGGCGGCGGCGGCCCCGGCGTCGGTGGCGGCCTTGACGGCCCCCACATCGCCGCGGACGAAGACGGTGACGTATCCGCCCCCGACTTTCTCCTTTCCGATGAGGCGAACGTTCGCCGCTTTCACCATCGCATCGGCGGCCTCGATCGCGCCGACGAGCCCCTTGGTCTCGATGAGTCCGAGCGCACTCTGTGCCATCCGTCCCCCTTCTGGGAATCGCAGTCGGCGCGAAGATGCGTGCTCCGCCAGCCTTTGTAAAGGGAGCGGCACTCCCCTAAGTTCGGCGCGTGCTCCCATCTCCGTGCTACGTCATATCCGACGCGCATCTCGGAGTCGCCAGCCGCGACGCCGAGCGATTGCTGGTCGCGTTCCTCCGCGACATCCAGCGCGATGCCCGCTCGCTGGTGATCAACGGCGACCTGTTCGACTTCTGGTTCGAGTGGAAGCACGTGATGCCGAGGGCCGGGTACCGTGTGCTGGCGGCGCTGGCCGACCTGGCGGAGGCGGGGGTGGAGATCATCTGGATCGCGGGCAACCACGACTGCTGGGGCGGCGACGTGTTGCGCACGGACGTGGGGGTGACGTACGTGGTCGGCACCTGGCGGGGGGAGATCGACGGCTGGAGGGCGCGCATCGACCATGGGGACGGCCTGCGCGATGCCGAGGACCGCAAGTACCGCGCGCTGCGCAGCGTCCTTCGCAACGGCGTGGCGATCCGTGCCTTTCGCTGGCTGCACCCGGACCTTGCGTCGCGACTGGCGTTAGGCTCGTCGCACGCCAGCCGCACCTACCGCGCCAAGGACGGGGGGGCGGGGCTGCACAAGGTGGCGATGCACGACCTCGAGGCCGACCCGTCGTTGCAGCTGTTGATCTTCGGGCACTCGCACGTTCCCGACGTGGAACGCGCGCCGGGCGGCGGCGTCTACGCGAATGCCGGGACTTGGCTGGGCGATTCGACCTTCCTGCGCATCGCCAACGACGGCGTGGAACTCCGGCGCTTTCGCATCACGCAGGCGGGGGCGGGATCGGATCTGCTGCGCCGCGAACCCCGACGCGAACCGCGCCGCGAACCGCGGCAGTAGGGGGCGCACCGCGACGGTCGGAAAACGACCCGCGCCTAACGCGTCACCGTCGCGAGGTGCCAGCAGGCGCCGCGGTACGGCAGGCGCCGCGGTTAGGCGAGCGCCGCGGCACGGCAGGCGCCGAGGCCACCCGCAAGCCTAACGAAACGGCAGCGTGAACCCGATCCCGACCCCGCGCGGAAGGGCGCGCATCTCCACCTGCGCGGGAAGGTCCCACAGCTGCGAGGAGACGAAGGCGTCGGCCGCCGAGAAGAGGTGGTTGAAGAGGAGCATCGCGATCCAGTCCTCGAAATGGAGTCGCCGGGCCTTGACGCGGCTGCGCTGCTGCTGTTCGCCCACACCGCTCGACTCGAGGGGGTCGGCGTACTTGCTGCGCAGCGTGTCCTTCACCACGTAGTTTCCATCGCCATCGACCTTCGGCGCGCCGGTGGTCGCGTCGACATCGTACGTGTTCACGATGACGTCGCGCGCATGTGCCTTGGCGATGCGCAGGTCATTGGCCGCCTTGCCGAGCATCGCCAGCCAGACCGCTTCCGAGGTGAAGTAGACGGCGCCGGCGGTCGGGCGATTGAGGCGCGATTGCCCGAGCCCGGGGACGGCGAGAGACAACAGAAATGCGCGTCCCGGCGAGACGGGCGGGGAGAGCGAGTCCCGCATCGCGGTCGCGCGACGGCGCGACGGCGCCGCGGGGGTCGGCTCCGCCGTCGTCGCGGGCGTCACGACGCGCGCGCTGTCCCCCTTTGGCTTGACGCCGGCGCGCGCCGAGTCAGCGTGTTGCGCCTGCGCCGTAGGCGCGAGGATGAGCGCCGCGGCAAGCGTCGTCACGAGCTTCGGCACGAACGCCCGCACGACGCGCACGACGCGCACGACGCATGACGATCGAACAGTGGAACGGGGTCGTTGCAGGAGAGGCACCCTGGCCGAAGGAAGCAGAGTTGGCGGGAGCGTGTGGGAATCGAACCCACCAAACCCGACGCAGTCAGGTCACAGCCGTTTTGAAGACGACGGAAGCCACCAGGCCCCATCCGCCCCCCTGCGGGAGCTGGCCACCCTGTCGTCAGGCGCGACGCCCGATGGAGCGCGGTACTACCCCGCGAGGGTGATGCGATGTTCCCCGGGCGGAAGCACCTCGCCGATCGCAACGCTGCCGTCGACGCGCGAAACATAGTCCGCGAAACGTGCGACCGGGACCGCCACGAGGAGGCCGCCAGACGTCTGCGGATCGACGAGGAGCGCGCGCTGCTCTGCGGTCGCCGTCCCCCACGCGACTTCGCTGGCGAGAAACGCGTCGTTGCGCTCTGCTCCGCCAGTCCGAATCCCGTCGGCAAGCGCCTGGGCGGCGCCGGGGAGGATCGGGAGGCGCGACGGATCGACGCGCAGGGTGACCTGGCTGGCGCGTGCGATGTGCCACGCATGTCCCAGCAGGCCAAAGCCGGTCACGTCGGTGGCGCACCGTGCCCCCACGTCGAGCGCAGCGAGCGCCGCCTCGCGATTGAGCCGCTTCATCGAGGTCACCATCGCCGCCTCGGCGAGCGGCGCCACCTGGTCGCGCTTCACGGCGGTGGCGACGAGCCCGGTACCGAGCGGTTTGGTGAGGACGAGGATGTCACCGGGCGTCGCGTTGGCGTTGGTGAGAATCCGGTCGGGATGCACGCGTCCCGTGACTGCAAAGCCGAACTTGACCTCGTCGTCGGTGATGGTGTGTCCGCCGACGAGCGACGCCCCGGCCTCGTGCACCTTGTCCTGCCCCCCGCGCAGGATCTCGGAGAGCACCTCGACCGGGAGCTTGCCCGTGGGCCAGCCAACGATGGACAGCGCGGTGAGCGGCTCGCCCCCCATGGCGTAGACGTCACTGAGCGCGTTGGCGGCGGCGACTTGCCCGAAGTCGTAGGGGTCGTCGACGATGGGGGCGAAGAAGTCGACGGTCTGCACGAGGGCGAGATCAGCGGACAGCCGGAAGATCCCCGCGTCGTCGAAGGTCTCGTGCCCGACAAGGAGACGGGGATCGTGTCGCGGTTGCAGCGCCGCGAGCGCTCGCGTGAGGTCGCCCGGACCCAGCTTGGCGGCTCAACCCGCGCAGCGGGCGAACTGCGTCAAGCGGAAGATGCGGGCGCGGTCGTCGGACATACGAGTTAGCGAAGCTTGGCGATGGCGTCGATCTCGATGAGGACGCCGCGCGGAAGCGCCGCGACCTGCACGGTGGAACGCGCGGGGCGTGCGGCGCCCAGCGCCTTGGCATAGACCTCATTGACGCGCGGGAAGTCGGCCATGTCGTGCAGGAACACGGTGGTGCGCACGACGTCCATCCAGGTGCAACCGGCCGTGGCGAGCACGGCGCCGAGGTTGGCGAGGACGCGTTCGGCCTGCGCCACCACATCGCCGTCGACCACCTTCATCGTGGCGGGATCCAGCGGGATCTGGCCCGCGGTGAAGAGGAAGCCGCCGGCCTCTGTGGCCTGGGAGTAGGGGCCGATGGCGGCCGGGGCATCGTCCGTATGCAGATAGTTCACGCTCACGTTGCATTCCTCCGTTAGAACAAGCCGGCAATCGAGCCGTCAGCGGCAACCGCCATGCGCTCCGCCGCCGGCGCCTTGGGCAGCCCGGGCATGGTCATGATGTCACCGCACTGCGCGACCACGAAGCCGGCGCCGGCGGCAGGATACACTTCGTTCACCGTAATGCGAAAGCCGGTCGGCCGCCCCAGTCTGGTTGCGTCATCGGTGAGGGAATACTGCGTCTTGGCCATGCAGACCGGCGTCTGGCCCAGCCCGATGGACTCGAGGTAGTCGATCGACCGATCGGCCTTGGGCGAGTAATCGACGCCGTCGGCGCCATACACGCGGCGCGCCACCGTCTCGATCTTCTCCCGAATGGGGCGCGATGCATCGTAGATCGGGGCAAAGTTGGCCTTTCCCTCGTCGAGGATGGCCAGCACCTCATGCGCCAGCTCGATCCCCCCTTCCCCACCCTTGGCGAAGACCTCGTTGAGCGCCACACGCACGCCCGCGCGGCGCGCGCACGCGGTCACCATCGCCAACTCGGCGTCGCTGTCCGTCCCGAACCGGTTGACCGCCACGACCACCGGGAGCCCGAACTGCTGCACGTTGGCGATGTGGTGCTCGAGGTTCGGCAGCCCGCGCTCGAGTGCGGCGAGGTCCTCGGTGGCGAGGTCCTTCTTGTTCGCCCCGCCGTTCATCTTCAGGGCTCGGATGGTCGCCACGAGGACGGCCGCCTCGGGCTTGAGGCCGCCCATGCGGCACTTGATGTCGAAGAACTTCTCCGCCCCGAGGTCCGAGCCGAAGCCGGCCTCGGTGACGACGATGTCGCCTAACGCGAGTCCGGCCCGCGTGGCGAGGATCGAGTTGCAGCCGTGGGCGATGTTCCCGAACGGTCCCGCATGCACGAAGGCGGGCCCGCCCTCCAGCGTCTGCACCAGATTGGGGCGAATGGCATCCTTGAGCAGCATGGCCATGGCGCCTGCGGCCTTGAGGTCGCCCGCACGCACCGGCTTGCGCTCGGCGCCGTACGTCGAGCCGACGATGATGCGCGACAGCCTGGCCTCGAGGTCGGCGAACGAGGTCGACAGCGCCACGATCGCCATGATCTCGCTGGCCGGGATGATGACCCAGCGCTCCTCGCGCACCACGCCTTCGGCCGGTCCGCCCAGCCCGATGACGGCGCGGCGCAAGGCGCGATCGTTCATGTCGATGGTGCGCGGCCAGGTGATGCGGCGCGGGTCGATGTTGAGCGCGTTCCCCTGCTGCAGGTGATTGTCGAGCATCGCGGCGAGGAGCGCGTGCGCCGACGAGATGGCGTGGAAGTCGCCCGTGAAGTGGAGATTGATGTCCTCCATCGGGATCACCTGCGCGTAGCCTCCGCCAGCTGCACCACCCTTCACGCCGAAGACAGGGCCGAGGCTCGGTTCGCGGATGCACAGCGCCGTCCGCTTCCCCAGCTGCCGAAGCGCCTGCGCAAGCCCGACCGAGGTGGTCGTCTTCCCCTCCCCCGCCGCCGTGGGATTGATGGCCGTGACGATGACGAGCCGCCCGCGCGCCGGACGCTGCGTGACCTCGAGCGGGATCTTCGCCTTGTACTTGCCGTACTGATCGAGATCGTCGGGCGTCAGGTCGAGTTCGGCCGCAACGTCGACGATGGGGCGGAGCGTGGCACCTTGCGCAATCTCGATATCGGAAGGAATCGCGGACATTCGGCGTGTGACGGGAGAAGTGACGGGTGCAATGGTCGGCCAACGTCGCGCGACTCGCACTCGATGTGCCATGCGAGCGCGCCGGGCCTCGGGCGCTCGCGCGGCGATTCTATGGCGCGGTACCCGGGGTCGCCAGAGCGAAGAACCTGACAGCGTTGCGGCTCGTGATCTCGCCGAGCGCCTCGGCGCTCACCGCGCGCGCCTGTGCGACGCGTGCGAGGGTGAGCGAGGCATAGGCCGGCTCGTTGCGCTTGCCGCGATGCGGCACCGGCGCGAGATACGGTGCGTCAGTCTCGATCAGGATACGGTCCTCCGGGATCATGCGCAGCAGTGCATCGTCGTTCCACTTCCTGAACGTGACGATGCCGCTGAACGAACAATACCAATCGGCCTCGATCGCCGCTTCGGCCAATGCGGCCGGACCGCCAAAGCAGTGAAGGACACCGGAGATTCCGGCGCGTCCCGCCTCACGCACCATCGCGATCGTATCGTCCACCGCCTCGCGCGTGTGCACGACGACCGGTCGCCGCACCTCGCGCGCGATCGCGAGCTGCTGCGCGAATGCGCGCCGCTGCAGGTCACGCGGCGAATGATCGTAGTGATAGTCCAGCCCGCACTCACCAATCGCCACCGCACCACGAGCCACGAACTCGCGAATGCGTTCGCTATCGGAGATCGGGTCGAATCCCGCGGCGTCGTGCGGATGCACGCCGGCGGTGAAGTAGACGAAGCCCGGGTGGGTCTGCGCGATGAGTTCCGCGCGCGCCGCGGCCGCCAGCGACTCGCCGATGCAGACCAGCGCCTGCGCGCCGGTTGCGCGCGCGCGCGCGATGACCTCGGCGCGGTCGGAATCGAACGCGGGATCGCTGAGATGGACGTGGCTATCGATGAACCGCGCCATGCCGGGAGCCCGGTGGGCCGGAAGTGCGAACCGCCGCGAGCATTCGCGGCGGTTCGTCGTGGTCTAGCGCGTTGCGGGACGCTGCGTCCCCCTGCTGGCGCCCGACGGGCGTGCGGGGCGCTCTGGCGTGTTCTCGCCTTTCGACTCGGCCTTCACGGCGGCGGGAACCGCGTGCGCCTTGTCGGTCACCGAGCGCGGGAACTTGCGCTCGATGTACAGGAGCAGCGGGCCCGCGACGTAGATCGAGGAGAAGGTCGCAACAAAGACGCCGAAGAACATGACCCATGCGAACGGACGCAGCACCTCGCCGGCAAAGATGAGCAGTGCCGCCGTTGCCGAGAGCGTGGTGGTGTGCGTGAGGATCGAGCGCGGCAACGTTTCGTTGATCGCGCGGTTGAGGGTATCGATGAGCGGTTCCTTGCGTGCCTTGCGCAAGTCCTCGCGCACACGGTCGAAGATGATGATCGTGTCGTTCCCCGAATACCCGAGGAGCGTCAGGATTGCACCAACCACGACGAGCGAGACCTCGATGTGGAAGATCTTGATGAAGGCGAAGGTGACGAGGACGTCGTGCGCCGTGGACAACACGGCGGCAGCGCCGAATCGCCACTCGAAGCGGAAGGCGAGGTAGACGAGCGTGACGAGCGACACCAGGAGCATCGCGACGATCGCGCCTCGACGCAGTTCACTCCCGACCTTGGGCCCCACGGCCTCGGTGCGCTTCACGGTAAAGCCCTCGGCACCGTACTTCTCTGTCAGCACCTGCTGGATCTTTCTCGCGATCCCCTCGGTGGTACTCGTGTTGTCCGAGCCGGCGCCCTCGAGGCGGGCGCGCAACGTGTACTCCAGGTTGGTCCCGAACTGCTGGATCTCGGCGCCGGGTGCCACCTTGTCGACGGTGGCGCGCAACTCCGCCACGTCGGGCGGTTGCTTGAACTCGAGTTGCATCAGGGTGCCGCCGGTGAACTCGATGCTGTAGTTCACGCCGCCGGTCACGATGAACGAGCCGAGGCCGATCGCGATGAAGACGACCGTCGCAATGGCGGCGTGGCGCCACCACTTGATGAAGTCGTACCTGGTGTTGTGGAAGATGCGAATCATCAGATGCTCAGCGTCTGGACGTTCCTGGTGCGCGACTGCCAGATCATGTAGAACGTCCTGGTCACGAAGACGGCGGAGAAGAGCGAAGCGGAGATGCCGGCAATGAGCGTCACGGCGAAGCCCTTCACCGGGCCGGTGCCGTACTGATACAGGACCGCGCCGCCGAGGATGGTCGTGACGGACGTGTCGAGGATGGCGCTCCAGGCGTGCTTGAAGCCTTCGTCGATGGCCGTGCGCACCGTCTTGCCGCGATCGAGTTCTTCACGAATGCGCTCGAAGATCAGCACGTTGGCGTCGACGGCGATACCTACCGTGAGCACGAGTCCCGCTAGCCCCGGCAGCGTGAGCACCGCGCCGAAGCCGGCGAGGATTGCCATGGTGAAGAGGAGGTAGAGCAGGAGCGCGGCCACCGCGAGCGTGCCCGAGAAGCGGTAGTAGCCAATCATGATCGCGATCACGAGCCCCACCGCGATCACCATCGCCAGCGTCCCCTTCGAGATCGAGTCCTGCCCGAGCGACGCACCAATGCTGCGCACCTCGGCAATCTTGAGCGGAACCGGGAGCGAACCGGCGCGAAGTACGAGTGCGAGATCCTGCGCGGCCTGCAGGTCGCGTCCGCCCATCGTGATCTGGCCACGCGTCCCGATCGCGCTCTGGATGACGGGGGGGCGCCCCACGACCTTGTCGTCGAGGATGATGGCCATGTAGTCGCCAACGTGCTTCCCTGTCTCGCTACGGAAGCGGCGGCCGCCCTCGTTGTTGAGTTCGAACTCCACCACCGTTCCCTCGATCGGGGAGCTGTTCGGCTTGGCGTCCTGCAGGTACTCGCCGGTGATGATGGGGCGCGCGTCGACGACGTAGATCGGACGGTAGAACTGCTGGCCCAGCGTCAGCGTGTCAGACGACCAGCGCAGGACCTTTCCTGGCGGCAATGCACCCTGAATCTCGGGCATTGCGAGGTACGTCTCGACGGCCGCGACATCCTTCTCGGCCACCATGTACTCGCCGGGGAACTGCCCGCCCTGGATGAGCCTCGAGAACGGACCGCCCGTGGTGGGCGGGATCGCGGCGTTCGACGAATCCTTCCTGGTCGAGTCGCCGGCAGCCGTCGTATCCTTGCTGAAGAGGTTGGGGATCGCCGGCACTTCGGTGCGCTTCGTCGAGTCGCCAGCCACCGCTGCGCCCGCCGTCCCCTTGTCCTTGATGATCTGGTCGAGGCGCGGCAGGACCTTGTCCAGCGCCTGCGTCTCGTCGGTGATCTGGAACTGGAGGAAGGCCGACTGCTGCACCACCGCTTCGGCGCGCGCCTCGTCGTCGACTCCCGGGAGTTCGACGATGATGCGATCGCTGCCGACCTTTTGCACCACGGGTTCGGAGACGCCGAATTCGTCGATGCGGGTGCGAACGACCTTCAGCGCGCGATCGAGCGCGTCGCTCTTGTCGGCCACCGCCTGCTTGGACTCGTCGACCTCGAGGGCCAGGTGCATCCCCCCCTGCAGGTCGAGGCCTCGCTTGAGCGGAACGCGGCGCACCGTGTCGTAGACGAAACTGCCGTCACGCTTGACGCGCTCCACCACCGTCCGCGGAAAGAGCGCCCAAACCGACGCCACGACGAGCGCCAAGATGAGGGCCACGCGGTACTTCAGATTCGACATTCGGCGGAACTGTGAAAAGGTTGAGGTACGGGAAGCTTGGAAGGTTAGACTTTCGATACGGTCGAGTCAACCGAAGTGCGAGCATATCACGACGTTAGCGCGAGCGTCTCGCGTGCCGCGCGCTCATCGCGCGCGAGCTGTTCCGCGAGCGCCTGGGGCGTGTCAAACCGGGCGGTGTCCCGCAGGCGTCGCAGGAAGTCGATCCGGACCCGCATGCCGTAGAAGTCGCCGTGCGCATCGAACAGGTGTGTCTCGAGCGTCACGTCGACATCGCCGAACGTGGGTCGCGGGCCGAGATTGAGCATCCCGCCAAAGGGTCCGCGCGGCGTTTGTACGCGGACGGCATATACCCCTTGGGGCGGGAGGAGTTTTCTCGGCGACGGGAGCGGCGTGTTGATGGTCGGGAAGCCCAGCAACCGCCCGCGCTGCTCGCCCTGCACCACTCGCCCCCCGACGGCGTAGTGTCGCCCCAGCCCTTCCCGCGCCCGATCCAGGTCTCCGCCGGCCACCGCGCGCCGAATCGCGGTGGACGAAACGGGCTGGCCATGCGTTCCCACGACGGGATCGACCGCCTCGACGGTGAAGTCGCGCCCCTCGCCGAGTGCCCGCAGGACGTTCTCGTCGCCAGCTCGGTTGCGCCCGAAACCGTGGTCGTGTCCCATGAGGAGGTGCCGCACGCGATAGCGACGAACGAGCACCTCGTCGACGAACTGCTCGGCGTCGAACGCGGCCAGGGCGCGCGTGAACGGGACGATGGCGACGTAGTCGATGCCGCTCTCGGCCAGCACCTCGAGCTTCTCGTCACCGACGGTGAGGAGCGACGGCGCGGCGGCCGGGTTCACGACCTCGAGCGGGTGCGGATCGAAGGTGACGAGGACCGAGCGCGTTCCGAGCGACGCGGCGCGCCGCACGAGGCGCTGCAACACGTCCTGGTGTCCGCGATGCACGCCATCGAAGGTCCCCACGGTGACCACGGTGTGCTGCACGTCAGGCGGGAGCGCCGTGTCCGGCGTGCCGTGGGAGTCGCTGGGGAGGAGACGCGCCATCGATGCGTGGGGCGGGGCGAGGGACGAAGTCGACTAGGCGACGGAGAGGACAACGGCCGGTTGCCACCACTCCCCATCGCGATCGGCCACGGCGATGAGTTCACCCTCGTCGTCGAGGAGTGCCACGCGCGTGTCGTTGCCGGAAGCCGGCAGGCGCATGCCGTGCCGGACGCGCCGCACCTGGTCGGCGTCGAGCTGCAACCGCGGCATGGTGCCTAACGCTTCGACCAGGTCGTGGCATGGCGGGGCGCCTGCGCGCAGCGCCTCGACATCGGTGGCGTTGCGCACGTCGAACGGCCCCACGCGTACGCGCCGGAGCGACTCGAGATGAGCGGCGGAGCCGGTCGCGCGACCCAGGTCGCGCGCCAGGGCGCGGATGTAGGTTCCGGTACCGCAGGCAATGCGCGCCACGAGCCGAGCGTCGTGCTGTTCGAGCACGTCCCAGCGCTCCACGCGCACGCGCGCGGGGGCCAGCTCCGGGGCGGCGCCGCGACGTGCGATCTCGTACGCACGTTCTCCCGCCACATGCTTGGCCGAATAGGCCGGAGGGAGCTGGTCGAGGTCTCCGGTGAGCGACGGGAGTGCGGCGAGCACTGCCGCAGGCGCGGGGAGCGGCGCCTCGCGCACGATGTGACCGGTGAGGTCGTCGCTGTCCGTCTCGCTCCCGAAGCGAATCGTGGCCTCGTACACCTTGGGTTCCGCCGGCACGAACTGGAGCAGTCGCGTCCCCCGCCCTGCGAGCAGGACCAGCAACCCGGTGGCAAACGGGTCGAGGGTCCCGCCGTGCCCGACCTTTCGCGTGCCTAACGCACGGCGGGCGAGTGCGACGACGTCGTGCGACGACATCCCCGCCGGCTTGTCCACGAGGAGGAGGACGTCAGTCGAGGTCGCTCGCATCGGGCGGGGCGAGCGTGCCGTCCTTGATCTGGGCCAGCAGCGTCTCGATGCGGGCGGCGTGCGCGATGCTCTCGTCCATCACGAACTCGAGCTCCGGCGCCAGTCGCAGGCGCAGCGACTTGCCGAGCCGGCTGCGCAGGTGACCGGCCAGCGACTTCAGTCCTTCCTGGGTTTGTGCCTTGTCGGCGTCGGACCCCAGGATGCTCACGAAGATGCGCGCGTGGCGCAGGTCGCGTGTGACGTCGACGCCGGTGACGGTCACCAGGGCGGTGACGCGAGGGTCCTTGACGCCCTCGGCGAGGAATCGCGCGACCTCTTCGCGAATGGCTTCGGCAACCCGGTCCGGGCGGCGCCCATCATTCGCCATGATTCTCACTCCAACGCGGCGCAGCAGGCGTTGTCGCGCACTGCACCCAGGGGGATTCGTTCGTCAGGCGGCACGGACGCACGAGCGCGCCCGTCCGCGGGGCGACCACCGCGCCGCGCGGTGGTCGGCATCGGCGGGCGATCAGCTTCCCGCCGATTCGGGCTGCAGCGTACGGGCGACTTCCTCCGTCTTGTAGCACTCGATCACGTCGCCGACCTTGAGGTCGTTGAAGTTCTCGAGGCCAATACCGCACTCGTAGCCTTCCTTGACTTCCTTGACGTCGTCCTTGAAGCGACGGAGCGACGCCAGCGTGCCGTCGTACACCTCGACCGCGTCGCGAATGAGGCGAACGCGACCCGTCTTGGTGATGATACCGCTGCGGACCGAGCACCCGGCGATGGTCCCGATGCGCGACACCTTGAAGATCTCGCGCACCTCGGCCTCGCCCAGCACCACCTCCCGCTCTTCCGGACGGAGCATGCCCTCGAGCGCGGCGCGCACGTCGGCCACGGCCTCGTAGATGATCCGATAGAGCTTGATGTCGACCCCTTCGCGCTCCGCTGCTGCACGGGCGTTGTTGTCAGGCCGCACATGGAAGCCGATGATGATCGCGCCCGACGTGCGCGCGAGCAGGATGTCGCCCTCGGTGATGGCGCCGACGCCGCGGTGCACGACGTCCACCTGCACTTCGCTGTTGGAGAGCTTCTGCAGCGCGTCGGCGAGCGCTTCCGCCGGTCCGCCCTGGTCGGCCTTGATGATCAGGTTGAGCGTCCGCTTCTGGCCGGCGGCCGCCTGCGACATGAAGTCCTCGAGCGAGACCACGCCCTTGCTGGTGCGACGGCTCTTCGCCTCACGATCGAGGCGCTCGCGGCGCTGCGCGATCTCGCGCGCCTGGCTGGCATCCTCGACGACGACGAACTGGTCGCCGGCCATCGGAACGCCGGTCAGGCCGAGTACCTGCACCGGGATCGCCGGTCCGGCCACCTTCACCGGCTTGCCGCGCTCGTCGAGCATGGCGCGCACGCGCCCGGAGTGCAGGCCGCAGATGAAGTCGTCCCCCACGTGCAGCGTCCCGCTCTGCACGAGGATGGTTGCCACCGGCCCCTTTCCCGGGTCGAGCTGCGCCTCGACGACCGACCCGGTCGCCTTCCGGTCGGGGTTGGCCTTGAGGTCGAGCACTTCGGCCTGCAGGAGCACCTGGTCGAGGAGGTCGGGAACGTTGGTCCCCTTCTTGGCCGAGACGGCGGTCGACAGGGTCGTCCCGCCGAAGTCCTCGAGCACGACGCCGTGCTGCAGGAGGTCCTGCATCACGCGCATCGGGTTGGCGTCAGGGAGGTCGACCTTGTTGATCGCCACGATCATCGGCACGCCAGCGTTCTTGGCGTGCGAGATGGCCTCGATCGTCTGCGGCATGACGGAATCGTTGGCCGCGACGACGAGGATGACGATGTCCGTCACCTGGGCACCGCGGGCACGCATGGCGGTGAACGCCTCGTGGCCCGGGGTGTCGAGGAAGGTGATCTGCTTGCCGTTAGGCAGCGTGACGTGGTACGCCCCGATGTGCTGCGTGATGCCGCCCGCCTCGCCGGCGACGACGTTCGCTTTCCGGATGTAGTCGAGGAGCGACGTCTTGCCGTGGTCGACGTGACCCATGATGGTGACGACCGGCGGCCGGAAGACGAGGTCTTCGGGCTTGTCCTCGGCCTTGGTCTCCCCCATGTCGGCGGCGTACTCCTCCTCGCGCACCGCCTGGAAGCCGAACTCGCCCGCGATCAACTCGATCTGGTCGAAGTCGAGCCGCTGGTTGATGGTGACCATCAACCCGAGGTTCTTGAAGGCAAAGGCGACGATCTGGCTGGCCGAGAGCTTGAGGATCTCGGCGAGTTCACCAACGGTGATGAACTCGTTGACGCGCACCGTCTTCTTCTCGCGCTCGGCCTCCTCGCGGCGAATCGCCTCGAGTTCCTCGCGTCCGTCATCGCGGCGCGGCCCGCCACGCTTGGGGGCGCCGCCACGCATGGCGCCCATGACGCGCGAGATGTTGGCCGACACTTCTTCCTGGTCGACCGCCCCCCGCTTCCCCTTCTTCTTCCCGCGCTGCTGTTGCTGCTGCGGCGCCTGCGACGATCCCGACGACGCCGTGCCACCACCGGCGCCGGGCTTGCCGCGCTGTTCGTCACGGCGCGGCGGGAGACCAACGGCCCCCGAGGGCGACGCCGAGGCGACCGGTCGCGGGCGCTCGAAACCGCCCCCCTGCCCGGCGCGCGGGCGCGGGGCGCCAGGGACGATGGGACGCGGGCGCGGCCGGTCCGGGATGGACGGGCCGGTCGAGTACGTCTGCGGCTGGATGGGCGGCGCGGACGGCGGCGGAGGCGGCGGAGGTGGAGGCGCCACGGGAACGACCGGCTCCGGGGCACGCGCCACGACCGGCGCCGGCGCTTCCGGCGCGGCGGGCGACTCGGGCTCGGCCACCTCCACGGCGGCGGCACGTGGCGTCTCCGCCTCGACCGCCGGGGCGGCAGGAGTCTCAGCCACGGCGACCTCGACCGGGGAGACCCGCTCCTCGGCGATGGCCGTCGCCGGGACTTCGACGGCGGCTGCCTCTTCCGCGGCGACTTCGAGCGCTTCGGCAGCGGCCGCGACGTCGGCGGCCCGACGGCGTCGCACGCCGCCCTTGGCACTGGTGGCGCCCGCGGCGCCGGTGGCACCCGCGGCGCCGGTGGCACCCGCGGCGCCGGCGGCGCCTTCCGCGACGGGAATCGCTGACGGGGCGGCGGCCGGGACCGCCTCCGCGCTCGCGGCGGCTGCCGTGGTGGCGGCGGGCGCTCCCTTGCGGCGGCGTGTGGCGGCGGGGGCGGGCGCCGGCTTTTCCTGGCGCGCGCGCTTCTCACGCTCCCAGCGGGCGCGCACGCGCGCCACCTGGTCGTCCGTGAGCACCGTCAAGTGGCTGCGCACGGGTACGTCCATCGACCGAAGCATGCCGATCACTTCGTCCGCGGAGATCCCGAACTCCCCTGCCATGTCGTGTACGCGAAGCTTGCTCAAACGATCCTCCTAGCGGGCCCGTGCCGGACCCGTGTCCCCATCATTGCCCGCGCCACACAGCGCGAGCACGCCCGACGCCAGCGCACGATCGGTGACCCCGACCACGGCCGTCGCCTCTCGCCCCACGGCGTTGCCTAACGCTGCCGCCGAGGGCCCCTCGATGATTCGTATGCGCCGTGCCTCGAGGAGCGGCACGACCTTGTCCCGCGAATGCCGCGAAGCGTCAGGCGCAACGACTGCCACTGCGAGCAGCCCTTTCTTCGCCGCCTCACGCACACGGTCGACTCCCACGATCGCGCCGCGCCCACGCACGCCGAGCCCCAGCAACCCGAGCAACCGTCGCTCCGTGGACGCATCCATCGCGGTTCCCGCGCGAACTGCCGGCGTGTCGTCCGGTGGTGACGTCTTCAACTACGCCCCGGCCGGACCGTCGCCGTTTCCTTCCTCATCGGTCGTGAGTTCGTTCACGATTCCCATGATGCGATCGGCTTCCTCCGGCGCGATGCCGGGGAGTCGCAGGAAATCCTCGCGCTCCAGATCGATGATGTCGTTCAAGGTACGGTATCCCGCCTCTTCGAGGATGGCCACCGTCGCCGGCGGCATCCCTCCGAGCTCGGCGAGCTTCACGTCCGCCGCATCCTGTTCCTCGGGGAGCGGGGCAAAGATCGGCCCTTCGCTGCGCTCCAGCCATTCGCGGCTCGAGTACAGGTCGATCTTCCACCCCGTCAGCTCCGACGCCAGGCGCACGTTCTGCCCGTTGCGTCCGATGGCCAGCGAGAGCTGGTCCTCGTCCACCACCGCCTGGATCGCCTTTCCCTCCGGATCGGAGAAGACGCGCGCCACCTTGGCCGGCGCCAGCGCCAGCTTGGCAAAGCGCTCGGGATCGGCCGACCATGGCACGATGTCGATGCGCTCGCCGCTGAGTTCGTTCACCACGGCTTGCACGCGCGCCCCCTTGAGGCCGACGCACGCCCCCACCGGGTCGATCGCGTCGTCGCGCGACCAGACGGCAATCTTGGTGCGGCTCCCCACCTCACGGGCGGCGGCGCGGATCTCGACGATGCCCTGCTGGATTTCCGGGACCTCGAGCTTGAAGAGCGCCTTCACGAAGAGTGGGTCGGCACGGCTCAGGATCAGGCGCGGCCCCTTGGGCGTCTCCTCCACGCGCTTGAGCGCGGCGCGAATGGGGTCGCCCTGATGGTAGTGATCGCGGTGGTTCTGCTCGCGGTACGGCATGATCGCCTCCGCTTCGCCGAACTTGTTGAGGATGATCACCAGCTTGCCGCGCTCGATCTGTTGCACCGCCCCCGAGAGGAGTTCGCCGACGCGGTTGGCGAATTCGTCGCGGATCTTGGTGCGCTCGCCCTCACGGACGCGCTGGATGATGCGCTGCTTGGCCGCCTGCACGGCGCTGCGCCCAAACTCGGCGAAGTCGACCGGGATCTCCATCACGTCGCCGACCTGGAACTCCGGGTCCTCGAACTGCGCCTCCTCGAGCGACGTTTCGCGCGAGGGGTCGGTGACCTCGGCCACGACGGTCTTGAGGAGGACGATGCGGATGTCCCCCCGGTTCTCGTCGATCTCGACCTCGGCCTGCACATTGGCGCCATGCTTCTTGGCGAGGGCGGCGTGAATGCCGTCCTGCAACAATCCATGCAATTCCGTGCGGTCCAGCCCCTTGAGGTTGGACAGCTCGCGAATTGCGGTGAGAATCTCTGCGGTTCCGGACATTCGACGACCCTCTACTTGTTCCAGACGAACACGAGACGTGCCTCCTTGACATCCGCCAGCGGCACCCGATGCTCCACACCGCGTTGGTCGCGAACCACCGCGACCTCGCGCCCTTCGTCTCCTTCCAGCCCCACGATGTCGCCCTCGATACGCCCCCCGACCGCGGGGCTCGAGACCGACGCCCGACGCCCGGCAAAGCGACGCCAGTCACCCGCATGCCGCAGCGGGCGCTCAACCCCGGGCGACGACACCTCCAGCACGTACTGATCGCCCACCATTCCCGACGCATCGAGCCTGGGCTCGAGCGCGCGGGACACGTGGGCGCAATCGTCGATCGTCACCTTGGTCCCGTCGCGGCGGTCGATGCGAACATCGAGCAGCGGCCGACGCGCCGTTCCTCCCCTCCGGAACTCGACCAGGTCAAACCCCAGGGCGTCCACCTCTTGCCGAACGAAATCCTGCAGCGCCTGAAGCATATCTCGTCGAAAAACCGGCCCAAGAACAAAAAAATGCGGGGGAACCCTCCCCCACATTTCCGGATCGCGGGCAAGCGCCCCGCGAAGCGAGGTGAATGTACGGACCGAACCGGGGGAGGTCAACCTGACCGAGAGGGCAACGATGCCCCCCTGTGGCAGCCGTCCGATGGCTCGACGGACGCCTCGCTCCCCCCCCGTCGAACGCCGCCTCGACCCCCGATCAGATGCGGGCGATGACGCCGACCTGCCGCCCGGCATCGCCGCAGCGATGCGAATAGAAGCGCGTGTTATCGCAGCGCGTGCACCAGGGGCTGATCGAGATATCGCGGACGCCGGCGGCGCGCAGGTCGTCGGCGATGAGGGCGCGCAAGTCGACCGGCGTCGGCGCGGCGACGGCGCGACCTGTCAGCTCCGCATACACCTCGCTCGAGACCTCGTAACAGCCGCCGCAGATCGACGGACCACAGTGCGCGTGGAGTTCGTGTGCCGGCGCGCCGGCCTCGACCAGTCGCTGTACGGCGCGCGATGCGACTTTCGCCACCGTCCCGCGCCACCCCGAGTGCACCACGGCGACCGCTCCCGTGGGATGGGCGAGGAAGACGGGGACGCAGTCGGCGACGGTCACCGCCAGCGCCGTTGCCGGCGCCAGCGTCACGTGCGCATCTGCATCGGTGGCGCGCATCCAGCCGCTCCATCCCCCCTCGTGCAGGAGGACGCGATCACCGTGCACCTGGCGCGCGAACGCCAGGCGCGTCGCGTGCGGCGACAGCATGTCCATCAGCCCTTGCCAGCGACCGAAGACGTCGCGCGCCGGCTCCCGCGAGTCGAGGGCGAAGTCACCGCGCGCGCGCGTGGTCGTGAAGGCAATCACCCCTAACGCTTCGAAACCGGGCACGGGTTCGAGGTCGGGGCGCCCCGGCGCGCTCCCCGCCGGGCCAATGTGGCCGGCGATGGTCACCGGGACCTCGCGACCGGCCGCTCGCCGCGTGGCGCGGCGCCTCGTGTCACGCCCGTGCGGGGACGCGCGTGATGCGCGCGCCTAACGCATTCAACCGTTCGTCGATGCGCTCGTAGCCGCGTTCGATCTGCGTGGCGTTGTTGATCGTGCTCGTCCCCTCGGCGCACATCGCGGCGAGCAGCATCGCCATGCCGGCGCGGATGTCGGGCGACTCGACGCGCGCCGCGCGGAGCTTCGTCGGTCCCGAGACGATGGCCCGGTGCGGGTCGCACAGCACGATGCGCGCCCCCATCGCGATGAGCTTGTCGACGAAAAAGAGGCGCGACTCGAACATCTTCTCGAACATCAGCACCATCCCCTCGCACTGCGTCGCGGTGACGATGGCGATCGACATCACGTCGGCCGGGAAGGCGGGCCACGGCTGGTCCTCGAGTTTGGGGACGTGCCCACCCAGGTCGGACCTGATCACGCGCGACTGCTCGGCGGGGATGATGAGATCCTCCCCCTCGACCTCGCAATGAATGCCCAGCCGCTCGAAGCCCATGCGCGTGGAGCGCAGGTGCTCGACGCCGGCCCTGACCACGCGGAGCGTCGACTGCGTGACGGCGGCCAGCCCGATGAAGGAGCCAACCTCGATGTGGTCGGGGCCGATGCGGTGTCGCGCGCCCCCCAGCGTCGCCGGGCCGTGCACCGACATCGTGTTCGTCCCGATCCCTTCGATCCTTGCCCCCATCGCAACGAGGAAGTGCGCGAGGTCCTGCACGTGCGGCTCCGACGCGGCGTTGCGCAGCACGGTGGTTCCCGTCGCGGCGACCGCCGCCATGAGCGCGTTCTCGGTCGCCGTCACGCTCGGCTCGTCGAGGAAGACATCCGCGCCGCGCAGCGCAGTGGCGCGGAACTCGTAGCGATCCGTGGCCGACACCGTCGCCCCCAACTGCTCGAACGCCAGGAAGTGCGTGTCGACGCGCCGGCGCCCGATGACGTCGCCTCCCGGCGGCGGCAGGACCACGTGTCCGCAGCGCGCCAGGAGCGGGCCGGCCAGGAGGATCGACGCGCGGATCTTGGCGCACAGGTCGGGGTCGAGTTCTTCGGTGCGAATCTCCCTGGCCTCGATGACCAGCGTGTTGGTGGCCGTCCACTCGGCGCGCGCCCCGACCGCCTGCAGCAGCTGCACGAGGATCTCCGTGTCGCGGATGCGCGGCACGTTCTCGAGCGTGACCTCGTGCGGGGTGAGCAGCGCCGCGGCGATGATGGGAAGCGCGGCGTTCTTGTTGCCGGCTGGTTCGATGCTGCCGGAGAGGCGGTGTCCGCCCTCCACGATGTACTGCACTGATGACATTCGCGTCGTGTTTGGAGTGGGCGAATAATGCCCGTGCCCGACGGGCGTGTTCAAGGCGTCGCTTGACTTCGCTTTCGGCGACGCGGTACGATGCGAGGAAGGCGCGACCCGGCGTCTTCCCTCTCTCTCATCTGCGTGGTGCCCATGTGGTGGCTGGCGCCGTCGATCCTCCTCATGCTGCAGGCGGCCGATTCCGCGGGAACGCGGGTCGTCCTCGAGCGCACCTGGCTCGACACGGCGGCGGGGGTGGCCCAGAGCCTGGTGTCGATCCTCGTGGTGGTGATGCTCATCGTCGGGGTGCTGCTCCTGTACGCCCTGAAGAAGACCATCGACGAACTCAGCGTGCTGATCAAGAACGCGTATGAGCCGCTCAAGGCGGCGATCACCGAGGCGCGGGAAGTGACGGGAGAGGTGCGCTCGCTGGCCAAGGGACTCAAGGCGCCGGTCGAGATGGCGTCGGAGACAATCGCCGACGCGAGCGAGCGCATCCGCACGGTCATGGACGCGGCCGAAGGGCGGTTGGCGCGACTGGACGCGCTCGCCGAGATCGCGCAGGACGAGGTGGAAGGGGTCGTGATCGGCGCGGCGTCGCTGCTGCGAGGGGTGAAGGCGGGGGGGCGCGTGGTCCGGCGCTCGTTAGGGTTCCTGCCAGGGGAGTCGCGTGACGGCCATGCGCTCGAGGGCGACGAGGATGGCGACGAGGATGGCGACGAGGACCATGACGACGACGGCGAGGGTGTCGACGACGAGGACGACGACATTGTCGAAGCCAGGCACGACGCGTTCGGCCACGGTGATGACGACGACGGCGACGACGGCGATGACGGCGATGACGGCGACGGCGATGACGGCGATGACGAGGTTGAGCGCGCGATCGAGGAGAACGCGTGGGGGGAGCACGTGGTCGACGTGCCGGTGAGCAAGGCGCCGGCAAAGGAGGCGCCGGCCAGCGAGGCGCCGCGCATCCGGCATCGCTCGCGCTCGCGGCGTTAGGTCACGGCGACCAGGAACGCTCGTGTCGCGATTGACCACCGTGATGCTGCTGGGCGCGTGCGCGCTCCTCATCCTCCTCCCCTCCACGGCGCTGGCGTGGACGCCGGGGACGCACGTCTTCCTGGGGGAGGCGCTGCTGCGCTCGTTGCACCTGCTGCCGCCAGCACTGGGCGAGTTGCTCCGCGCGTTTCCGTACGAGTTCCTGTACGGTTCCATTGCGGCCGACACGTCGATCGCGAAGAAGTACGCGGCGGCCGGGCGCCACTGCCATTCGTGGATGGTGGGGTTCGAGATCCTCGATCGGGCACGCGACGAGCCGCTGCGCGCCTTCTCGTTTGGCTACCTGGCACACCTGGCCGCCGACGTCGTGGCCCACAACTACTTCGTTCCCCGGCAGCTGGCGGTCACCTCCAGCACCGCGGCGTTAGGGCACAGCTATTGGGAGAACCGCTTCGAGACGCACCTTGGCGAGCGCTCGGCGCGGCGTGCGCGGGAGCTGATCCTCCTCGACCACTCGCGCAGCGACGGTCACCTGGACCGGATCCTGAGCCCGACCATCTTCAGCACCCCGACCAATCGCCGCATCTTTCGCGGCATGGTGCGCGTGACGGACATGGAGTCGTGGCAGCGGATCTTCCAGCTGGCAAGCGAGCATTCGCGTTGGGACCTTCCCAACGACCAGGTGGGGATCTATCTCGCGCGCTCGTTCGACTACGTGGTGGACCTGCTCAATCGGCGGGACGCGGCGGAGCCGTATGCGTTCGACCCGTCCGGAGACCTGCGCTTGCGGCTGGCGAAGCGGGTGCGGCGCGAGGCGTTGCGCCTGGGGGGCGAGGATCGCCTGCTCGAGGATGCGGATCGCCACTTCGGCATGCCGGCCTCCACGCTCGCGCACGCCGCGGCGCTGGCCACGCCACTGTTCGGTGAGGGGGCACCGGAGCAGTCACTGCGCGAGGACACGTCCCCCGCCCCGGCACCCGCCGGCGGTTAGCGCGCGCGCCGGAGGCGGCTCCGGGCGTGCGTCGTTAGGCGCGCGTCGCCAGGCATGCGTGAACGGGCGTGCGCCGTTAGGCGTGCGTGGACCGGTGTGCGCCGTCAGGCGTGCGTCGCCAGCCGTGTATCGTCAAACGCCCGGTCAGGCGGTGCGCTCTGCCAGCTTCGTCGCGATCAACTGGTTGACCTTGCGCGGGTCTGCCCGCCCTCCGGACGCCTTCATGACGGCGCCGACGAGCACGCCGAGGAGCTTCTTCTCACCGGCCGCCAGGCGCGCGACCTCGTCCGGATGCGCCGACCACACGGCGTCGACCCACGCGGCAAGCGCGCCGTCGTCGCTCACCTGCAGCAGCCCCTCGCGCTCGGCGATGGCGCGCGGAGAACCGCCGTCCTGCGCCATGTGCTGGAAGATCTTCTTCGCCGCGCTGTTCGAGATGGTTCCGTCGCGCACGAGGACAAGGAGCGCGGCGAGTTCGGCGGGGGCCACGCGGAACGCCTCGATCGTCACGTCGGCATTGTGGAGGTACGCGAGGAGCTCGCCCATGACCCAGTTGGCCGCGGTCTTTCCGTCGCCGAGTGTGCGCGCCACCTCCTCGTAGTAGTCGGCAATGGCGCGGTTAGCGGTGAGGACACCGGCATCGTAGGCGGGGAGCGCATACCGATCGATGATGCGCGCGCGGCGGGCGGCGGGGAGTTCGGGAAGTGCCGCCTGTTGTGCGTCGACATAGGCATGCGAGAGGACGAGCGGTGGCAGGTCGGGCTCCGGGAAGTACCGATAGTCGTGACTCCCTTCCTTGCTGCGCGCCGGGCGCACCTCGTTCCGGTTGGCATCCCACAGGAGTGTCTGCTGCACCAGGCGCTCTCCCGCCTCGACCAGCGCCACCTGGCGGGCGAACTCCGCCGCGATCGCGCGCTCGACCCCGGAGAACGAGTTCATGTTCTTGATCTCGGTCTTGGTGCCTAACGCGGACGATCCGTGCGGGCGGATGGAGACGTTGGCGTCGACGCGCAGCGAGCCCTCCTCCATGTTGGCGTCGGAGACGCCGCTGTACTCGAGGATCTCCTTGAGGCGGGTGCAGTACTCGCGCGCCTCGGCCGGGGTGCGCAGGTCCGGCTCGGAAACGATCTCGATGAGCGGGGTCCCCGCCCTATTGAGGTCGATGGCGGTTTCACCCGGGAAGCGGTCGTGCACCGACTTGCCGGCGTCCTCCTCCATGTGCGCTCGCGTGATCCCGATGACGCGCGCCGTCCCGTCCGCTGCCGTACCGATCGCGAGTCGGCCGGCCGTCGCGATGGGCTGGTCGAACTGCGAGATCTGGTATCCCTTGGGGAGGTCGGGATAGAAGTAGTTCTTGCGCGCGAAGACCGAGACGGGGTGCACCCTGCACTCCAGGGCGAGCGCGGCGCGCACCGCCAGCTGCACCGCGTGCGCGTTGAGCACGGGGAGCGCGCCGGGGAGCGCCAGGCACACCGGGCACGTGTTGGCGTTGGGCGGCGCGCCGAAATCGGTGGGACAGCCGCAGAAGATCTTGGTGTCCGTCCGGAGCTGGACGTGCACCTCGAGCCCGATGACGAGTTCCCAGGCCGGGTGGCTCATCGTCTCCCGCCCACGCCTAACGCGCGCTCGAGGGCGAAGGCCGCCCCCAGCATGGTCGCCTCGCCAAAGTGCGGCGCCATGAGCTGTGCCCCCACCGGGAGCCCGTCGACGAAGCCCGCGGGGACGGACATGGCCGGGATCCCCGCCAGGTTGGCCGTCACGGTGAAGATGTCACTCAGGTACATCTCGTACGGGTCGCTCACCGCGCCCAGCGAGAAGGCCGGCGTAGGCGTGGTGGGGGTGAGGAGCAGGTGCACGCCCGAGGCGAAGAGGCGCGCGAAGTCGCCCGCAATGAGCTGCCGCACCTCCATCGCCTTGCGATAGTACGCATCGTAGTAGCCGGCAGAGAGGACGTAGGTCCCCAGCAGGATGCGCCGCGTGACCTCTTCCCCGAAGCCGCGGGAACGCGTGGCCTCGTACATCCCGCGCAGCCCGTCACCCGTCAGGCGCATCCCGTAGCGTGCACCATCGAATCGGGCAAGGTTGGACGAAGCCTCGGCGGGGGCGATGATGTAGTACGCGGGAATGGCCAGCTCGGTGTGCGGCAGCGAGACGTCGCGCACCTCGGCGCCGGCCTCGCGCAGGGCGTCGAGCGCCGCATCGCACACGGCGCGCATGCGGGGGTCGAGCGACTCCGGGAAGTACTCGCGCGGGCGGCCAACGACGAGACCAGTCAGCGAGTGCGCTGCAGCGTCGCTGTAGGGCGGCACGGGGACGTCCACACTCGTGGCGTCGTGACGATCGACGCCGGCAATGGCCTGCAGGCCCATGGCGGCATCGCCCACGGTGCGGCCAAAGACCCCGACGTGGTCCAGCGAGCTGGCAAAGGCCACGAGGCCAAAGCGGCTCACACGGCCGTAGGTCGGCTTGATGCCGGTGACGCCGCAGAAGGCGGCGGGCTGTCGCACCGATCCACCGGTCTCCGAGCCTAACGCGATGGGGACGAGGCCGGCGGCGACGGCGGCAGCCGATCCGCCAGACGAGCCTCCGGGAACACGATCGGGGGCGACGGGGTTGCGGGTGGGGCCGTACGCCGAGTGCTCGGTGGACGAGCCCATCGCGAACTCGTCCATGTTGGACTTGCCGACGACGACGGCTCCTGCCGCGCGCAGCCGGCGCACCGCAGTGGCCTCGTACGGCGAGACGTAGCCTTCGAGGATGCGTGAGGCGCAGGTGGTGGGGAGCTGTTCGGTGGCGAGGTTGTCCTTCACCACCACCGGGACGCCGGCCAGCGCCCCCAATGCAACGCCGGTTGCCACGCAGCGATCGATCGACTCGGCGGCGGCGCGCGACCATTCGCGATCGTGCCAGAGGATGATGTTGAGCGCGTCGCGTCCGGCGCCGGCGGCAGTGGCGCGGGCGAACGATGCATCGGTCGCGGCGAGCGCCGAGGCATCGCCAGTGGCAACGCGGGCGCGCAGCTCTGCTGCCGTCAGCCGCAACACGTCGGCGTTCACGCCTCGTCTCCTGCCTCGTCTCCTGCCTCCTCGTGCGTTGCCAGGCGCGGCACCAGGAAGAAGCCGTCGCGCGTGGCGGGAGCGAACGACTCGCGCGGGCGCGTGAGCGCGACCGACCCGACCACGTCGTCGCGCAGCGGCATCCCTTCCCCGTCGGCGCGCGCGTGCAGGTCCACACCCGACGTGTCGACGGCGGCGAGGACGTCCATGTGCGCGAGGATCCCGGTCAGCTCGCGCGCGAGCAGCTCAGTGCGATCCGGCTCGAGTCCCAGGCGCGCGAGGGCGGCAATGTGTCGCACGTCATCGTTGGTGACCGACATTCACTCCACTCCGCGTTCGAGTCCGGCGTATGCCACCACGAGGCGTTTCCGTCCCACCGTGTCGTCGTCGAAGTCGATCGTGACCTTGGCGTCGCGGCCGCTCCCCGACAGCTCGGCAATCGTCCCCTCGCCGAACTTCGCGTGCTTTACGCGAACCCCTGGCGCAAAGAGCGGCGCGTCCTGCGACTCCTCCTCGGCGGGGACGTCGCGCGGCGTGGGGCGTGTGACCGGCGTGCCGGGCCGGCGCTCGGATGGCGTGGGGCGATCACCAAACCAGTCGTTGCGCCCGGCGCTCTCTCCAAAGCGACGATCGCCGCCGGAGCGCGACGCATCGCCACGGCGCGAACTGCCAAAGCCGCCGCCGAAGGAGCCGCCGAAGGAGCCGCTTGAGCGCCCCACCGCGTCGTCGCCGTACAAGCCGCTGCCGCGCAGCCTAACGGTGGCGAGCGACTTGACCTGTTCCTTTGGCAGGTCGCGCACGAAGCTCGACGGGATGGAGTTCAGCATCTCGCCGTTGCGCCGCCGGCTACGCGCGTGCGTGATGAAGAGCACCTCCTCGGCGCGGGTGATTCCCACGTAGAAGAGGCGGCGTTCCTCCTCGAGCAGCGCCGGTTCCTCGCGCGAGCGCGCCAGCGGGAAGAGCCCTTCCTCCAAACCGGAAATGAAGACGACCGGGAACTCGAGCCCCTTGGCGTTATGCAGCGTCATGAGCACGACGGCATCGGCGGTGGGGTCGAGCGCATCGACGCCGGCGACGAGCGTGGCGCGCTGCAGGAAGTGGTCGAGCGGCGTGAGCCCGACCTCGCCGCCGTCGTCAATCACCGTCTCGGCCGCCGACGTGATGAGTTCGCGCACGTTCTCCATGCGCTCGGCCGAGTCGGGCCCTTCGGCGCGGAGGTGCTCGGCGTAGCGAATGGACTCCACCAGTTCGCGCAGCACCTCGTCGACCGGCGATTCCTTTGCCAGCTCGCGCAGCCGCCTGACGAGTGCCGCAAAGTCCGCCAGCGCCGTCCGCGCGGCCGGGCGCATTCCGCCAAGAAGCTGCGGATCGGTAGCGGCGGCAAGGAGCGAGACGCGCGCCTGGTACGCCGCCTCGCCCAGCGTCTCGACCGAGGTCTCTCCCACCCCGCGGCGAGGTACGGCGATGGCGCGACGGAAGGCCTCGTCATCATTGGGGTTGGCGACGAGCTTGAGGTACGACATCAGGTCGCGAATCTCGCGCCGGTCGTAGAAGCGCACGGAGCCAATGAGGCGGTACGGGATCCCGTGGCGACGCAGCCCTTCCTCCATCGCGCGGCTTTGCGCGTTGGTGCGATAGAGGATGGCGAAGTCCTTGAGCGCGCGCCCGCGTGCACTGAAGCGACGCCCCTGGATTTCGCTGATCACGAACTCCGCCTCGTCGCGCTCGTCGAGCGCGGCGACCACCGAGACGGGGTCGCCGCCGGGGCGCGTGGAGCGCAGCGTCTTCCCGCGCCGCTCCGTGTTGACCGAGATGGCGGCGTTGGCCAGGGCAAGGATCTGCGGCGTCGAGCGGTAGTTCTCCTCGAGGCGCACCACATGCGCCCGGGGAAAGTCCTTCTCGAAGTCGAGGATGTTGCGGATGTCGGCGCCGCGCCAGCCGTAGATCGACTGGTCGTCGTCGCCCACGACGGCCACATTGCCGTGCGCACCGCCTAACAAGGACACGAAGCGGTACTGCGCGCGGTTCGTGTCCTGGAACTCGTCTACCAGGATGTAGCGAAAGCGCCGGCGATACTGCTCGAGGAGTGCCGCGTGCTGCTCCAGCAGCTGCACGGGGAGCGTGAGCAGGTCGTCGAACGAGACCGCGTTGGCCTGGCGCATGGCCGGTTCGAGGTTGCGGTACACGTCGGCCACGACCTTGCTGTGCACGTCCATGGCCAGGCGCGCATACTCGTCAGGCGAGACGAGTGCGTTCTTCGCGTCCGAGATCGAGGCGAGGATCGACTGCGGCGCGTGTTCCTTCGTGTTGAGCTTGAGCCGCTCCATCACACGCTTCACCACCGCCAGCGAGTCGTCCTCGTCATAAATCGTGAAAGCCGGCGTGCGCCCCACGAGGTGCGCCTGCGCACGGACGAGGCGCGCCCCGATCGCGTGAAAGGTCCCCACCCACATTCCCGACGGTTCGTGCCCCAGCAACCGCGCGATGCGCTCGCGCATCTCACCAGCCGCCTTGTTGGTGAAGGTGACCGCGAGAATCTGGCGCGCCTCGATGCCGTGATGCTCGATGAGGTGCGCGATGCGCGTGGTGAGGACGCGGGTCTTCCCTGACCCTGCGCCGGCCAGCACCAGGAGCGGTCCGTCGACCGTCAGCACCGCTTCGCGTTGGGCAGGATTCAAACCCGCGATCATCTTGTCCGTGGGGACGATCGACGACGTCATGCGGGCAAGATAATCTGGAAGACGGCGCCCCGGTCCGTCGGCAGAAGGTTGAGCGTCCCGCCGTGCGACTCTTCCACGATGCGGCGCGTGAGGGCGAGCCCAAGCCCCCATCCGTGCTGCTTGGTGGAGAAGCCGGCCTCGAAGATCCGCTTGCGGAGGTCGCGCGGCACGCCGGGGCCGTCGTCAGCCACCATCAGCTTGATCGCCTCAGGCGTGCGCTTCACGCCAATGCGCACGCGCCCGCCGTTGCCGGCCAGCGCATCGATCGCATTCTTGATGAGCGCCTCGAGCACCCATTCGATGAGGACGGGATCGCCCTGTGCAACGAGCGGCCCTTCGTGGATGTACGTCTCGATGGTGACGGCGTGCGCCAGCGACGGCACGCGGGCGCGGAAGTAGTCGGCCACGCGGTGCACGATCTTCCCCACGTCGACCTCCTCGCGATTGGGCGGGCGCCCGATGCGCTCGAAGCGATGGGCCACGCGCTCCAGGCGCTCGAGATCGCCCTGCATGTGATCGAGGGCGCGCGTGGTGAGCGGGTCGGCATCGCGCTCGCGCAGCAGCTCGATCCATCCACTGAGGCTCGACAGGGGAGTGCCCAACTGGTGCGCAGACTCGCGCGCCATCCCCGCCCAGACGCGCTCGCGATCGGCGTGCGCCCTCGTGCGGAAGATGTACAGCGCCGCCAGCAGCACGAGGCCGAGCACGCCGGCCTGCAGGAGCGGGACAACGCGCAGTTCACGCACGAGCGGCGTATGCCCGAAGTGCACCGTGCCGATGTTCGGCTCGCTCACCGGTTCGTTCTCCTCATCGAGCCGGATGATCCATTGCGTCAGGCGAGGATCGTCCGGCTTGAAGGAGGAATCGGGGCCCAGAAAGGGAAGGTTCGCCGCCGCCGTCGGTCGCCCCGAGCGGTCGGTGACGATGACCGGAACGCCTGAGCGCCTGATGTGATCGGAGAGTTCAAAGAGCGCGCCGAGCGGATTGCTGGCCGTGTCGGTGAGAGCGCGATAGACCTGCGCGTACATGCGCCCTTCCCGCCCGGCCTCGGCGCGCAGGCGCGAGACCACGCGCTGCGTGTAGAGGACGTAGGACCCCAGCACGAGCGCCACCACCACGCCCACGACCCACGTGGCGCGGCGCCGCATGCCTAGCGAATCACGTCCGTCCCGAGATACGGGCGGAGGACTTCGGGGACCGAAACCGAGCCATCGGCCTGCTGATAGTGCTCGAGGAGGCAGGCGATGACGCGCGGGAAGGCGAGCCCGGATCCATTCAATGTGTAGACGAATCGCGGCTTCTCGCCCGGGGCGGGGCGATAGCGGATGTTCGACCGGCGCGCCTGGTAGTCGGTGAACGTCGAGCACGACGAGACCTCGAGCCACTTGCCGACGCCGGGGGCCCACGCCTCGAGGTCCCACGTCTTGGCGCTGCTCTGCCCCGTGTCGCCAGCCGCAAGCAGGACACGCCGATACGGCAACCCGAGGCGCTCGAGCAACGTCTCGGCATGCCGCGTGAGGCGTTCGTGTTCTTCCGCGCCATGCTCCGGCGCGGCGTAGCGCACGATCTCGACCTTGTCGAACTGGTGCAGGCGCAACAGCCCGCGTGTGTCTTTTCCTGCTGCCCCCGCTTCCTTGCGAAAGCAGGGCGTATAGGCCACGAAGCCGCGCGGCAGGTCACCCGCGTCGAGCATCTCGTCGCGATAGAGATTGGTGACGGGGACCTCGGCGGTGGGAACGAGGAACAGGTCCTCGCCGCTCACGCCGTACATGTCGTCCTCGAACTTCGGGAGCTGACCCGTTCCCGTCATCGACGCGCGATTGACGACGACCGGGACCCACACTTCCTCATAGCCGTGCTCGCGCGTGTGGATGTCGATGAAGCAGTTCATCAGGGCACGCGTGAGGCGTGCGCCAAGGCCACGCAGCACCAGAAAGCCGGACCCCGCGATCTTGGCGCCGCGCGCCAGGTCCAGGATGCCGAGCGCCTCCGCCACTTCCCAGTGCGGCTTCACCCCCTCCGACGCTCGCGGCTCGCCCCACGTCTTCTCGATGCGGTTGTGCGTCTCGTCGCCGTCGGGCACTTCGTCGAGCGGGATGTTGGGGAGTTCGAGGAGGATCCCCTGCAACTCCTGCTCGGCGCGCGCGAGTTCTCCCTCGAGGCGACCGATCTCGTCGCCAAGCTGGCGACCATGCGCGATGAGGTCGTCGGCATCCTCCTTGGCCTTCTTGCGCCTGGCGACTTCCTGCGCGTTGGCGTTGCGCGCCGCCTTGCGCTCCTCGACCGCCTGGATGGTGGCGCGACGCTCGACGTCGAGGGCGGCGCCGCGATCGATGAGCGGCGCCAGCGCCTCGAGCTTCTCGCGGCGACGCATCGCGCTCCGCAACAGGTCGACCTGGTCGCGGAGTACCCGGAAATCATGCATGGATGGTGACGACTAGCTCTTGGGAACGCCCGGCTGCAACGAGCGGAAGCCGCAGTTCGGGTCGCGCACGGCGCGGAAGTAGATCTGGCGACGGCTGGTGTTGATGCTGTCGACGACGAGCTTGGCGTACTGCTGTGAGACGAGCGAATAGGTGCACGCATCGCCGGAGAGCTCGAGCACCACGGCCTCACCCGGCGCCACGACAAAGGTGGAGTCGCGCGTGTAGCCACCGGTGGGCGCCTTCGTCATCGACTCGAAGGTCCCCTTGACGAGCTGCATCCCCACCTGCGGGCTCGACGACGCGACGCCGCTCACGATGCGCGTCGTGCTGATGCGACGCGCCGGGATCAGCTGGACCTTCCCGTTCGCGGCCAGGTCGAAGGCGACCTCGAAGCCCATGCTGGGATCGACGCGAACGGGGATCCCGCTCGCGAAGCTGAACGCCGACGGATAGTTGATGGGCGAGTTCGTGAGCGCGTACACCGACGTGCTGTCGAACACCACCGAGAGCGAGGCCCTGAGCCCCAGCGTGTCGTTGCAGGCAGTGGTTCCGGCCAAGGCGGCGGCGAGCGCGACGAAGCGAGCGAGCGACGAGCGTATCATGCGAATCGACAACGAGTTCGTAATCATGTTCTCCCGTGGCGTAGACTACCCGTTGGGCTCCCTGACTTCAAGCGATCCAGCTTGACTTCACCCCCTCCCCCGTTATGCTTGGCTCGACTGCCCCCATGAACCACCACGGAGCGTGGATGCCTACCATTCGCGAGCTGGTCGGAGCCCTGGCCCAGCGTGACGGCGTCGAGGGGGTCATCCTCCTTGGCCGGGACGGCCTCGTCATCGATGGCCGCACCGCCACGTCGCTCGACGCCGAGCTTCTCGCGGCCCACGTCCCCGCCCTCGTTGCCGCCGCCGAAGAGCTGGCGGTGCACGCTCAGCGCGGCCCCCTGGTTACCTCGGTGCTGGAGTACGAGCGCGGCTTCGCGCTCGTCAGCGCCCTGTCGAGCGAGGCCGTCCTGCTGGTGCTCGTACACCCGTCGGCGAACGTCGGCTCGATCCTGTTCGACTTGCGGCGGCATCGCGGCCACATCGCCTCGCTCGTCTAGCCGTGGGCCAGCGCCGGCACGTGCTCGTGGCCGATGACGAACCACATATCGGCCGCATCATCAAGATGAAGCTCGAGCAGGGCCCGTTCCGGGTCACGCTGGCCTTCGACGGGCGCGAAGCCATCGAGGTTCTCGAACGAACAGACGACATCGCCCTCGTCCTCCTCGACGTCATGATGCCACACCTGTCGGGGTTCGACGTCCTCTCGCACATGCGCGCGAGCGAGCGCTGGCGCGACACACCCTGCATCGTCCTCACTGCCGCCGGGCAGGAGGCGCAACACCAGCGCGCCATCGCCCTCGGCGCCACGGAGTTCATGACGAAACCGTTCAGCCCAAAGAAGCTCTACCTGCGCACCGCCGAGTTGGCGGGAGTCTCGGTGTCGCCAACCAGCGAGGGTGAGGGATGAAGCGCTGGGTCGTGATCCTTGCCGGCGGCGTCGGTTCGCGCTTCTGGCCGCTCAGCACGCCGACGCGCCCCAAGCAGCTGCTGCCGCTCATCGATGCCCAGCCCCTGCTGCGCAACACGGTCGATCGCCTCCTCCCGCTGGCGAGCGCCGATCGCATCCTGATCCTCACGAACGCGTCGCTGGTCGAGCCCATTCACGCGCTCGTCCCGGAGATTCCTCGCGCCAACCTCATCGCCGAACCCAAGCCGGCGGGAACGGCGGCCGCGCTCGCCTGGGCGGCGGCACTCATCGCCGCGCGCGACGGCGACAACGCGGTGATGCTCTCGGTTCACGCCGACTGGGCCATTGCCGACGCGCAGGGTTTTCGCGACGCACTCGAACGCGCCGCCACGGTCGCCGAGTCACAGGAAGCGCTGGTCACGGTGGGGGTGGTCCCCTCGCGTCCGGATCCGGGCTTTGGCTACATCCGTCAGGGCGAGGCACTGCCTGGTGACGAAACCGGGGCCCGGCGCGTGGCGCAGTTCGTGGAGAAGCCATCGCGCGATCGCGCCGAGTCAATGGTGCGCGATGGGTACCTGTGGAACTCGGGGATCTTCGTCTGGCGCGTGGGTGACTTCCTGCGCGAGGTGCGTGCGCACACGCCGGAGGTTGCGCCGGCGCTGGAGCAGGCGCACGGCGACATCGTGCGCTTCTTCTCCAACGTGCAGTCGATCTCGGTGGACGTCGGTGTCCTCGAGCGCACCGACAAGGTCGTGGTGATCCCCGGATCGTTTGGGTGGGACGACGTGGGGACCTGGGCGGCGCTGGCGCGCGTACGGCGTCTGGACGCGCAGGGGAACGCCTCCAACGGTCCTGTGAATGTCGTCGACGCGCACCACAACGTGGTGCACGCGGAGGCGGGCGATGTGGTGCTGTACGGCGTGCGCGACCTCGTCGTGGTCGTGCGCGATGGCCTCACGCTCATCACGACGACGGAACGCGCAGCCGACCTCAAGACGCTGCTCGACCAACTCCCGACAGCCGTCCGCGACCGGACGTGACGCAGTTCTACCTCTACGACGACGCCACGGCGCGCGGCTTCGAGCCGTTTGCCCTGTCGCGCCCCGCGGGCGAGTTGCGCGCAGGAGCGCTGCTGGTGCGCGAGAGATGGGCGCGTGCCCTCGGCCTCTCGTGCGGCGGCTTCATTGGCGCCCCCCACCTCGCCGACTTCGAGGAGTTCGATGCGCCGCGCGCCATCACGGCGGGGATGCTGCCGGCCGGCGCGATGGTGGTGAACGCGCGCTGCGTCCCCGCGCTCGACGCGTTAGGCGCGCCCGACCTGTTGGAGTGCGATGGGCGCGTGGCCGCGGTGCGCCTCGCCCACGCCGTCGACGTAGAGCGATTTGCCAACGGGATGCTCGACCTGGAGGACATCGGAGGCGACGGCTGGGGGCGCATGAGCGTCCGGGCCCGCTGGCTCGACGCGCCGTGGGACCTGATCCGGTACCTCGCCGAGATGTTGGCCGAGGACGTGCCAATCCTCGGCGGCGCCGTGACTCAGGCGGCGGAACGCCCACACGCGATCGTCGGTTCGCACCCCGTCTACATCGAGCACGGGGCGACGATCGAACCCATGGTGGTGATCGACGCGAGTGCGGGGCCTGTTCTCGTCTCGCGCGGCGCGAGCGTGGCCGCCCTCACGCGCCTGATCGGCCCGTGCTACGTCGCCGCCGGCGCGCAGTTGCTGGGCGGGAAGATCGGGATCTGCGCCATCGGCGAGCAGTGTCGCGTACACGGCGAGGTGAGCACCACGATCTTCATCGGCCACTCCAACAAGGGACACGACGGTTTCGTGGGGCACTCGGTGCTGGGACGCTGGGTCAACCTTGGCGCCGGGACCATCACCAGCAACATGAAGAACACATACGGCGCCGTGCAGCTATGGACTCCCGACGGCGTCCGATCGACCGGACTGCAGTTCCTGGGGACGATGTTCGGCGACCATGCCAAGACCGCGATCGCCACCCGCCTCACGACGGGAAGCGTGGTGGGGACAGGAGCCAACGTCGTGGGATCGGGAATGACGCCGAAGGTCGTTCCGCCGTTCCTGTGGGGCGAGGGAACGGCGCTGTACGAGGGCGATCGGTTCGCCGTGGTGGCCGAGCGCGCGATGGCGCGCCGCGGCGTGACGTTAGGCGATGGTGGCCGGCGTCACCTGCAGCGCGTCTTTGCGGCGCGCTGGTCGGTGAGCGCCTGACGCGCCACGCATCGACGATCGCCGAGCGCAACGCGCATGCAGGTCACGATCCTGGGGAGCGGGAGCCGCGGCAATGCCGTGGTGCTGGAAGCCGATGGCGCGCGCGTCCTCGTGGACGCCGGCTTCAACGCCAAGACGCTGGCCACGCGCATGGCGACCGCCGAGATCGCCCCCGAATCGATCGCCGCGGTGGTCCTCACCCACGAACACACCGACCACGTGAGCGGAGTCTGCACCGCCGCGCGTCGCTGGGGGTGGAAGATCTACGCGACGCCAGGGACCATCGCGGGAACGGCGGGGCTCCCTGCGCTGCGCCCGCACGCCATAGACCCGCGCGACGCGCTGGTCCTGGACACGATGACCGTTCGCTGCGTCCGCACCCCGCACGACGCGAGTGAACCCATCGCCCTCGTCGTCGACGCCCCCGCCTCGGGAACGCGGGTCGGGATCGCCTACGACCTGGGGCACGTCCCCGCGGGAATCGAGCACGCCATGCGAGAGCTGGACGCACTCATCCTCGAGTCGAACCACGACGAGGAGATGCTGCGCGCCGGCCCGTACCCCAAGGTGGTGCAGGACCGCATCGCCGGCTCGCATGGACACCTGAGCAACCGCGCCGCCGCCGACCTCGCCCGCCAGATCGCGCACCGCAGCATGCGTCACCTCGTGCTGGCGCACCTGTCGGAGAACAACAACACCCCCGAGGCGGCGCGCGGCGCCGTCGACCTCGCGCTGCGCGCCACGCCGTTCCGAGGCTCCCTCACCGTCGCCACGCAGAACGCGATCACCGCCTTCCGCGTGGAGCGTGCGCGCCGCGTCGAACAGCTCTCGCTCTTCTGATTGGCGGGGTCGCCTCGGCCCCCCTTGGTCGGGGGGGAACCTCAGGCGCTGGTGAAATCCGAGATCGCGCAGGGACTTGAGAAAGGGGCTACCAAGGCATTAAGAATTTGCTAACGCCGATTGGATCGATCGTGATTGTCGATCCACCGCCCCCCAAAACGCTGACGCCGACGCCATGGCCACGACCACAGAACCCGCCGAGCCTCAGGCCCAATCCAATCGAGCGCCATCGTCATCCCACGAGGGCGAGCCGGCGCGTCCGCTGCAGATGATGCCCGTTTCGGTGCTCTCCATCTTCGGGGATCGGACTCCGGGCCCGGACGACGACGGGGGTGAGACCGAGAGCTTCCGCTTCTCGGAGACGTGGCGCGCCGACGTCCCGGCGTCAGTCGTGGTCTTCCTGATCGCCGTCCCTCTCTGCCTCGGTATCGCGCTGGCATCGGGGGCTCCGCTCTTCTCGGGGATCATCTCGGGGATCATCGGCGGGCTGGTGGTGGGCTTCATCTCGCAGTCGCAACTGATGGTGAGCGGCCCCGCCGCCGGGCTCACCGCCATCGTGCTGAGTGCCATCGCCACGCTGGGCTCCTTCCGCGCCTTTCTCGTCTCGGTGGTGCTGGCCGGGGTGCTGCAGGTGGTGCTGGGCCTCGTGGGCGCAGGGGTGATTGGGTACGTGGTGCCGATGGCGGTCATCAAGGGGATGCTGGCGTCCATCGGCATCATCCTCATCCTCAAGCAGATCCCGCACGCGCTGGGGTACGACGCCAACTTCCAGGGCGATGAAGCGTTCCGGCAGTCGAACGCCGAGACGACGTTTTCGTCGCTCGGCACCGCGCTGGAGCGCATTCATCCGGGGGCGCTGCTGCTCAGCACTCTGGCGCTCGTCCTGCTGATCGTGTGGGACAAGACGCGCCTCAAGAAGCTCAAGCTCCTTCCCGGTCCGCTGGCGGTGGTGGTGCTGGCCACGGTGCTGAACTCGCTGTTCGCGACCGTCGCCCCGTCGTTGCAACTGACGGAAGGGCACCTCGTGTCGCTCCCGGTCGCCCGTTCCTTCGAGGAGCTGTCGGCGCTCTTCGTCGTCCCGGACTGGGCGGCGATCGCCAACCCGGACGTGTGGCGCATTGCCGTGACCATCGGCGTGGTGGCGAGCCTCGAGTCGCTCCTGTCGCTGAGCGCCACCAACCGCATCGATCCGTATCGGCGCGAACCGTCGACCAACCGGGAACTGGTCGCCCAGGGAATCGGCAACTCGCTGTCGGGGCTCGTGGGCGGGCTCCCGGTAACGGGGGTGATCGTCCGGAGCGCGGCGAACGTGGACGCGGGGGCGCGCACCAAGTGGTCGGCGATCCTTCATGGCGGGCTCCTCCTGACCGCGGCCCTGACGATTCCCGCGGTGCTGAACCTCGTTCCCGTGGCGCCGCTCGCCGCGATCCTGCTCTATACCGGCTTCAAGCTCGCGCACCCTCGCCTGCTGCGACACGCGTGGTCGCAGGGGTTGTTCCAGTTCATTCCGTTCGTGATCACCGTCGTCGCCATCCTGCTCACCGACCTGCTGGTGGGGATTGGTGTCGGGCTGGCGGTAGGCCTCACCTTCGTCCTCATCGAGCACCTCAAGGCGCCATGCTTCAGCGTGGTGAGTCCCAAGGGGAGTGTGCTGACGCGACTGCGGCTCAACGACAACGTGAACTTCCTCAACAAGGCCTCGCTCGCCACGACGCTGGAGGCGATGCCGCCGGGGAGTCGCATCGAGATCGATGGGCGCAACTGCAAGCGGATCGACCATGACGTCCTCGAGCTGATCTACGAGTACGGCGAAACGGCGCGGCTGCGCCGCATCGAGCTCCGCCTCGTGGGACTGCCGGAACAATCCATCATGCCCGGGCACTGATCAGGTACCGACGTCCGCTGCCCACTTCCCTCGCTCCTGCCTAACGCCTCGTGAACAACCTCCAACGCCTGTTCGAGAACAACAAGCGCTTCGTCGAAGAGATCACGGCGAGCGACCCCGACTTCTTCCGTCGCCGCGCGGAAAAGCAGGAACCGCACTTTCTCTTCATCGGCTGCGCCGACTCGCGCGTCCCCATCGAGATGCTCACCGGTGTGGCGCCGGGCGAGATGTTCGTGCACCGCAACATTGCCAACCAGGCAATGCCGGCCGACCTGAACCTCCTCTCGGTGCTGCAGTACGCGGTTGACGTGCTCGACGTGAAGCACGTGATCGTCTGCGGCCACCTGGGGTGCGGGGGCGTGAAGGCGGCCATGAGCGACGCCTCGTTCGGCCTGGTCGATCACTGGCTGGCGGGGGTCCGCGAGCTCGTCAGGCGCCACAAGGACGAACTCGACGCGCTCCCCGACGACGACCGCCGCGCCGACCGCCTCACGGAGTTGAATGTGCTCCGTCAGGTGCACCAGCTCTCGCGCACGCCGATCGTGCAAGGCGCATGGAAGCGCGGCCGTCGCCCCCTGCTCCACGGCCTGGTCTACGACATCAAGGACGGCCTGCTGCGGAAGCTCGTCCTGAGCGTCGACAGCCCCGAGACCGCGCGCACGCTGCTGGAGTCGGACCGGAAGAGCGTGGGGTTCTAGGGACGGGTGACGGGAGACGGGAGTGACAAAGGGCGCCGCGATGCGGCGCCCTTTGTCGTTTGGAGTGCGATGACAGCTAGGGGATCGCGGTCCCAGGCACTCGCCGGCGCGCGTGAGCGCGCCGGCACTCCCGTCCCCCCCCAGCCTTCGCTGGGGCAAGCTTTCCCCCGTCTCCCGTCCGCCCTTAGTACATCCCACCCATTCCGCCAGGGCCACCAGCGGGCGCGGCGGGCTTGTCTTCCTTCTTCTCGACGACGAGCGCTTCCGTCGTGAGGAGGAGGCCGGCGATCGACGCGGCGTTCTGGAGCGCCGAGCGCGTCACCTTGGTCGGGTCGATCACGCCCGCCGTCACGAGGTTCTCGTACGTGTCGGTGAGGGCGTTGTAGCCGAAGGCGTCATCCTTCGAACCACGGACCTTCTCCACGACGATCGAGCCTTCGCCACCGGCGTTGGCGACGATCATGCGGATCGGCTCCTCGATGGCGCGACGGATGATGTCGACGCCGATCTGCTCGTCGTGCTCGTCGAGCTTGAGCCCCTTGAGCGCGCGCTGCGCGCGGATGAGCGCCACACCGCCGCCGGGGACGATCCCTTCCTCGACCGCTGCACGGGTCGCATGCAGCGCGTCCTCGACGCGAGCCTTCTTCTCCTTCATCTCGGCTTCCGTCGCGGCGCCAACGCTGATGACGGCCACGCCGCCATGAAGCTTGGCGAGGCGCTCCTGCAGCTTCTCACGATCGTAGTCCGAGGTGCTCTTCTCGATCGCGGCGCGGATCTCCTTCACGCGCCCCTGGATCGCGTCGGCGTCGCCGGCGCCATCGATGATCGTCGTGTTGTCCTTGTCGATCACGACGCGCTTGGCGCGGCCGAGATCGGAGACGACGGCGTTCTCCAGCTTGAAGCCGACTTCCTCGCTCACGACCTGGCCACCGGTGAGCTTCGCGATGTCCTCGAGCATCGCCTTGCGTCGATCGCCGAAGCCCGGCGCCTTGACGGCCGAGACCTTGAGCGTCCCGCGAAGCTTGTTGACCACGAGCGTGGCCAGCGCCTCACCCTCGACGTCCTCGGCGATGATGAGCAGCGGGCGCCCCATCTGGGCCACCTTCTCGAGCACCGGGAGGAGGTCCTTCATCGACGAGATCTTCTTGTCGTGGATGAGGATCAGGGCGTCGTCGAGCGCCGACTCCATCTTGTCCGGATCGGTGACGAAGTAGGGCGAGATGTAGCCGCGGTCGAACTGCATGCCGTCGACCGTCTCCAGCGTGGTCTCGATGCCGCGCGCTTCCTCGACGGTGATCACGCCGTCCTTGCCCACCTTCTCCATTGCATCGGCGATGAGATCACCGATCTCCTTGTCGTTGTTGGCCGAGATGGCGGCAACCTGCGCGATTTCCTTCTTGCCGGCCGTCGGGACCGAGATCTTCTTGAGCTCCTCGACGATGTGCGAGACGGCCTTCTCGATGCCGCGCTTGAGCGCCATCGGGTTGGAGCCGGCGGTCACGTTCTTGAGCCCTTCGCGGTACACGGCCTGGGCGAGCACGGTGGCGGTGGTGGTGCCGTCACCCGCGACGTCGGACGTCTTGGTGGCGACTTCCTTCACCATCTGGGCGCCCATGTTCTCGAGCGGATCGGAGAGCTCGACTTCCTTGGCGACGGTCACGCCGTCCTTGGTGACGGTCGGAGCGCCAAACTTCTTGTCGATGACGACATTCCGGCCCTTGGGGCCGAGGGTGACCTTCACCGCATCAGCGAGCTTGTCGACGCCGCGCTTGAGCGCCGCGCGCGCGTCTACGCTGAAATAGAGTTCCTTCGCAGCCATGGCTTGTGAGTGACGAGAGTGAAGTTGACGTTAGGCAGGGAGCGGCTGGACCCGGAGATGGCGAGTCGGTCAGGCGCCGTGCGCCGCCGAACTCCCGTCCCCCATCCCCCGTCTCCCGTCCGTCTTAGCTGTTGATGATCGCGAGGATGTCGGACTCGCGAAGGATGAGGAGCGAGTCGCCATCGACCGTCACCTCGGTCCCGCTGTACTTGCCGTACAGCACCCGGTTGCCCACCTGGACGTCGAGCGGCACGCGCTTGCCATCCTCGTAGCGGCCGGGGCCAACGGCCACGATCTCACCCTGCTGCGGCTTCTCCTTGGCGGTGTCGGGGATGTACAGCCCCCCGCGCATCGTCTCGGCCTCCTCGAGCGGCTTCACGACCACACGATCGGCGAGCGGAGCGACCTTGGTCGCGCTCTTCGTGCTCATAGCGAACAACCCTCCTTCTCTGGGTCTGGTTGAGAGAAACTGGCGATTCTCTGCGTCGTGGCACTCACGGTCCGTGAGTGCTAACGGGAGGTGAACTTAGGAGCGCCCGCAAGGGTGGTCAAGGGGATTTGGGACGCCTCCCCACCGAGCGCGCCTCACCTCGCAACCTGCGCCACCGCCAAGCACGCAACCGACTGCCAGTCAGCAAGTTACGCGCGCCGCTCGTCACGCGCCGAGAGGTGCAATGCACGCAGTACTCCGCGCGCTATTGGGCGCCAGCTCGCGTCAGGCGGCGCCGGCTCGAAGGAGCTCGTAGGCGAGGCGCAGCCCGACCAGCGTGAGCGTCGGCTCCACGCGATCGACGGTCTGGCAGAGCGGCGCGATCATCGGGGCCAGGCCACCGGTCGCAATCACGATGGGCACGCGCGGCGTGGGCCATTCGCCCTTGATGCGGCGCACCAAACCATCGACCGCGTCGGCCGCTCCGAGCACCACGCCCGACCGAATGCACTCCTCGGTACGCCGCCCGATCACGCGCGACGGCGCGACCAGCTCGGTCGCGGGGAGCTTGGATGTGCGGCGGAACAACGTCTCCGCCGACGTCCGCACGCCAGGTGCAATCACTCCGCCCAGGAAGACGCCGTCGGCGGTGATGCAGTCGTACGTCGTGGCGGTGCCGAGATCGACGACGATGGTATCCGACTGGTACAGCCGCGACGCGGCCAGCGTGTTGATGATCCGGTCGGCCCCCACGGTGAGCGGCTCGAGGACGTCGAGCACGATGGGAAGCTTCGAGCGCGCGTCGACGGTAACGGGGACCACTCCGCAAAGGAGGACACACGCCTCGCCCAGGGGATCGGTCATCGCGGGGACGACGGAGCCAATGGCGGCCCCCACGATCTCGCGGGCGGCGATGCTGCGCGACGCGAGGAGGCCCTGCAGCGTGAGGGCAATCTCGTCCGGTGTGCGCGTGGCGTCGGTGGTGATGCGCCAATGGGCGCGCAGCGCGTCGCCGGCAAAGAGGCCGACGGTGGTCTCGGTGTTGCCGACATCGAAAACGAGGATCATGCGCTCCCTCCCTCGAGGACGAGCGACCCCGATCGGCAGGCGACAATCCCGCCTGAGGTCTCGATGAGTACCGCGCCGGTCGCCGAGAGGCCGGCGACCGTTCCCGCATGTGGCGACGTTACCCGGCGGCCGCGCGCCCAGTCGCGCCGCGCGAACGCCTCCATTTCCTCGTCCGTCAGCGGCCCGTCGGCCGCCGCCGCGGCGCGCACCGCCGGCACCAACTCGCCGAGCACGGCGTCGCGCAGCGTCGCGTAGCGCGCCGCATTTCCCGAGGCGTCGCCTGACGCGCCCTCGCCGGACGCCGCTTCGCCTGACGCCGCATCGCCTGACGCGGCGCCAGGTGTTGCAGCCGACGGCACCCCTGGCAAGACGCCGAGTGCCGCGCTCCCCGCCACGGGAGGCTTCAGCAGGTTGATGCCGATCCCCATGGCGACCCACTCGGGGCGGTGCTCGCGCCAGCGCGCCTCGACGAGAATCCCCCCCAACTTCCCCGCCGGGAGGAGGAGGTCGTTGGGCCACTTGAGGGCGATGGGGGCGTCGGCGAAGCGATCGAGAGCGCTGGCGGCGCGCAGCCCCACGCGCAGCGAGAGCACATCGAGCCCGGTGGCAACCAGCGGGCGCTCGATGAGCGTCATCCACAACCCCGTTGCCGGTGGCGAGGCCCAGGCGCGACCGCCGCGCCCCCGGCCGGCCGTCTGCGCGTCGGCAAGGACGAGCGTCCCTCCCGCCGCCCCTTCCCTCGCCAGCTGCTCGGCGACGTCCATCGTCGACGTCGCCTCGGCGAGCCACGCCACGCGCGGGAGGTTCAGGCGGCGGGCCAGGGCGGCGCACGCCTCGCTCGGGTGCCAGCGCCACGCGTCGAACGCCGGACGATGCGGTACGCCGTGGCCTCGATCGATGGGTCGCTCGAGCATGCGCTAGCCGCGCTGCGCGATCAGCGCCAGGATCGCCACGCCTAACGCGAGGCGATAGATGGCGAAGACGCCGAAGGAGTGGCGCGAGACGTACTTGAGCAGGATCGAGATGGCGAACCATGAACTCACCGCCGCCGACACGACGCCGACGACGAGGGGCGCCGAGACTCCCTCGCGCAAAGCGTCGGGCACCTTGAGCAGCGCCGCGGCCGCGGTGACGGGCATGCTGAGCAAGAAGGAGAAGACCGCTGCGCTGGTGCGATCGAACTTGAGGAGGCGGGCACCGGTGATGGTCGACCCCGAACGCGAGAAGCCCGGGACGAGCGCACACGCCTGGGCCAGGCCGATGAGGAGGGCATCACGCCACGTCATCTCGTCCAGCGCCCGCTGCTGCGACGACAAACGATCCGAGGTCCACAGGATCACCCCCATGATCATCAGCGTCGTCGCCATCAGCGCCGGTGCCCGAAACGTCGTCTCGGCAATGTCCTCGAGCAGGAGCCCGGCAATCGCCGCCGGCACCGTCCCGATGATGAGATAGACCAGCCGCCACTCGTCAGGCGTGCGGACGGCGCGCTGTCGCAGGATCGAGAAGGCGGAGAGCGTCAGCGCCCCCCACTCCTTCCGGAAGTACCACAGCACAGTCACGAGCGTCCCCAGGTGCAACGCGACGTCGAACGCCAACCCCGGGTCCTTCCATCCGAATGCCCAGGGCGCCAGCGCGAGGTGCGCCGAGGAGCTGATGGGAAGGAACTCGGCCAACCCTTGCAGGACGCCAAGGACGATCGCTTGGAAGACGGTCACGCGCTGGTCGAATCACGAGGGAAACGAGGCTGCAGCCGACGGCCGGCGCCAGCCGGAGCCAGCCGGCCATCGCCAAGCCACTGGCGCATCGGAACGGGCGGCAATCTATCGCCGAGCGAGGGTGGAGAGGTACAACGCCTCGTACTGCGCCACCACGGCGTCCTGCGAGAAGCGCTCTCGCGCGTCGGCAGCGGCCAGTCGACTCATCTGCGACCAGCGCACCGGGTCGCCGAGGATCTCCAGCGCCGCGCTGGCCATCCCGTCCACGTCGGCGGGAGGGCGCAGCGCCCCCGTCTCCCCTTCGCGCACCACCTCGGGAAGGCCGCCGACGTCGCACCCGATGACGGGGACGCCAGACGCCAGCGCCTCGAGCGCGCTGAGGCCGAACGATTCCCGATTGGACGGCAGGAGGAAGAGATCGGCGCTGGCGAGGAGCGGAGCGACCTGTTCGATCTTCCCCAGGAAGTGCACGTCACGGTCGACGCCGAGTGTGCGCGCCTCCTCCTCGGCATCGTCGCGATCGGGGCCGTCGCCGACCATGACGAGGGTGCTCGGCAGCTCCGCGTGCACCTTGGCAAAGATGCGGATCACGTCGCGCACGCGCTTCACCGCCCGGAAGTTTGAGACGTGCATGAGGATCTTGCGGTCCCCCTGCCCCATCTGCTGGCGCAGTACCGCGCCGTGCACCTGGCGGTTGTACAGCGCGGGGTCGATGAAGTTGTGGATGACTTCCACGTCGCAGCCGGCGCACCCGAAGGCGTAGAACGTCTCGTCCTTGAGGAAGTTGGAGACGGCGGTGATCCGGTCGGACTTCTCGATCGAGAACTTCGTGATCGCGTGGAACGAGCGATCCTGCCCGACGATCGTGATGTCGGTGCCGTGCAGCGTGGTGATGACCTGGATGTCGTGGCCATTCTCGCGCAGCATCTCCTTCGCGATCCACGCGCTGGTGGCGTGCGGCACCGCGTAATGCACGTGCAACAGGTCGAGCTGGTGCGACAGGACCACCTCGTGCATGCGCACGGCGAGCGCGAGGTCGTACGGCGGGTACTCGAAGAGCGGGTACTTGCCGACATCGACCTCGTGGAAGAAGACGCCGGGAAGGAACGACGGGAGACGGAACGGCTGCTGGTACGTGATGAAGTGGACCTCGTGCCCGCGCGAGGCGAGCGCGATGCCCAGCTCCGTCGCCACAGCACCGGAGCCGCCGTATGTCGGATAGCAGGTAATGCCGATCTTCACCGCCGCATCTCCTCCGATTGATTAGCGCGTCGCGTCGCGATACCACGCCAGCGCGCGTTCCTTGGCCGCCGGATCGGACGGATCCAGCCGTACAACGTGGGCCGCCGGCAGTTGGTGCCGGAACCAGGTGCGCTGTCGTTTGGCGTACTGCCGCGTGGCAACGATCACCCGGTCGCGCGCCATGCCCAGCGACAGCGTTCCATCCACCACCTGACGTATCGCGTCGTAGCCAGTTGCGTTCCACGCCGGGGCATCGGCCGGCACCTGCGGCATCAACCGCCGCACCTCGTCCACCCATCCGTCGTCGAGCATGGCGTCGACGCGCTGGACGATGCGCGCGTGCAGGGCCGGCACTCCGGGGTCCACCAGGAGGTATCGCGCATCGTACCGCGCGTCGCGTGCGCGCTCCCGATGCCACGCCGAGATCGGTCGCCCCGTGAGCGTGGCCACCTCGATGGCACGCAGGAGCTGCGTCCGCCCAAGGTGCGCGCGTGCGGGGTCGAGCGACTGGCAGCGCGCGCGCAGCTCCTCGAGCGCCAGCAGCTGCAACTCGTCATCGAGGGCGCGCCGCGCCTCGTCATCGAGCGGTGGCTCCTCGAAGAGCGGTTCGGTAAGCGTGCGCAGGTAGAGTCCCGTTCCGCCCACGACGAGCGCCGCGCGCCCAGTGCCTTCGATCCCCTCGCGCCAGGTCTCGAACTCCTGCATCCATCGCGCGGCGCTGTATCGTTCCGTGGGATCGGCCACGTCGATGCCGGCGTGCGGGATGCGCGCACGTTCGGCGGCATTCGGCTTCGCGGTGCCGATGTCGAAGCCCCGGTACACCTGGCGCGAGTCGGCGCTCACGATCCCGAGCCCGCACGACTCGGCGAGGGCGAGCGCCAGCGACGACTTCCCCGCGGCCGTGGGGCCGCAGACCACGGCGAGCCTAACGACGGCCAAAGCGACGTTCCAGTTCGTCCCACGACAGCCGGACGATCGTCGAGCGCCCGTGCACGTCGTGCGCGGGGAGCGTGGCGCGCGCCAGCGCGAGGAAGAGCGCGCGCATCTCCTCGGCCGCGAGCACGTCGCCCGCCTTGACCGCCGCCTTGCAGGCGACGGTTGCCGCCAGCTGCTCGTGGCGCGCGTGGCGGCTGGCCTCGCGCGCGCCGCTGAGCGCCGCGAGCGTGTCGCGCAGGCACTGGATGGCGTCAAAGCGCGCGTGCGGCGTGGGCACGGCGTGCACGATGAGTGTGTGGCCGCCGAATGCCTCGATCTCATAGCCGAGACGCGACAGGAGATCGGCGCTTGCCTCGTATGCCTCGGCGTCGTCGGGGGCGAGGTGCAGGGTGACCGGGAAGAGGAGGCGTTGCGACGGCGCCTCGCCTCGCTGCAGCGCACCCAGGAAGCGTTCGTAGAGCACGCGCTCGTGCGCCGAGTGCTGGTCGATCAGGACCACGCCCTCGTCGTGCTCGTACAGGAGGTAGGTGCGGCGCAGCTGCATCAGCGGCGGGACGTTGATGGGCGCCGCCGACATGGCGCCCGCGGCGCCCACGCCGGACGCGACTCCCATTGCATCTGTCGAGTCGCCAGGCACAACGCCGGGCAACGCGGCATCCCCGCCCTCCTCGCTCCCCGGGGCAAAGAGTCCGTCGAGCGGGGCGGGGCGCGGCGGCACGGGGAGCGCGTCGAGGGCGCCGCCGCTGGCCGGCGACAGCCCGCTCCCCGGACTCCAGGTGCGCGCCCCCACCCACGCCGCCGCATCCGGCGTCCCCAGCGCCCGCTGCACGATGTGCTCCACGGCGCGTTCGGTCCCCCATCGGTCGTGGAAACGTACCTCGGCCTTGGCCGGATGCACGTTGACGTCGACGACGTCGACGGGGAGCGTGATCGAGAGGATGAACGAGGGGCGCACCCCCGACGGGAGCGTCGATCGATAGGCCGCCTCCACACCACGCGCGATCCCGATGTCGCGCACCGCGCGAGCGTTGATGATCACGATTGCACGGCGCGACGACGTTCCCGCGTCACCGGGGCGCTCCACCAGCCCCGTCACGTGCACGGCGCCGTGCACGCCATCCACCTCGACGAATCGTGCGGCGTACTCATGCCCCCACACCGACGCCACGCGCGCGCGCAACGACGCCGCCGGGGGCAACGAGAGCGCCTCGCGCCCGTCCGTGCTCACCCGCAGGCGCAGCGACGGCTTGGTGAGCGCCAGCGTGACGATGGTGTCGGCAATCGCGCGCCACTCCGAGCGGGCGCTGCGCAGGAACTTGCGCCTGGCGGGAAGATTGTAGAACAGGTCGCGCACCTCGATCGTCGTCCCGCGACGGCGCGCCGCCGGCGCCACCCCTTCCACCACCCCTCCCGCCGCACGCACCGACGTCCCCTCCCCATCGTGCGTCGCCGTGAGGAGCGTGAGTCGCGAGACGGAACAAATGGCCGGCAGCGCCTCGCCGCGAAAGCCGTACGAGGCGACGCCCACGAGGTCGTGCGCCTCGCGGATCTTCGACGTCGCGTGTCGCGCCAGCGCCAACGTCGCATCGGCCGCGTCCATCCCGATTCCGTCGTCGCTCACGCGAATCAGGACGCGCCCTCCGTCCTCGACGTCGACCTCGACACTCTCGGCGCGCGCATCGATCGCGTTCTCCACAAGCTCCTTGACCGCCGAGGCGGGGCGCTCGACCACCTCGCCCGCGGCGATCTGGTCGGCAACGGCGCTGGCGAGGATGGCGATGCGAGGCACGGGGCGTCGAGGCGAGAGGAGCGAGTTCACCCGGCGATGACGGGCGAGCGGCAATCGTTCAGATGGATGCGCGCAACGTGAGCGATGCGCAGGTGCGCCGATGCGCGAAAGATGCGCCGCGGGCACGGCGTCGTGAACTGCCACGCCGAGGGGATGTGCGCCTCGCGCGTTACCGTGCGTTACCTCGCGACACCTGAGGGCTACGGCGCGCGGTTGACGTCCAGCGAGCCAAGGCGGCTCGTCTCGAGCCAGCCGCTTCGGCCGTCGGCGAATCGCACGCGAGTCCAGACGCCTTGCGCCGTCGTCTCGGTGGCGCTCTCCCCCGTCATCACCTCCGACGCCTCCTCGGCGCCGAGGGCGGGGGCCGCGCGCAGACGCGACGACTGCGTCACCACGACGCGATGCCGCCCGGCGAGCGACTCCGCGAGCGCCACGGTGAGCACGCCCACCAGCGCCCCGATGCCGATCGCCGTGTAGGCCTGCCCTCGCCACTCGCGCCCCGCGCCGCGCCCCGAGAAGGCGAGCCCTCCCCACCCCGCTATCCAGAGCAGTGCCCCCAGGGCGGCCGCGGCATCGACCGGGATTGGCGGGACGTCACCCAGCAACCCCGATTCGAATCCTGGGGTCGCCTCGAGACGCGTTCTCACGTCGAGCGCCAGTGGCTCCAGTCGCAGCGCACGCTGCCACCCGATGGCCGCGGTCGCCGTATCCTCGGCGTACCACGCAGCGGTCCCGAGGTTGGCCCAGGCATCGGCTGCGCGGGGAACGCGCGTGACGATGTCGCGGAACTCGTGCATCGACGCCACGTAGTCGCCGTGATCATAGAACGCCACGCCGCGCTGGAAGCGCGCGGCGTCGAGCGCATCGTCGGCAGCCGCAACCGCGACCGTGGACATCCACATCCCCGCCAGCAGCACCGTCGCCGAGGAGATGCGCCGTCCCGTCGAGTGAAACCGGGCCAGCGATGCGCCGCCGATCGGGATCGCCTCGGCGTCAACGGCCGCGTAGGTGTCGAGTGCGCGCTGGAGCAGGAGGCCGTCGTGCGCAGACTCGCCGCCGTAGGTGGCGCGATCCAGTTCGCCCAAGACGAGTTGCGTGCGTTGCGCCGTTTCAGTGGTGACGCCGGCGCGCCGCAGTGCGCGCACGAAGGTGCGGCTGTCGGTCATTGCCGTTGCCCCGATCGCCGTGCGTGCCGCCACGGCGGCGGCAAAGGCGCGACGGACGTCGGACGGCGCCGGCGTCGTGGAACCGGCCGCGAGTCGCTGCAACGGAGAGTTTGGCAACACGGCGCGGGCGCGGCGAGGGCGCTGGCGCAGGCCCAGCACCAGGGCCGGCATGGGGACCAGGGCGAGCACGGCCCACAGCACCGGCGATTGCGACAGCGGCGGAGCAACCGCGCCGCGATACGCCAGGCGCAACGGGAGTCGCGGCGCGGTGTCTGCCACGGTTGGCGGCCGCGCGGCAAGCGTCCCGCCGCCAACGCTGAGGTCGAGCGGGGTGGTGACGGCGACCTCGTACCGCTCGGTGTATGGGTTCCAGTACGGGTAGCGGAGCGCCGGGATCTCGAGCCGCCCCTCGCGACGCGGCGTGACGACCCAATCGAAGTCCTTGCGGCCCTGGATGAGCGTGACGCCGGAGTCGATCGCCACCCGCTCCCCGCCATTGACGGCGTCGCCCCAGGGGAGCGAGACCGCCGGTCGCGGAAAGAGGGAGACGTTCCCCGCCCCGCGCACACTCACGGTGAGGGTGACCGGGTCGCCCACGCGCGAGGTAGGCGTGTCGACGCGTGCGCTGACCGAGAGGCGTCCCACCGCGCCGGAGAAGTCGCGCGGGCGCCCGTCGGTGGGTGGCTCCCTCGCCTCGATGGTGAGCGCCGACGTGCGCGCCGAGTGCGTCTCCTCGCGGCTGAAGAACGTGTTGGAGAGCGGGAGCGAGTAGGTGAGGCGTGCCGGCGCGAGGGTGTGCCGCCCGGGCGTGAGCGGGAAGAGTGCACGCTGGAAAACGTGCACGTCGAAGTGGCGCCCCCCTTCCTCGCGCGACAGCGGCGCGGCCGGCGACGGAAGGTCGTAGGCCAGCATCGATCGCACGTCGGGCGGGACAAACTCCGGGTTGCGCCGCAGGCGCTGCGACACGTCCTCGGAGAGGAAGACGCCAATCTGGTACGTGACCTGCTGCCCGACATACACCTTGGCCGGAACGGCGACGGCGCTGAAGTTCACGTCCTGCCGAGGGTCGACACGCCCCTGCGTCACGATGGCCGGTCGCGCGTCCGTGCCGCCGGCGGGAGCGGGTGCTTGCGCGGGGGCCTGGTTGGACGCCTGGGCGGGAGTCTGTTGTACTGCGTTCGATGCGAGTGGGCGCGGCGGCGCGGCGCGGCGCGCGCGCTGGCGCTGCTGCGCGTTGGCGCCAGCGACGCCGAAGACGCACAGCACGGCACAGATCGCCGTCAGACGCAACGCGGCGCGACGCCCCGGGGCACTCACGGCCGCGCCCATCACCAGTCCTTCCCGCCCGGCGGCGGCTGCGGCCGGCTCTGGCGCTGCTTGCGCCCCTGCACCCCGCGCTCGTCGCGCGCCGCGGCGTTGAGCAGTTGCTCCGCCTGCTGTTCACCGAGGCCACCGCTGGGCTGCTGCGCTTGCGGTGTGTCGGGATTGCTCCGGTCCTGCTGGTTGTTGGCCTGCGCATCACCACCCCCGCCACCTCCGCCGCCGTTCTGCTCCTGCTGGCGCAGCGCGAGCTCGTAGTTCCATTTCGCGTCCTTGTCGGTGGGGCGCTGGATGAGCGCGCGCTTGTACTGCTCGAGCGTGCGGGTGAGGGCGGCGCGGGTGCTGTCGGCAGTTGGGGCCCCGGCCAGCCCACGCCGCAGGTAACCCAGCCCCAGGTTGAACCAGGCGCGGAACCGCAGCTCGGCGTCCTCGACCTTGCTGGCCCGCTCCAGCGGCTCGGTTGCCGACTCCAGCGAGTCCGCGGCCACGAGCGCCGTTCCCAGGTTGTAGAACAGTTGCGCGCGCGCGTCACCGGCATGGATCGCGGCGCGATAGAGCCCCGCCGACCGAGCGTAGCGCCCCGCGGCGTAGTCGCGCGCCGCCTCGCGCGGCACGCTCCCGCTCCAGCTGCAACCCTGGGCCGCGACGGCCAGCGCAATACCCATTGCCGCGACCTTTCCCGCGCCACGCGCGGCGCCGGCGCCGGCCGGTGCGACCGCGGTCTCGGTGCGGCCTCCGTCCGGCGCACGACGACGGCGCCCCCGAACGCGCTCGCTGCGCCAGGTGTCGAGGAGGAGGAGGAGAAGCGCTGGCGCGACAAACCACTGGAAGCGAGGCGTGCGCGACGCCCCCGCCGACACCGTGCGCGACGTGGCGCGCAGGCGTTGCAGCGCCGCACGCACGCGCGTCGCCTTGTCGGTGACCGACGCGTCGATGAACGTCCCGTTCGCCGCCTGCGCGATGGCCTGCAAGGTTGCCGGTGTGTAGTGCGACACGACGATCTGCCCGTTCTCGTCGCGCTTGGGTGACACGCTCCCGTTCTCCTGCACCGGGATCGTCGCACCTGCGGTCGTTCCGAAGCCCACCGTGACGAGCGAGATCCCGTTCTGCGCCGCGCGCGCCGCCGCGTCGCGGATCTCCTCCACCGGTTCGAACGCCTCCCCGTCGCTCATGATGACCAGCGCGCGATCACCTCCCCCCTTGGAGGTCATCAGGAGGTCGGTCCCCTGCGTGATGGTCCGCGCCAGCGAACTCCCCGCCTGCCCCACGATGCTCGGGTCGAGATTGTCGAGAAAAAGCTCGATGGCGCCGTCGTCGACGGTGAGCGGGGTCAGGATGTAGCTGCGGCCGGCGAAGGCGAGCATCGCGACGCGATCCGCGCGCGCCAGGTCCCGATAACGCCGCACCTCCTGCTTCATGCGCTCCAGGCGGTTGGGGCGGTCGTCGGTCGCCAGCATCGAGAGCGACGCATCGAGCGCCAGCACCACGTCGATCCCCTCCCCAGTCACCACCGCCGGTTCATTCCCCCAGCGCGGGCCGGCCAGCGCGAGCCCAGCCAGCAGTGCCGCGCCCCCCAGCCGCACGGCGCGCCACGGCGCGGGACTCACCGCCCCCGCCGGCACGAGGCGACCCAGCAACGACGCGTCGGCCAGGCGCAACAGGCGCGAGCGCTTGCGCCTGACGGCAACCACGGCGAGCAGGACCACCGTCACCGCGAGGAGGACGGCGGCGGGAAGCATCCACGGCCAGTCGGTCGTGATCGCGTTCGCGCCGCTCATGCCGCCTCCCGGGTCGTCGTCCCCGCGTTCGCGCTTGCGCGCGGCGCCAGCGCCGCATCCACCGCCACCACCATCGATCGTGCCTCGCGCCCAATCACGTCGGCCCGCGCCGCATCGACGGCGTAGGCCGCGAACTTCACGAGGTCGACATCCTGCAGCAATCGCGACAGGCGGCTCATCGGGAGGCGCGCGTCGCTGCGCAGCGCCACCAGCACTTCGCTCGAGGTGAGCGACGGCGTCGCCGCCGGCAGGACGCGCTCGAGGTAGCTCCGCATCACGTCCGCCATGAGCGCCACGTGCAGCGACCGCTCCCCGCTGGCCAGCAGCGCCATGGCCTCCACGCGCGCAAACGCCGCCTCGGCGTCCTGCAGCGGCGTGGTCACCGCCACGGGCGCCGCACGTCGCCGGCGACGCCACAGCCGCCAGACGAGCCATAGGACGCCTAACGCCACGAGCGCGACGATCGCCCACCACCACCACGGCGGGGCGAACTCGTACAGCGCACGCGCCGGCCTGGGCACGCGCTGCGCCGTGTCCGCGGGGAGCACCGATGATACGAAGACCGAGACGTCGCCCCCCACCGCCACGCGCCGCTCGCCCAACGAGTCACGCACCACGACGTCGGCAAGGCGAATGGGGCGCATCCCCACATCCCACGCCGCCAACCGATACGTCGCCGTCTGCTCCGTCACGCTCGTATCGGCGGACGGAACGACGGCCACCGGATCGAGCGCCTCGACGCCGGTCCCCGAATCCGGCGCGTGCGGGAACTCGAGCGTGGAGCCGCGCGGCGCACGAATGCGCACGATGACCCGGAACGGGTCGCCGACAGTCACCGTATCGGGCGAGACCGCCACCCCGCGCGCAATGCCGCGAGCGTCCGCACCCGTTGCGCCCGCGCGTTGCGCCTGCGCCCCCGCGCGCCCCGCGCCCACGAGCCCGCACGCCAACAGCGCCAGCGCTCCCAGCTCGCGCATGCTGCGCGCAACGCGCTTGGTGCGCGTCGCCCGGGGCGTGCATCGCCTCACGATCGCGCGGGCCATCATCCGCGCGCCGCCCGGCGCTCGCGCGCCCGGAAGAAGCGCAGCAACGGCTCGATGTAGCCGCCGCTGGTCGAGATCGGAATCTCGTCGATCGCCAGCCGGCGCAGCATCGCGCGCCGACCGTCCCGCTCCGCTTCAGCCAGTTTGTCGAAGGCGGCGCGGACCGCGCGCGCACTCGTGTCCACGTCCAGCGTCTCCCCCGTCTCGGGATCGACGAGGCGCGCCATCCCCACGTCGGGGAGTGTCGTCTCGCTAGGGTCGTCGAGCGTCGCCACTACCACGTCGTGCCGCTGCCCAAGGAGCTTGAGCGGCCGCTCCAGCCCGCCGTCCTGCAGGTCCGAGATGAGGAAGACGATCGCATGCTGCTTGAGGAGCCCGCGCAGGAAGTCGAGCGCCAGCGCCGTGTTGGTCCCATGCCCGGCGGGTTCGTGCACCAGCACGTCGCGCAGGATGCGCAGCGCGTGACGCCGCCCCTTGCCCGGCGGGACGAAGTGCTCCACGCGATCGGTGTACAAGAGCGCCCCCACGCGATCGTTGTTGCGCACCGCCGACATCGTCAGCACCGCCGCCAGTTCGGTTGCCAGTTCCGACTTGAAGCGACGCACCGTGCCATACCGCTCCGACCCGGATATGTCGACCGCCAGCATCAACGTCAGCTCGCGCTCCTCGATGTAGCGCTTCACGAACGGGCGCCGCATGCGCGCGGTGACGTTCCAGTCGATCGAGCGCACCTCGTCGCCGGGCTGGTACTCGCGCACTTCCGCGAACTCCATCCCCTGCCCCTTGAAGATCGAGCGATACTCGCCCGAAAAAAGCGAGTTCACCAGCCGCCGCGTGCGAAGCTCGACGAGCTTCACCTGTCGCAGCACCTCCGAGGAGATGAGGACCGGGCGTGTGGTACCGCCGGGTGCAAGGGTTGTCATGCGACGTGTGGCACGCGCGTCAGGGCGACTCGACGGTGTCGAGGATCCGCTTCACGATGTCGTCGCTGGTCACGCTCTCCGCCTCGGCCTCGTACGTGGTGAGGACGCGATGCCGCAGCACGTCGGGGGCAATCGCCTTCACATCGTCCGGCGTCACGTAGGTGCGCCCCCGCAGGAAGGCGTGCGCCCGCGACGCCTGCGCCAGCGCAATGGTCGCGCGCGGTGACGCCCCGAACTCGATGAGCGGCGCCAGGTCCTTGAGCCGAGCCTCGGCGGGATAGCGCGTGGCGTGGACGATGTCGACCACGTAGTCGACGATGCGCTCGTCCATGTACAGCTCCGTGATGCGATGCCGCGCCTCGAGGATCGCCTGCGGCGTGGCGATGGCCTGAATGGCGATGGGGTCGCCGCTCGCCATGCGCCGCATGATCTCCTTCTCCTCCTCACGCGACGGATACCCCACGCGCAGCTTGAGCATGAAGCGATCGACCTGCGCCTCGGGGAGCGGGTACGTCCCCTCCTGCTCGATCGGGTTCTGCGTGGCCAGCACGAGGAACGGCTCCTCCAGTCGGAAGGTCTGGCCGCCTAACGTCACCTGCTTCTCCTGCATCGCCTCCAGCAGCGCCGCCTGCACCTTGGCCGGCGCGCGGTTGATCTCGTCGGCCAGCACGATGTTGGCAAAGATCGGCCCGCGCTTGATCGTAAAGCTCCCCGTCGACTGATCGAACACCTGCGTCCCCAACACGTCGGCCGGGAGGAGGTCCGGGGTGAACTGGATGCGCTGGAAGGTGGTGTGGATCGTCTCCGCGAGCGTCCGCACCGTCAGCGTCTTCGCGAGCCCGGGCACCCCTTCCAGGAGCACATGGCCACCAGTGAGGAGCGAGATGAGCAGCCGCTCCACCATGTACTCCTGGCCCACGACGCGCTTTCCCACCTCGCGTTCGACGGCCTGCACCAGCGCCATGTCGTTTGCTGCCTGTGTTGCCACGTGCGCGCTCTCCTCTCGCCGCTGGGGACTCGTCCTGCGGGACAGCGCCCGCTTGTCGCTCTTACACCACCCACGGTCGCGGTTCCGACACCCCAATCACCCCGCTGACACGCGCGTACGTTCGCACGCTCGTTCGCGTCCGGCTCGCGCTCTCAGTCCCGCCGCCGATCGCGACGCGGTTGACGCCCGGACGACGACACGCGGGAACGCTGCCCCCCCTCTCCAGCGCGATCGCGCCGAGCGGCAGGGCGCGAGTCGTCGGTGCGCCGAGCCGCCGGTCGCTGGCGATCGTCGCGCCTGCGCGGCGGCTTCCCGGCGGGAACATCGGTCCCAGTCAGGACCTCGAGCATCGCCGCCTCGCGCGGGCTCAGCTCGCGCCACGCCCCCGGTTGCAGCTCGCCGATGCGCACGGGACCAAACTGGACGCGCTCCAGGCGCTCGACCTCCAACCCTAACGCCGCGCACAGGCGACGCACCTCGCGCGTGCGCCCCTCGCGAATCGCCACCTCGAACGACCAGCGACGGTTCTCCAGCGCCCGCACATTGACCCACGCCGGTTTCACCAGGCCATCCTCCAGCTCCACCCCGCGACGCGCCTCCTCGGCCGCCTGCTTGGCGTTGCCGCGCACCGTGGCCAGGTACACGCGCTCCACCTCCGAGCTGGGATGGGTGAGCCGGTTGGCCCCCTCGCCGTCGTTGGTGAGGAGCAGGACCCCTTCGGTGAGGAAGTCGAGCCGCCCGACGTAGGTCAGCCCCGCGACGTCGGGAACGAGTTCGAAGACGGTGCGGCGCCCCTCGGGATCGTGGCGCGTGGTCATCACCCCCGCGGGCTTGTTGAGCACGAACCAGCGATGCGCGCTCGGCGCCATCTCCACCGCGCGTCCGTCCACCTGCACGCGATCGGTAGAGGGATCGATGCTCTGCCCCACGCGCGCCGGGACACCGTTCACCAGCACGCGCCCCTCGGCAATCATCGCCTCGGCGTGGCGGCGCGATGCGACCCCCGCGCGCGCGAGGGCGCGATGGATCCGCATCGGCTCGCTCATCAGATCGGCTTCGGTTCGGCGCGGAGGGCCACGGCCAGCTCGTCGGCGCGTGGGAGTTCCTCGAGGTGACGCAACGCGAAGTGCTCGAGGAAGAGCGGCGTGGTCCCGTACAGCAGCGGACGCCCGATCCCGTCGCCGCGCCCGGTCACGTCGATGAGGCCGCGCTCGTGCAGCGACTTGAGGACGCCTCCCACGTTCACGCCGCGAATCTCCTCGATCTCGGCCCTACCGATGGGCTGCCGGTACGCAATGATGGCCAGCGTTTCCAGCGACGCCGCCGACAGCCGATGCGGGCGCACCGCCAGCTGCGCACGCTCGATCGCCTCGGTGTACTCGGGGCGCGTGAGGATCTGCCACCCCTCGCCCAGCTCGACGAGTTCGACACCGTGGCCGTTGTGGTCATACGTCTCGCGCAGTTCGTCGAGCGCTGCCTGCACGGCAGCCGGCGACGCCTCGGAATCGAGCGCCGACAGTTCTTCCTTGGGGACAGGGCGCGCGCTCGAGAACAGCGCCGCCTCAAGCAGCTTGGCCAGGGGATTCACGAGTGATGAACACGTTGGCGAACGGAGTCGCCTGCATGAGTTTGAGCTCGCCGCGGCGCGCCAGTTCCAGCAGCGCCAGGAGGGCGGAGAGAATTTCCCACCGCTCGGCGCCCTGCCGCACCACGTCGCGCCACCGCGCGCGCTCGCGCAACGCGAGCAGGCCGCGCACGATGTCGATGGCCCCGTCCACGTCGAGCGCACGCGGAATGACGTCGTGCACCGCCGGGTCCCTCGCCACGCGCAACACGCGATCGATCGCCGAGAGGAGCTCGGCCAGCGAGAGCGCCAGTGGCGAGGGCGGCGGCTCGGCCCCGGTTGGCGAGATGTAGGCACGCGCAAAGCGCGAACGGCGATCCTCGGCACGTCGCTCGAGCACATCGACCACTTCGCGCATCTGCTGGTATTCCAGGAGGCGCCGCACGAGTTCGGCGCGCGGGTCTTCCCACGCGTCGTCGCTCTCGTTGCGCGGGAGGAGCATCTGCGCCTTGATGCGCAGCAGTCGCGCCGCCATCTCGAGGTAGTCGGCCGCCTGGTCGAGCCCGAGGGTGTGGATCTTCCCCAGGAACTGGTCGGCGATACGCGAGATGGGGATGTCGTAGATGTCCACCTTCTCGTCGCGAATGAGCCCGAGCAGGAGGTCCAGCGGCCCCTGGAACTGCGACAGCTCGACGACGAAAGGATGCTCGTGCTCCACGGCGATCGACGACATCACATTCCCAGCGTGAACTGGCTCGGCAGGACAAACTGCGAAATGGCGCGCATGAGCGCGCCGCCGACGATGTTGACGGGCGTCATCCACGCCGAGAGCAGTGGCGCGCCAACGCGCGTCATCATCAGGATCATCAGGATGAAGATCCCGTACATCCCCACCTGCTGGTAGCGAATGGCCCACGCTGGCGGGAGGAGATACTTCATCACGTGCGACCCGTCGAGGGGGGGGATCGGGAGCAGGTTGAACATCGCCAGGATCAGGTTGAACACGATCCCGGTGATGAACATGCGCTGCAGGATGGCCAGCGTGTCGGTGGCAACCGGAAGCACGCGCCCCATGAGTCCCAGCGCGACGATCACCACGGCGCAGAGGAGCGCCAGGGCGAGGTTGGTCACGATCCCCGCCATCGACACGATGATGTCACCGCGCCGGTAGTTGCGGTAATTGCGCGGCATCACCGGCACCGGCTTCGCCCCGCCGAAGATGAAGCCCCCCGTGAAGAACGTCAGCATCGGGAGAAGGATCGTGAAGAACGGGTCGATGTGCTTCAGCGGGTTCCACGTCAGCCGCCCCAACTGGTACGCAGTCGGGTCCCCCTGTTTGAGCGCCGCATAGCCGTGCGCGAACTCGTGGGCGACCATCGAGAACAGCAGCACCGGCGCCACGAGCAGGAACTCCTGGAGCTTGTCCAATGGCTGACGGCGTTTGGGGGGGGTGGAGCGGAAGGACGGGCAAGCTAGTCGGGAGGGAAAGCAGAGTCAAAGCAGCGCGAGGCTCACCAAGCACGCCTCGCCACCGACGGCCAACATGCTGTCGTTGCTTGACATGCCCCCCGCGAGCCAATAGGATTCATGGCTCGCAACCAACCCTAGAACACCGCCCCACCGGAGTTACTTCGTGCCGAATATCGCCTCCGCCGAAAAGAACATGCGGAAGTCCCGCGCCGCGACCGTGCGCAATCGCGCCCAGCGCTCGGCGCTTCGCACGGCGTTGAAAAAGGCGAAGGCCGACGGCGCCTCGCCGGACGTGACCAAGACGGCCATCTCGCTGCTGGATCGCGCTGCCCGCAAGGGGCTCATCCACCGGAACGCCGCCGCCCGTCACAAGAGCCACCTCGACAAGAAGGCCAACGCCGCCAAGTAGCGGTATCCGCGCGACGGTCACACGACCGTCGCGACGAGGGCACACACGAAGCGCGGGGCGATCCGAGTGGATCGCCCCGCGTTCTCGTTCAACCGCGGGCGGCTCAATCGCCGAGTACCTCGCGGCTTACATCGCCGCCAGTTCGCCGCCACACCGCTCGCAGTACCACTCGGTCGGGTAGTTCATCGTCCCGCATTCCTGGCACTTGAGCGTCTTGACCTGCTCGGTGGGCATGTCCTTGAGGAACGACGGGATGCTTCCCGGGGTGAGCGACGACGCCTTTGACGGTCCGGCGAACGGATCGCGCGAGGTCGGAATGCTCGTGGACAGCGGCGTCACCGGGCGGCGAGGCGCGGTGAGGACGGGGGGCGGGAGCAAATCGGCACCCGTCTGCTGTCCTCCCTGCCCCGAGGCCTCCGGCGCCGACAGCGGCGCACTCTCGTGACTGGGGCCATCCACGACCGAGTGGAGAAATGCCAACTCGTCGATCGGCGACGTCTCGCCCTGCGGCGCGATCGAAGCCGTCTCGAGCGCCGAAGCCGCCGCCATCTCCTGTGTCTGCAGCGGTTCGTGCTCGGCGGTGATTTCGTCCGGTGGCGACACGGCGACCGGCTCCGCAGCGGCCACTTCCTCCGCCGGAGCCGCGATGGGCTCGGCAATCGGCGGCGCTACCACCTGGCTCAGGACGTCGGCCACGCGCGCCAGTTCCGCCTCGAGCCCGGAGCGCTCCCCGACCACGCGTCCAATCACCTCGTCGCACGACGCAATGGCGCTGGAGGACTGGTCCGGCGAGAACTCCCCGACCATGGCGCGAAGTTCGAGTTCCGCGCGCTCGTCGCGCTTGCCATTCTCCTCGTCCTGCAACACGGCAATGCGATCGCGCAGCTCCCTTGCCGACGTCTCCAGCTCCTCGGCACGCCCGCGCAGCTTCTGCGTGACCGCGTCCAGACGCCCGAGATAGTCACCCCGCACACGCTCGACGACGTGCGACGGCGAGTTGGCGCGTCGCGCATCGAGTTGCGCCAGCCACCCTTCGTAGCGGCGGCGCTCCTCGAGCAGCGCGGTGAGCGCGTCCATCGGATTCGAATCGAAGCTCGTCATGCGGTTCCCTCGGGTCGGAGCGTATGCAGTCGTCGGGTCTTCATTTGCGCGGCAACGGGCACGTGCGGGCCCCGCTACCTCGCCGCTGGACCACGCGCCGCGCGCGCGCGGGCATCCAGCAGTGCTTGTACCTGCGAAGGCGCGAGTGAGTTCACTCGGCCCAGCATCCTCGCGGTGAGCAGGATCGTCGCGCCGTGCTCGAGGCTCTCCATGCGCTGGAGCGCCATGGAGAGCGTGGACCCGACCGTCGTGGCGCCGTGGTTGGCCATGAGGAAGGCATCGTGCGCGGCAAGGAAGGGTTCGAACGCGTCGGCGAGTGAAGTCGTGCCGGGCATCGCGAAGGGGATCAGCGGGACGTGCCCCACCTGGTGGATCAGTTCGGGAAGGACATCGCTCGCCAGAGTCTCGCCGGCGACCGAGAACGCCGTCGCCGTTGGAGGATGCGCGTGAACGACGGCGTGCACGTCGGGACGACGCTGGTAGATCCGCAGGTGCATCTGCACTTCGGACGATGGCTTCGCCCGTCCATCCAGCACGCGTCCATCGAGCCTCATCTCGACCAGGTCGCTGGTGTGCACATCTACCTTGGAAAGCCCGGAAGGCGTCACGAGAATGCGATCGCCCGCGAGGCGAACCGAGACATTGCCATCGGGTCCCGAAATGAGCCCGCGCGCATAGAGCCGCTGACAGGCTGTCACAATCTCACGCCTGAGCGCGAACGTCCCGCGTGGTGCCATCCAGTCCCCTACGATGTCAGGCGATAGACGATCCGTCCCCCCACAATGGTACAGGTGGCGCGCCCCGTCAGCGACATCCCAGCATACGGCGTGTTGCGTCCCTTGGACAGGAAGGTGGCGGGGTCCACCGACCAGCGCGCCGCCGGGTCGAAGACTGTGATGTCGGCCACACTCCCGCGACGCAGCGTCCCGCCCGGCAGGTGAAAGATCCGCGCCGGTGAACACGACATGCGATCGACGAGCGTCGCGTAGCTGATGATGCCGGGCTCCACGAGGTTGGTCACCATCACCGCCAGCGCCGTCTCCAACCCGATGATGCCGTTGGGCGCATCGGAGAACTCGCGCTCCTTTTCGTCGTAGTGGTGCGGCGCGTGGTCGGTGGCCACGAGATCGATCGTCCCGTCCTTCACCGCCTGCTTGAGATACTCGACGTCCTCCGCCGTGCGGAGCGGCGGATTCATCTTGGCGTTTGTGTTGTAGCCTTCGACGGACTCTTCGGTGAGCGAGAGGTGATGCGGGCACACCTCCGCGGTCACGCGGATGTTGCGGTCCTTTCCCCACCGGATCAGTTCGACCGACGTCCTGGTCGACATGTGGCACAGGTGCACGTGGCCGCCGGTGCGCCGCGCGAGGAGGATGTCGCGAATCACCATGATCTCCTCGGCCTCGCTCGGGATCCCCTTGAGTCCGAGCCGGGCCGAGACGACGCCCTCGTTCATGGCCCCGCCCTTGGCGAGCGTCGGTTCCTCGCAGTGGTCGGCGACGGGGATCTCGAAGGTGCGCGCATATTCGAGCGCCGTGCGCATGAGCTGCGCACTGGCCACCGGCTTGCCGTCATCGCTCACCGCCACGGCGCCGGCGCCGATCATCTCCCCGAACTCGGCGAGCGCCTCACCCTTCTGCCCCACCGAGATGGCGCCGATGGGATAGACGCGCGCCGCCGCGGCACGCATGGCCTGGCGGATGATGAAGCCCACCGCCGCCTGGTTGTCGGTCACCGGGTCGGTGTTGGGCATGGCGCAGACAGCGGTGAAGCCGCCAGCTGCAGCGGCGCGGGCGCCGGTCGCGATGGTCTCCACATCCTCGCGCCCGGGTTCGCGCAGGTGGCAGTGCACGTCGACGAAGCCGGGCGAGACCACCTGTCCGGCGCAGTCGATCTCGACCAGGTCGCCGTCGCGCCGCACGTCGCCTAACGGCGCGCCGGCGTGCTCGATGACGCCGTTGGCGACCAGGACGTCGCCGGTCACGTCGAGGTTGGACGACGGATCGAGGACGCGTCCGTTGCGGAGGAGGACGTACTGGTGCGGCGTGGAGTTGGGCACGTGTGGGACGGGAGACGGGAGAAAGCTTGCCCCAGCGAAGGCTGGGGGGAGGCGGGCGAGGTGCGACCTCTAACCCTTCGCAGCTTCGGCCAGCGCGGGATTGCCGCCGGCCAGGAGGTACAGCACCGCCATGCGGACGGCGACGCCGTTGGTCACCTGGTCGAGGATGACCGAGTGCGGACCATCGGCCACGTCGGAGTCGATCTCGACGCCACGGTTCATGGGGCCGGGATGCATGATGAGGATGTCGCGCGGCGCACGCTCGAGCTTCTCGCGCGTGACGCCGAAGACACGGTTGTACTCGCGCAGCGACGGAATGTAGCCCCCCTGCATGCGCTCCAGCTGCAAGCGGAGGATGTTCAGCGCATCGGCCCACTCGATCGCCTCCTCGATGCGCCGGAACACGTGCACGCCGAGCGACTCCACATGGTTTGGCAGGAGCGATCGCGGGCCGCAGATCGCCACCTCGGCCCCCATCTTCTGCAGCCCCCAGATGTTCGAGCGCGCCACACGCGAGTGCAGCACGTCGCCGCAGATGCAGACGCGCAGCCCCTCCAGCCGCTTGAAGTGATCGCGCAGCGTGAGCATGTCGAGCAGTCCCTGCGTGGGGTGCTCGTGCGTCCCGTCGCCGGCGTTGATCACGTTGGATTCGATGCGCTGCGCCAGGAAGCGCGCCGCCCCCGACGCCGCGTGCCGCACGACGACCATGTCGATCTTCATCGCCTCGAGGTTCCGGGCGGTGTCGACCAGCGTCTCCCCCTTCGAGACGCTCGAACCGGCCGAGGCGACGTTGACGGTGTCGGCGGAGAGGCGCTTCTCGGCGAACTCGAACGAGATGCGCGTGCGCGTCGACGGCTCGAAGAAGAGGTTCACGATCGTCGCACCGCGAAGCGTCGGGACCTTCTTGATCGCCCGGAGCGAAATCTCCTTGAACGGTTCCGCGGTGTCGAGCAGGAGCTGGATCTTCGCCGCCGTGAGTTCCTCCAGTCCCAGCAGGTCCTTTCCGAGGTGCGGCGAGTTCACGCCTCGCCTCCCGTCACCACCGTGACCGCGTCCTCGCCGTCGAGCTCCGACACCTGCACATCCACGCGCGCCGGCTGCACCACGTCGAGCTTCTTCCCCACGATGTCGGCATGAATCGGGAGCTCGCGCCCGCCGCGGTCGACGAGGACGGCGAGGGCAATTCGCGACGGCCGCCCGAAGTCTGCCAGTTCGTCGAGTGCGGCGCGGATCGTTCGCCCGGTATACAGCACGTCGTCGACGATCACGACGCGCTGGCGATCGATCAACCAGGGGAGGTGCGTCTTCCCCACCACCGGTCGCGGCCCCACGGTCTGGAGGTCGTCGCGGTAGAGCGTGATGTCGAGCGCGCCGCGCGGTAGCTGTACGCCCTCGCGCTCCCTGATCATCTCGACCAGTCGGTCGGCCAGCTGCACCCCGCGGCGCTGGATGCCAACCAGGATCAGGTCATCGGTTCCATCAAACAGCTCGACGATTTCGTCGGCCATGCGGCGCAGCGTTCTCGCCACGGCCCGGGCGTCGAGCGCGATCGATCGCGTGGATGCCATGAGCGGCCAATATGCGCCGTCCCCTGGTCAAAATGAAGCGGCGCGCGTGCCCCGCCGCGGCCGGCGGCGGAGCGCCGGAGCGCTAAACGCCCACCGGAGCGGGCGGGGCCGACGGCAGGCGCGACGGCGTGCGCCGGCGCCGGTCCTTCTTCTGCTCGTACAGCATCGAGTCCGCCGCCGCCATCAGCTCCTCGATCGACGGGGGGGCGTCGGGGTCGAAGCGGGCGGCGCCCACGCTGAACGAGAGGCGGTAAGGGAAGCCGTCGCACTCGTTGCGCTCGAGAAGCTCGCGCCGCAGGCGCTGGATGATGATCTCGCTCCCCGACTTCCCGGCGTCGGTCGCCAGCACGACGAACTCGTCGCCGCCCAGCCGCGCGATGATGTCGGAATCGCGGAACGTGTGCTTGAGAATCTCCGAGGCCCGCCGCAGCGCCGTGTCGCCCTCGTGATGCCCGAACGTGTCGTTGATCTCCTTGAAGTCATCCATGTCGATGAACAGGAGGACCAACTCGCGATGTCCGCGCCGCGCCAGCTTGAGCTGCTGCTGCGCGAGGGTGAGGAAGCCGCGTCGGTTGTAGAGCCCCGTGAGTTCGTCGATCAGCGAGAGGGCGCGCAGTGCGTCCTCCTGGCGGCGCCGCTCGGTGATGTCGCGCGAGGTGATGGCCACGCCATCGACCATCGGCACCACCTGATGATGGATCCATGCGGCGTGGAAGTCGCGCGACGTGACTTCGCACTCCTCCTCCAGCACCACCCCTGTCTCCATCACCCGCCGGTACTTCTCGACAAAGCCGAGTGTGCGGTTGGCGGGGATCAACTCGCACAGGCGCTGCCCCAGCACCTGGGCGCGCTGGTGTCCGAGCAGCGACTCGGCGCGCGCGTTGAGGTCGACGAACTCGAAGTCCATCACGCTCCCGTTCGCGTCACGCAAGGCGCGCAGGACGTAGAAGGCATCCAGGCTCCCGTCGGTCGCGGCGCGCAGGCGTCCCTCGCTCTCGAGGATCGCCGCCTCGGCCGCCTGACGCATCGCGAAGTCGTTGCGCACGATGAGGAAGGCCAGCGGCGCGAGGATGACCACCAGGAGGAGCCCGAACCGGAGGATGAAATCGGCGCGGTTGGCCCCCTCGTGCGCGGCCACGGTGCGCGATTGCAGCTCTGCGACGTGCCGGCGGCGCACGACGCCAATGAGCGCGTCGAGCGCGTCGGTGTCTGACGAGTCACCGCGCGTCGCGAGCAGTGCGGCCGCCTGCGCCGGCGCCCCGTCATCGTGCAGCGACATGGACCACTCGAGGCGTTGCAGCCGATGGCGCACCAGCGTGTCGAGCGCTTCCGCCTCGCGCCGCGCGATCGGATCGGCGCCGGCACGCGAGGCGTAGGCCATGACAAGGGCACGCGCCGAATCGCCGGCGACTTGCACCTGACGGCGCGATCGGTCGTCCCCAATGAGCAAGTGCGTGCGCGCCGCCGCATCGGCCTGCGACATGGCGGCCGCCACCCCGTCCGCCGCCGCCACCGATTCCTGCGCGTGCGCCACCCGGTCGGTGGTGCGCAGCAGTTCACGCGTGTTCCGATACGACACCACCCCGGTCGCCAGGAGGATGGCGACCGCCGCGGCAAACGCGAGGGTGAGTTTTTGGCCGATCGAAAGGCGCATGCGGGGCGCGTGCGAGAGTCGGGCGGAAGAAACCGCCTACCATCAAACGCATGAGCATGGTTCGCGTCACCAAACCACCCGGCCATCGCTGCCGCCCCGGTCGGGGATACCCTTCACCCGGCACCTGTTGCCGCCCCTCAGGTGCCGACGGCACGCTACAGTCGACGGCGCGGGGCGGTGAACGGCGCGGGGCGGCCGATGGCGAGTCAGCCGATGGCGAGTTAGCCGACGGCGTGCGGAAAGCGACCGCGCGTCAGGTCAGATGCTCGAGTCGCCGCGTTCCAAGTCGCGCGCGATCTGGCGCAGCGCGTGTCCCGATCGATCAGCGGGGGGCGTCGAGATATCGCCGACGACCCCGTGCCGCCGCCCGGCGTCGCGGATGTCGATCACCTCCACCGCTTCGTCGACCGGCGCCGTGTCGGCCACCAGGCGAACGGCGGGAGCCACGCGATTCCAGTCGGCGATGACCAGATCCGGGACGCGATGCGGCTGGCGGGCCACTTCGCGATCGAACCGGCTCTGGGCGCCCAACGACTGCTTGAGCGCCGCCTTCTCGTGGAACAGGTCGGGAATGGGGGCAACCGCACGGGCGCGCGACTCCTTGAATAGCGCCAGCACCACCAGCGCCCCCGTCCTCACGATCATCGCCAACCCGGTGTACGCTGCCACATCGGCCACGTTGAGCGCAATCCCGAACTCCGCTGCGTCGAGTTGGATGAAGTCGACCACCCCGTACGGCGACGTCACGAGGCTGGCGAGGTTGCCGAGCGCACCACCAACGATGAGCCCCAGCGCGCGCGGCGCCGTGGGATCGATGCGCGCCAGGTCGCGCGTGACGGGGACCATGAAGACGATCGCCGCCAGGGTGAGCGCGAGATTCAGCTGCCAGGTATAAATCCCCGCCGACCACCCGAACGCGCCCTTGTCGTTATGCACCACGGCGAAATGGAGCCACGGCGCAAACCACGTGGCTTCGGCCGACAGGAGTTCCTTGGCCGCCGCCTTCGTGGCGAGGTCACCGACCGTCACCAGGATGGCGATACGCGACAGCAGGGTGAGGTGCCGATTCTCCGTCACGAGATTGGCCGCAACCGTTCAGGAAAAGGTCCGGGGACGAGGACGTGTGTCAGGGCGGGCATCGCCGCGATCAGCCGGGCCGGGAATGCGCGGGTGAGGCGTCGCGCGTTCCCGGCCTCAGCAATATAGCGAGGCAGGAGGTGTGCCATCCATCACAAACTGCCAGTGCGTCAACTCACCCTGTGCCGAGCCACCCCGGAGGCCCGGAACGTGGCGCCCGAGCGACATGGCGTCGCACCGGCATACCGTGCCCGGGCCGCTCGGGAGCGCGCAAGAGGCAGCTACTTCCTCCTCATCGCAGCGGCCACCGGAAACCTGCGGGCGCCCTACTGCAGCGAGTCGAGCTTGGCCTTGAGGCGCGGGTTATCCGGCGTTGCCTTGAGCAGCTCGGTGAGAGTGGCGCGCGCAGCATCCTTCTGGCCGAGCGCCGCCTGCGCGTCGGCGCGGAGGATACCGGTGCTGAACACCAACCGCCGGTTGTCGGCCGGGATCATGAGCCCGTCCAGCGCCGCCAGCGCCCCCACGGCGTCCTTTCGATCGCGCAGCGTGGATTCGATCTGCATGATCATGACGGTGGTGTCGCCCGGAAGGCGGCGCGCCATATCGGAAATAAGCGCCGCCGCTTCCTCGCCTTTCCCGTTCTTCCGGTCGAGCATGGCCTGGTGGTACTGCCCCGCCAGCAGGAGGCGTCCCACGTCTTCAGGGTCGCCCGTGCGCAGCCCCACGCCGCCGGCGTACGAGTAGACCAGTTCCCCCCCCTCTTCCCCCGTTTCGTACAGGAAGAAGAGTCCGACCAGCCCGACGGCCGCTGAGCCGAAGCGGAGGGCGCGCTGCCTCCCACCGCTGAGCGCCAGCGCGCCGAGTTCGAGGAGGACGACGCCGAAGAAGATGTTGCGCGTCGTTTCCCCGGCCTCCTCGTGCTTCACCACTACCGGTCGCGAACCGGGAACTCGCTCCACCGGTCCGTGCGCGTCGATCCCCGACTTCACGGCGACGGCAGAAGCGATGGTGCCGAGGATGAGGAGCGCGGTCGCCGCCTGGTTCGTCCACGCGAGCTTTCCGGTGAGGGAGACCAACCGGAAGAGGACGCCGACGATCAGGAGGGCGATCACGAAGTGAACCACCTGCGGATGGAGCGCGGCGATGTTGGACATGCGCGGCGATTGGCTGGAGGTCTGGAGCGGATGGGGTGGCCGGACGAATTCACGCGGCGAGCCGGGACAAGGCGAAACTGTTCGTCGGATCGCCAGAGTTCAATTGCGGGGGTAGGAGGCGGAAGGGTTGGGGGAGGTTTGGGAGACTTGGGCAGCTGGAGAATTGGGGTCAAAGTCATCGAGAACTTGGTTCGATGACTCTGGTACCGAACTGCCCCATGTTGCCACCCGCCCCCACCCACCCCCGCGCCGCGAATGCCACAATCTGCGCGTTCGCGCATGAACGCACGGAAAACGCGAACGGCCTCCCGAGGGAGGCCGTTCGCGTGGGCGTTGGCCCGGACGGACGGGGAGGGATTCGAACCCTCGGTACGCTTTTGACGTACACACACTTTCCAGGCGTGCGCCTTAAACCACTCGGCCACCCGTCCAACGCTGGCGAGATCCGTTGCCAAGCGACAACGCGCCGGAAAGTCGCTCCGGCGCGTCGATCGCGCGGAATTCGCGCGGAGTCTGGACGGACAGGGTGGGATTCGAACCCACGGTACCGTTACCGGTACACCGGTTTTCGAGACCGGCTCCTTCAGCCACTCGGACACCTGTCCAAAAGAGACGCGAAGAATATTCGGGTGACGAGGTGGAGTCAACGAGGGACACTGTCGTCACGCCACGCGTCGACGGTCGCTCACCCGTGGGAGATCCGCCTCCCGCTCAGCCGGCAACGATCACGCGCCACGGCCCGCTTTCGGGACGCGTGATGGACGAGACGCTCACGCGATTGCGCCCGCCGCGCTTGGCGTCCAGCAGTCGCTGGTCGGCGGCATGCAGCAGCGTGCGCACGTCCTCGCCGTCGAGCGAGGCCGTCGCGATGCCGGCCGACGCCGTCAGCCGCAACTCCGACCCGGACGGGAGCAGGATCGTGTGCGACGCGATCTCCAGGCGGAGCTGCTCCATCTTGCCGAACGCCTCGGGGAGGCGCGTGTCGGGAAAGGCGATCGCGAACTCCTCGCCGCCGTAGCGGGCCACGAGGTCGGTGCGGCGCAGCGAGCGTCGCATCACCGACGCCACGACTTGCAGCGCGGCATCGCCGGCGTCGTGCCCATGCTCGTCGTTGACGCGCTTGAAGTGGTCGATGTCGAGCAGGGCCACGCAGAGCGGCCGCCGCGTGCGCCGCTCGCGCACCAGCTCATCCTGCAGCCGTTCCTCGAAGAAGGCGCGGTTCATGACCTTGGTGAGCGCATCGTGCGTCGACGAGATCCGCAGCTGCAACGACTGCCGCACGATGGCGGCGCTCAGCACGGTGAACGCCACCAGGAAGACGACGCGCCCCAGCTGGTGCCCCCATACGAACTCGCCGTGCAGCAGGACGTCGCTGGTCGCCTCGATTGGCCAGCGCAACCAGGCCAGCCCAGCGACCACCACGTACTCCGCGATGGCCAGCAGGCCGGCGAAGATCGTGACGCGTACGTCCCAGCGCAGGCACGTGGCCCCGATCGCCATGAAGTACGCGATGAACGTGGTGCGCGAGTTGGCGGCCGCCGACGGAAAGCCCTGGGCGAGGTAGGCGAGCTGCGTGACCGATACGAGGGTGACGTCGAAGGCGCTGGTCAGGATGGCGAGCCGCCGGCTGCGATCGTTGCGCCTGGCGACGCGGTAGATGATGGCCGAGACGACGAGCCCCGCCAGCACCGTCGCCAACGCGCTCAGGTTCTCGCGCACGCCGACATGCTTCACCCCGTACATGCTCACCAGCGGGACGGCCGCGATGGCGCTCATGAGCGCCATGCGGACGCGCGCCACGAGCAGCTCCCCCTCCGACCCGGCGTCAATGACCGCGACATCCGGACCGGACGAGAAGAAGCCCCGCCACTCGGCGGGGCGGGGAATCAGCTGCAAGGGGACGTGCGGGGGGGTCGGCGGCATCTACGGGACGGGTCGCTTCACCCCAAGGACGCTGCACGGCCGGAAACGTCATGCCCACGCCAGCGGCCGTGTCACGTCGCCGCTGTCACTCCGTCACGGTCGCGCCGTCACGGGTACTCCGTCACCGTCACCCCACCGCGTCGCGGCGCGCGGCGAAGAAATCGCGCAGGATGGCGCCGCAGGCGTCGGCCTCTACCCCGCCCTGCACCTCGGGCCGGTGATTGAGCCGGTGGTGGCGCAACAGGTCCTCGACCGAGCCGGCCATCCCCGCCTTCTCATCCCACGCGCCGAAGACGACGCGATCCACGCGCGCCAGCACCAGCGCCCCCGCGCACATCGCGCACGGCTCGAGTGTCACGTACAGCGTGCACCCCGCCAGCCGCCACGCCCCCAGCATCCGCGACGCCTGTCGCAGGGCGACCATCTCGGCGTGCGCCGTGGGATCCTGGTCGCGGACCGTCCGGTTTCCCGATGCGCCGATGGCGACCCCCTCATGCACGACGATGGCGCCGACGGGGACCTCGCCCGCGCCGGCGCCGTCGCGGGCCAGCGCGAGGGCGTCCCGCATCCACCGATGATCGTCGGCACGTGCCACGGCGCGCTATGCCACCTTGTCGAAGTGCAACGTCCCGTCAGCTGCCACGACCGTGCGAATCGTGTCGCCGTCGCTGAAACGCCCGTCGAGGATGGCCAGCGCCAACGGATTCTGGAGCAGCCGCTGGATGGCGCGCTTGAGCGGGCGCGCGCCGAACGCGGGATCGTACCCCTCGTCGGCAACGAGCGCCTTGGCCTCGTCGGTGAGCTCCAGCGTGATCTTGCGCTCGGCGAGGAGCTTGCGGAGTCTCGCCAGTTGCAACTCCACGATGTGCCCGATCTGCTCGCGACCCAGCGGGCGGAAGACGATGATGTCGTCGACGCGGTTGAGGAACTCCGGCTTGAACTGCTGCCGCAGCGCCCCCAGCACGCTCGTCTCGACCAGCGTCCAGTCGCTCCCCGCGTGCTCGAGGATGAACGACGAACCCACGTTCGAGGTCATGATGATCACGACGTTGCGGAAGTCGACCGTGCGCCCCTGCGAATCGGTGAGGCGCCCGTCGTCGAGGATCTGCAGCAGGATGTTGAAGACGTCGGGGTGCGCCTTCTCGATCTCGTCGAACAGGACCACCTGGTACGGGCGGCGGCGCACGGCCTCCGTCAGCTGCCCTCCTTCCTCGTAGCCCACGTAGCCCGGCGGCGCCCCGATGAGGCGCGCGACCGCGTGCTTCTCCATGTACTCCGACATGTCGATGCGGACCATCGCCGTCTCGTCGTCGAACAGGAACTCGGCGAGCGCGCGCGCGGTCTCCGTCTTCCCGACGCCCGTGGGGCCGAGGAAGATGAAGGAGCCGATGGGGCGATTGGGATCCTGCAGGCCGGCGCGCGAACGGCGCACGGCGTTGCTCACCGCGACCACCGCCTCCCGCTGCCCCACGACGCGCCGCGCCAGTTCGTCCTCCAGCTTCGTGAGTCGCTCGCGCTCGGTCTCCATCATCCGGGTGACCGGGATCCCGGTCCATCGCGACACGACCTCCGCAATGTCGTCGGCGGTGACTTCCTCCTTCAGGAAGCGGCGCCCCTCGGTGGAGGTCGAGGCCAGTTGCGCCTCCACGTCCTTGAGCTGGCGCTCCAACTGCGGAATGGTGCCGTACTGGATCTCGGCGGCCCGCCCCAGGTCGCCGCTGCGCGTGGCCTGCTCGGCGGCCGTCTTGGCGGCGTCGATTTCCTCCTTGATCTTCCCCACCGCACCTAACGATTCCTTCTCGCGCTGCCACTGCGCCTTCATCCCCGCCGAGGTCTCGCGCGCCTCGGCGAGCTCGCGCTCGAGCACCTGGCGGCGCTCGACGGCGGCGGGGTCGACCTCCTTCTGCAGCGCCTGACGCTCGATCTCCAGCTGCACGATGCGGCGCTCCACCTCGTCGATCTCCTGCGGCATCGAGTCGATCTCGATGCGCAGGCGCGACGCCGACTCGTCGACCAGGTCGATGGCCTTGTCGGGGAGGAAGCGGTCGCCGATGTAGCGGTTGGACAAGGTGGCCGCAGCCACGATGGCGCCGTCGGTGATGCGCACGCCATGGTGCGCCTCGTAGCGTTCCTTGAGCCCGCGCAGGATCGCGATCGTGCTCTCCACGCTCGGTTCGCCGACAAAGACCGGCTGGAAGCGCCGCTCCAGCGCGGGGTCCTTCTCCACGTGCTTGCGGTACTCGTCGAGCGTGGTGGCGCCCACCACGCGCAGCTCGCCGCGCGCCAGCATCGGCTTGAGCATGTTGCCGGCGTCCATGGAGCCCTCGGCCTTTCCCGCCCCAACCAGCGTGTGCATCTCGTCGATGAAGACGATGAAGAGCCCCTCGGCGTCGGCGATCTCCTTGAGGACCGCCTTGAGGCGCTCCTCGAACTCGCCGCGGTACTTGGCGCCGGCAATCAGCGCCCCCAGGTCCAGCGAGATGAGGCGCTTGTTCTTGAGCCCTTCCGGCACGTCGCCGTTGATGATGCGCGAGGCGAGCCCCTCGGCGATCGCCGTCTTGCCCACGCCGGGTTCGCCGATGAGGACCGGGTTGTTCTTGGTGCGACGCGACAGCACCTGCATCACGCGCCGGATCTCCTCGTCTCGCCCGATGACGGGATCGAGCTTGCCCTTGCGCGCCTGCTCGGTGAGGTCGCGCGTGAAGCGCTGCAGCGCCTGGTACTTGTCCTCCGGCGTCTGGTCGGTGACGCGATGCGAGCCACGCACCGCCTGCAGCGCCGACAGGAGTTCGGCGCGGTCGGCGCCGGCAGCCGCAAGGAGGCCCCGGCTCTCCGTCCCCTTCACGTCGGCCAGGGCGAGCAGCAGGTGTTCCGTTGAGACGAAGTCGTCGCCGAGCCCGCGCGCCTCTTCTTCAGCGCGATCGACGATCTGCGTCATCTCGCGCGACAGCGAGGGTTGCGCCCCGCTCTGCCGGGGATAGCGCGCCATCTCGCGGTCCACGCCCTCGCGCAGCGACGGGACCTGCACGCCCATCTTCTGCAGGATGGGAACGACGATCCCCTCGTCCTGCCCGAGCAAGGCGTGCAGGAGATGGAGGTCGTAGACGAGCGGGTTGCCGTTTCGCCGCGCGAGGGCGAGGGCCTCGTTGAGCGCTTCGGTGGACTTAACCGTCAGGCGATCCGGATTGATCATCGACTCGTGGGGTCGGCGTGGGGACGTTCAGGAGGAAATCCAACCGCTCACCGCCGTCTCGGCAACGGGGATGCCGCCCCGGATTGGCCGAATTGGCCGATTTCCTCGCATCACTCGCCGCACTGCCGGCATGCACGGCGGTGGCGATCCGCGACCATGCCGAGTTGGCGGATGTGGCGATCGGTGACTCGCGACCTCGAGGGCGAAAGCGCCGCGGGTAGAGGATCGGTGGGTGCTAGAAAGCGAAGCGCCGCGGCGTCTCAAGGATGCCGCGGCGCCGTGGTTGCGGGCCGGTCGCTTACTTCATGACGATCATCTTTCGGAAGATCGGCTTGCCGTCGATCTCGAGGCGATAGACATACACCCCGGAAGCGACTTCGCGACCGTTCGCGAGGTACTTGCCATCCCAGTACGCTGTGTACTGTCCACACGTGAGCAACACGTTGCTGAGGGGCTGACCGCCTGCCACACTCGACGAGCCCCCCTGAAGAGCGGGTGTGCCGACGAATTGGGCGAGGACGTTGTAGATCTTCAGCGAAACGCGGTACTGGCGTCCTGCATCGGCGCAAGTTGGCGCCCCACCAATCGAAAACGGTATGGTCGTTTCGAGGTTGAACGGGTTGGGATAGTTCTGCCCAAGCACCGACCCTGAAACGGGGTCTCGCGTCGATTGTTGTGTCGCCTGGGCCGCTGCGGACCGTGTTGCCAACGCGCAGAGAGCAAGCACCAGACCTCGTGCCGCCCATCGTAGCGTCATGTGTCCTTCTCCAACTGACAAAGTAGAAGTGCGGGAGCTAACTCCTGAAAGCGGTTTGGGTTCCGACTGGTGGGGCGAACATAGGAATCGGGGTGAAGCGTGTCAAGAAAGTGAACCCGCACTCAGCCGGCCAATACCCTACCCTCGCTCCGCCGTTCCGTGATGCGCTGCCGGTCACAGTACTCGAGCAACGGGATGAGGTACTTCCGCGACGTCCCGAGAAAATCCCTCAGTTCGGACGGGCCGTAGACCTTCCCGGGCTCCATCCCGCGTCGCAGTCGCTCCACCAAAGCGTCCAGCGCCCCAGCCCAGTAGAAGCGATCCGGCTCCACCTGGACGACGAGCCGCTCCTTTTCCAGCATACGCAGCAGCGGGACCGGATCGTTGCCGTCGCGCTCGCTCCTCAGTTCCGACACCGAGGGCGGCTCACTCCCCGACGCGCCAAGCCGAGTGACCAGCCACTCCCGTTCGCGCATCCGTGCCTGGTCCAGCACCGGCTCCCACCCCGGCGACCGCACCCCGCCCTGCCCTACCTCCAGCCGCCCGGAACGAACCGCACCAGCCAACGCCACGTCGAACGCCTCATGCTCGGACACGACGGCGGCGCGAAGGGTTGCCAATGGCATCCACGCCTCGAGCGAGTGCGTGGCGTGAAAGTCGCGCACCCCCTGCGCCATCCAGGCTCCCAGCGCATCGATGACGTCGCGCCCAAAGAGCTGTCCCGATGTCTCGACCAACCAGTCGCCCGACGCCGCCAGGAGGGGGGCGACCTCTCCCGGGGCGATCCCAAGGCGCACGGGCAGGGTGGCCACGGCGAGCCCCCGCTCTCCCCCCTCGTGCAACATGAGGCGCAGGCGCTCGCCCGCTGAGAGTTGCGGCGCCCAGGGGCGCGCCCGACGATGGACGGGCGATGGGTCGGTCACGATCCCTCCGCCCATGGTGCGCGACTCCGACGCCAGGCGCAGGACGAACCGGTCGCCGGCGCGCGCCACGATGGGCGCATCGAGGACGAGGCGCGCGCCCCGCGTGGCGCCGGGCCCCAGCGCCCCTCCCGCGACCACGACGCGCGCCCCCAGCTCGCTGGTCCCCAGATGGAGCCGCACCCACTCACGCGGGCGCAGGGAGTGTTCCTCCGAGTCCAGCAGCGCCACGTCGGCGCGGAGCACACGAGAGGGCACCCATCCCCCCTCCTCCACGAGGAGCCCCCCCCGCGACACATCGCCCAGGGCGACTCCCGCCAACGCGATCGCCCCGCGCGTGCCGGCACGGAGCTCCGCCGTGGCGCTCCCATGCCGCTGCACCCCGCGTGCGCGCACCGCACGATCGAGCGGGAAGAGACGGAGCGGCGTCTCGACCGAGGCGCGACCGCTCCACACCGTCCCGGTGACGACGGTTCCCGTCCCCTTCACGGTGAAGGCGCGGTCGATCGGCATGCGGAAGAGATCCCGGGCGATGCGCTGAGGGAGCTCGAGGAGCTGCCGGGCAAGGAGGTTACGCAGCGCCTCGACCCCCGCTCCGGAGACGACAGACGTCTCGACGATCGGCGCGTCGGCGAGCGGCGACGCGCGCAGCGCCTCGCGCACGTCCTCACGCACGAGGGCGGCCCACTCGTCGTCGACGGTGTCGCGCTTGGTGAGGGCCACGACCCCGCCCCGCACGCCCAGCAAGGAGAGGATGGCCAGGTGCTCCCGCGTCTGCGGCATGACACCTTCGTCAGCCGCAACGACGAGCAGGGCGAGGTCGACGCCGGTGGCGCCGGCGAGCATGGTGCGGATGAATGCCTCGTGCCCGGGAACGTCGACGATCCCGACCGTCCCGACGCCATCGAGCTCCAACGGCGCGAAGCCCAACTCGATGGTGATACCGCGTCGCTTCTCCTCGGCCAGGCGATCGGTGTCGACGCCGGTGAGGGCGCGGACCAACGACGTCTTGCCGTGGTCGATGTGGCCGGCGGTGCCGATGATCACGGCGCCACCCCGTCGGGCGCCCGGGTGGCCCCGGTAATCGCGCCGCGCTCCCACGCCCCAAAGGCGCGCAGCGCGCGGCCGTCGGCCAGGTGATACTCCAGGAATTCGCGCAGGAGACGCTGGTGCGCGCGCCGCTCCGGGGGATCGACGAGTGCGGCGGCTCGCCCGGCGGTCCACGCGCGAAGCGCATCGCGCGCCGCCACCGGGAGCGAGCGACCGCGCGGGAGCTGTGGTGCACAGGCGGCGCACGCCGCGCCGCCCGCGGCGTGGCTGAACGAGGCGCCGGCGAGCGGGTCGATTGCCGCGTGACAGCGGCAGCAGCTGTCGATGGCCGGGGCGAAGCCTAACGCGGCGACGAGGCGCCACGCCCCCGCCAGCCCCACGTCGCATGCCGTCCCCGCCGGCGCCTCACTCAGCGCATCCAGCGCGCCCACCAGCGCGTCGAAGAGTTCCCCGCCCTGGTCGTCACCGGCAAAGCGCAGCACCAGCTCGGTGAGCGCCGACGCCGCCGTGAAGCGCTCCAGGTCCTGCGCCAGCGCCACGCGGGCACGCACGAGGTCGAAGCCGGCGAGCTGCTGCAGCTCGCGCCCGGCGCGCGACTGGATCTGCACCACGCCGCTGGCAAAGAGGTCGAGTCCCGCCCCGAAGCGCTTCTGCGATGCGCGCGCCCCGCGCGCCACGACCGACTGCAGGCCGGCGTCGCGCGTGGCGAGCTTGAGGATGCGGGAGTTCTCGAGGTAGTCGAACGCGTGGAGGACCACCGCGTCGGTCGTCACCAGCGGCATGCCGCAAGATAGCCGGCGCGAAGCGACTCAGCGCATGGTGCCGAGGCGCACTCCCACGACCAGCACCCGCCCAGGCGCCCGGAAGTTGGCAATCTCCTCGTAGCGCGCACCAAGCGCATTGTCGACGCGGACGGTGAGCGCGGACGTGCGCCAGAAGCCGTCACCGGCCGCGAGTTTGTACTCCCCGCCCACGTCGACACGGGTGTACGCGTCAAGTTCCACGGGAGCGGCCGGGAATGCCGCGAAGTCGCGGTCGTCGCGCGCCGCCACGCGCGTGATCGAGAGATCGAGCCGCGTGCGCGAAATGCGTTGCAGCTGCGTCCCCGCGGCGATCGTGAGCGGGGGGCGCCGCAGCAGTCGCCCGCCCTGCACGAAGGTGGCGCCGGCGCCCGTCTGGAAACCGGCATCATCGACGCGCGTGCGCAGTGCGGTCGCATTGCCCCACACGGTCATGCCGGGCGCCGCCTCGCCGCGCACTTCAGCCTCGATCCCTCGTGACGATGCGGCCGCGACGTTGAAGTAGTTGGGCGCCGTGGGCGAGATCCAGGTGTACTGGATCAGGTCGCGAAAGCGCTGATCGAAGAATGTCAGCGCGAGGCGCCACCGCTCGCCGGCGAACGACTGGTCGAGCCCACCCTCCCAGGCGCGGGCACGCTCCGGCCTTAGGGCGTCGTTCCCCACCGAGAAGGCACTGGAGAAGGTCTCGAGGAAGGTGGGGGCCTTGAACGACGTGCCCAGCGCGGCACGCAGCCGCGCCCCACGCCACAGGCGCGTCGCCACCGACGCACGCCCGGTTCGGAACGCGCCGTAGGTGTCGTTGTCGTCATACCGTCCACCCACCGACACCGACGTCCGTCCGATCTCACCAATCCATTGCAGCATGGCCGAGCGCGTGATGCGCGACGCGGCAAAGCGATTGAGCGCCATGTCGTAGTTGGAGGAGTCGGCACTGCGCTGTCGCTCCGCGCCGTACTCGAGAGCGAGAACCACGTTCTGCCCCGCCGCCGGGCGCACGTGCAGCCGCGCCTCCGCCCCGCGGCGCCGAACAGCTCCTAACGATTGGTAGGAGTAGAAGCCCAGCGTGTCGCCCCGGTCGTCGGGGAGGTCGGAGGTACGCCCATGCAGCTCGAGTGCGTTGAGCGCCACCGCCGCCTCCGCCCAGTCACCAAGGGCGCGCGACAGCTCCGCAAACGCCGAAAAGCGGCGTTCACCGCGCATCGCGTTGCGATCCACCACCTGCCCCGCCCCATCGGTCGGATACTCGAAGCTGTTGTCGCCGTGGCGAAGGGTGAGTTGCGAGCGCATGCCCCCCACGATCGCGTCGCCGCGCGCCGTCAGCACGTCGTTGCGGTACGCATTGTTGAAGGCCAACATCCCCTGGGATGCATGATGCGCGTAGCCAAGCGTTGCCCCGCCGGTGGCGCCCCGCGCGCCGACGGTCGCCTCGGCCACGCGCGTGCCGTACGTCCCGGTCCGCACGGCCAGCGACGACTCCAGCCGTTGTTGTGCCTGACGGGTGAAGAGCTGGATGACGCCGGTCACCGCGTCGCTCCCGTACAGCACGCTCGTGGGGCCGCGCACCACTTCGATCCGCTCCACGTTGTCGAGCGTCAGCGCGCCCAGGTCGAGCGCACCGCCGGGATCGTTCATGGGAACGCCATCCACCAGGAGCCGGACGTAGTCGCTCTCGCCGCCGCGCAGAAAGAGCGACGTCTGCGCACCGTTGGACCCGCTGCGTGCCAGGGCAAGGCCGGGCACCGTACGCAGGGCATCGGCCAGGTGCGTCACTCCCGCGGCGCGCAGCGCCGCGCCGTCGAGCACCGTGACGGCGGATGTGGTCGCGGCGAGCGGCCGCGCGATGCGATCGGCAGTGATGACGACCGACGCAAGGCGCGTGGTATCGCGCGCCGTGGCGGGGTGCTGCGCCGCCGGGGCGACGACAGGCGCCCCGATCGCAAGAATGGCCAACCGCACAATGCAGCGGGGCGTGACTCGTGGAGGCATGGGGTACGGCAGCGTTAGGGAAGGACGGGATGTCGCTTGCGAAGGGGGACCAGCGTCGGTGCACCGACCGCCGGGTCACGCGAGACCACGAGTGGCCACTCGTAGACGCGTTCGAGCGTCTCGCCGCGCATCACGTCGCCGGGCACCCCTTCGGCGACCACCGCGCCGCGCGACACGAGGACGACCCGGTCGGCGAAGCGCGCGACGAGGTTGAGCTGGTGACTGATGACGAGGACGCACTTGCCGGCGTGCGCGAGCGCGACAAACAGCTCGAAGCAGGCCATCTCGTGTGCGATATCGAGGAAGGTCGTGGGCTCGTCGAGGACGACGGTCCCCGCGCCCTGCGCCAGCGCGCGAGCCACGCGCACCCGCTGCCACTCGCCACCGGAAAGCGCATCGGTCTGCCGATCGGCGAGTGCGGCCACCGCGGCCGCCTCCAGGGCACGATCCACCGCGCGACGATCGTCCACCGTGTCGGGCGACCAGGTGCCCTGCCATGGAAATCGACCGAGGGCGACGTAGTCGCGCACCCGGAGCGGGAACGCAGGTTCCTCCCGCTGCGATACCACCGCAACCCGGCGCGCCCGGTCGCCCCTTGCGAGCGTGTGGGCCGTCTGTCCATCGACGACCACCGCCCCGCCCACGAGCGGAACGCGACCCAGCAGCGCGCGGACGAGCGTGCTCTTCCCGCTCCCGTTGGGGCCGACGACGGCGGTCACCGCACCCGCTGGCACCCCGAACGACACACCGTCCAGCGCATCGCGATCGCTCCCCGGGTAGCGCACCCGCACGGCGTCGAAGGCAATCATCGCGCGCCCCGCAGCCGCCAGAGGAAGAACGGGACGCCCAGCAGCGCGGTCACGGCGCCTAACGGCAACTCGGCAGGGGCGCGCACGGTGCGCGCGGCCACGTCGGCCGCGACGACGAGGATTGCCCCACACAGCGCCGAGGCGATGAGTACCGGGCGGGCACGCGCCCCCACCAGCGAGCGGGCCAGGTGCGGGACCATCAGGCCGACGAAGCCAACCAGTCCGGCCACGGCGACCGTCGCCGCGGCGAGGATCGAGGCGAGGAGGAAGAAGAAGCGCCCCGCCCCCTCCGTGTCGATGCCTAACGACTCGGCGCTGTCGTCGCCCAGGGCCAGGACATCGAGCCAACGCGCCCGATGCAGGAGCGCGGCCCCCACGAGGAGGCACATGGTCGACAGCAGCGCCGCGTCGCGCCACGTGGCCGCGGCCACCGACCCCATCATCCACCACAGCGCGTTGCGCGTGACATCCGGGGCCGCGGTGGCCATCACCACCATGATGGTCGCGTTGGCAAAGGCGCCCATCACCACGCCGGACATGAGGAGCACGCGCGTGTCGCTACGAGCCCCCGCCGCCTGCGCGATGGCCAGCACGCCGGTCACCGCCGCGAGCGCCCCGGCAAACGCGGCAAGGGCGATGAGCGATGGAGCACCCACCCCAGACGCCACCGCCAGGACCGCACCCACCGCCGCACCACCCGAGACGCCGAGGAGATACGGCTCCGCCAGCGCGTTGCGGAGCGTGCCCTGCAGCACCGTGCCGCTCATCCCCAGTGCCCCCCCCACGAGGAGGGCCAGCACCACGCGCGGCAGGCGCACGGCGCGAACGATCGTCGCTTCGGTCGAGTTGCCCGGCCCACCCAGCAAGGCGGCGATCACGTCGCCAGGTGCAATGCGCGCGGCGCCGGCCATGAGCGCGGCCAGCGCCGCAAGCGCCAGCACGACCGCCAGCAGCGGAATCCAGGCGCGCCGCATCAGGGCACCCGTGCCGACGGATGGAGGAGCGTCGCCAGCGATCGCGCCCCCTCGCCCAGCCGCATCGACGCGCGCGCCACGAGCGACGTGTCGTACGCCAGCACGCGTCCCTCGCGCACGGCGCGCAACGCCCTCCAGCGCGGGTCACGCGTGAGGCGCGCAACCTCGAGCGGTCCGGCAAGGATCGCGTCCGGGTCGCGTCGCAGCAGATCCTCGAAACTCACCTGCGGCGACGGCTCGGCCATCTCGCCATACACGTTGCGCCCACCGGCAATCTCGACCAGCTCGGACATGAAGCTTCCGCCACCGATGGCCATGAGCGGGTTGGCCCAGACGTGCAGGAAGACGCTCACGCGCGTCAAACCGCGCATGGCCGTGCGGACCGACTCGAGCGAACGCGTCACGCTGTCGATCGCCAACCGCGCCGCGTCGGCATGTCCGCTCACCGCCCCCAGCACGCGCACGCAGCGCTCGAAGTCGGCGATGCGGTCCACGCGCAACGCCACCACGCGCACCCCGGCCGCGGCGAGCGCGGACGCTGCGGCGCGGTTGTCACCGCTGGCGTACAGCACGACGAGGTCCGGAGTGGCGGCGAGCACCCGCTCCACGCTCGGGCGAATCGCGTCCCCTAACTCAGGAAGGGTGCGCGCCTCCACGGGCCATTGGTCCCATCGGGAGCGCCCCACCACCTGCCTCCCCGCACCGAGCGCGAAGAGGATCTCCGTCGTGGTCGGGTTGAGCGAGACGATGCGCCGTGCCGCGCGCGACGCATCGATGGGCGCGCCGTAGTCGTCCGCGCCAAGCCCATCGGCGGCGCCAAGCGAATCGACCGCGGCGCGAGCGCTGGGGCGCGACTCCTGGCGCTCATGCGGCTCGCGCGATGCGCTCGATTCGCGCGGCGTGCAACCCGCGACCAGCATCAGGCTCGCGGTCGCGGCGGCCACCACGACGGTGGTGACCGCACGCACGATCGACGCTGGCTGAAAGAACAACGCGGACATCCGCACCCGAGGTAGTGGGGATTGCCCGCGAACGCACGCACGCCGGTTGGTGTGCCGTGCCCCACGAGCCCTCCCCCGAGGACTCAATGTGTGTGGCACGGACGACGGTCGTCTCCTGGCTCCGGGCCGTCCATTCGCCTTCCCGACCGAAGTCAGTGGCGCGCAGAATGGACGTGTGTTCGCCCGATACAGTGGCGGGGCCGCACCGGCATGGTACCGGTTTCCGTCTCCGCCGTCCGCAATTCAGTTGTGAAGCGAACCTATCGGCGACCGCTCCGGCGCGCAAGCGCGGCGACGAGTTCGACGCGCAGCGAATCGCGATACGCCACGAGCTCGGCGCGCGCCGTCTCCGACGCCACGGTGCCATGCTCGAGCAGTGTGTCGACCGCCGCGACGTGCCGCGCCAGCCGTGTGACGCCATCGAGCGCCGGCGCCGAGTCAGCGGGCCGCGCATCGCCTGGCACCGCATCGCCTGGCACCGCATCGCCTGTCACCGCTTCTCCTGACGGCGCATCGCCGGGCGTCGCATCTCCTGGCAGCGCATCGCCGGGCCGCGCATCGCCTGGCAGCGCTGCGCCCTGCGCCGCGACACCCGGTGGCGTGTGCGCCGGCCGCGCATCCACCGCCCTCGCCGCGACACGCGTCGCGTCCGCCGGCGTTGCGCCTGTCGGCGGGGTGACCGGCACGGTTGCAGCCGACGGGCCACGGCGCACGAGCAGGACGATCATGCCTAACGTCAGGGCGCCCAGTGCGACGGGAAGCGACCACGCGGGGAGCGAGGTGCCACGGATCCCGCCCGGCGCGCGCAAGGTGACGACGGCGCTGGCCCCGGCATTCTGCCCCAGGTACCGCTCGAACGCCTTGCCATCGACCGTGACGCCCCCCTTGTTCACCAGCCCGCCCCCCTCGGCGGTGGCCCCCTTCTCCTCCAGCAGCACCTCCAGCACGGAGACCGTTCGCTCCAGCGGGATCGCCACCGGGTACGCCGCCGCTGGCAGCTTGTAGGTGACGACGACCTGCCGCAACCCTGGGGCGAGCGGCAGGAAGATGTCGGCCCGCCCAGCGCGAAACTCCACCCCACCGGCGCCCAGGTCCCCCTGCGACGCCGTCACCTCGCGCGCCTGTTCCGGCAGGAGCACCGAGAAGGTGGGCCGGTTGTCTCCACCGGCCACGCGCGTCAGCACGGTGTCGTTGGAGATCTCGAGGACATCGATCACCGACCGCACGCCGTCGGCGTCGGGCGCCGATACCACCACGTGGCGTCCTTGCAGCTGCAGGCGCAGCTCGGCCGACGTCGTGTCGAAGACGACGATCTCCGATGGCGCGTTCGCCGGCGCCCCCGGCTGCACCGGCGACGAGAAGTAGGCAATGCCGCCGTAGCGCGCCGACGCGAGGTACATCGACTGCGCCTCGGGAGCCGCCACGCGAAACGCGTAGTTCCCGCGCGCATCGGTCACGAGCGAATCGACCGCCCCCGCATCCTGCGCGCTCACCCGATGCAGCGTCACCTGCTCGCGCACCACCGGTCGCGTCCCGTCGATGGTCTGCCGCACCACCGTCCCGCGAACGAGCAACGGCCCGGGCGCAGGTGCCGCCGGCGCAGGTGTCGCCGGCAGTTGCGCCGGCAACGCCGGCGCCTGCTGCGCCACGACTGGCGCCCGCTGCGCCGCCGAACCCTCCGCCGACACCAGCATGAACAACCACAACCACGACGTCACCAGCAATCCGCCAGGCGCAAACTCACGCGACTTCTCACGCAACATCTCACGCGACATCCCGCGCCACCGCGACCGCGTCGCCCGCCAGCGTTGCATCACGCGCCGATCTGGTCAGAGGTGGAACTTGCCGAAGTCCTCCGGACGCAAGCCGGAGAGGTACTGCTTGAGCTGCTCGGCCGTCATCTCGTCGGTGCTCTGCGCCGGCGGCGCTTCGGGGACGATCACGTCCTCATCATCCTCGCGCGACTCATCGCCCGGGAGCACGAGCAGCGACTCTTCCACGTACACCGGCGCCGGGATGCGGAGCGCGATGGCGATGCTGTCGGACGGGCGCGCGTCGATGCGGTACTCCTCACCGTCGCGCTCGATGTGCAGTTCGGCGAAGTACGTCCCGTTCTGCACGCGCGTGACATGGATGCGACGCACCGCCCCCCCCAGCCCCACGATCAGCGCCTTGCACAGATCGTGGGTGAAGGGACGGTCCTTCTTCACATGGTTCATTTCGAGCAGGATCGACTCCGCTTCGGCCTGACCGATCCAGATCGGGAGGACACGCTCGCCCCCCGTCTCGCGCAGGATGACCACGTACGTGTTGGTGCTCCCGTCCAAGCCGAGGCGATTGACGTTCACCTCCACCATCGTGCTCATGCGCCCTCCGTGAGTTACTTCACCGCGCGCTTCAGCTCATTCACCTTGTCCAGGCGCTCCCAGCTGAAGGTCGTCGCGGCGGACTTCCCCTTCCCCACCTTCTCCGGCGTGCGACCGAAGTGCCCGTAGGCCGAAGTGGGCGAATAGATGGGCTTTCGCAAGTCGAGCGCGTGCATGATGTCGCGCGGCGTGAGCTTGAACACATCGCGCACGGCCTGCGTGATCCTCGCGTCGGCCACGGTCCCGGTGCCGAACGAATCGACCATGATCGAGACCGGCTCGGCGACGCCAATGGCATACGCGAGTTGGACCTCGACGCGGCTGGCGAGCTTCGCGGCGACGATGTTCTTCGCCACCCAGCGCGCCGCGTACGCCGCCGAGCGGTCAACCTTGGACGGATCCTTTCCCGAGAAGGCGCCGCCGCCGTGTCGCCCCATGCCGCCGTACGTATCGACGATGATCTTGCGCCCGGTGAGGCCGGCGTCGCCGTGCGGCCCGCCGATCACGAAGCGCCCCGTCGGGTTGATGTACTTCCGCATCCGCTTGGCGCGCAGCTCGACGGGGATCACCGCCTCGATGACCTCCTGCGTGACGCCCTCGTGGATCTTGCGGTTGGACGCCGACTCCGCGTGTTGCGTGGAAATGACGACCGTCTCCACCTCGACCGGGCGTCCGTCCTCGTACAGCACCGTCACCTGCGACTTGCCGTCGGGGCGCAGCCACGGGAGCGAACCGTCGCGGCGGCGCTCGGACAGCGCCTGCGTGAGGCGATGCGCCAGCGTGATGGGGAGCGGCATGAGTTCCGCCGTCTCGTCGCACGCATAGCCGAACATCATCCCCTGGTCGCCGGCCCCGCCCGTGTCGACGCCCTGCGCGATGTCACGCGACTGGCGGCCGATGGCATTGAGCACGCCGCACGAGTCGGCATCGAAGCCAATGCCGGCCTCGGTGTAGCCGATGCGCTTGATGGTGCTGCGCACGACCTCGCGCAGGTCGACCCAGGCCGAGGTCGTGATCTCGCCGAAGATCGTGGCGAGGCCGGTCGTCACCATCGTCTCGCACGCGACACGGGAGTGCGGATCGCTGGCGAGCAGCTCATCGAGCACCGCGTCGGAGATGGCATCGGCCACCTTGTCGGGATGCCCTTCGGTAACGGATTCGGACGTGAAGAGATGACGTTCGGCCACGGAGAGGCTCGCGCGGTTGGGCGTTGGGAGGGGAGACAGGGGCGAACGAGTGACCACCTGTCGGGTTCAAGATTAACCGATCACGTTGGAGCGAAGCAACGGAACGTCCGTTGCACCGTCCATGCCATGCGCATGACGCGCGCAGGCGGAAGCGTGTCACCCGGCGAGTGGCGCGGTGGGTGGCGCCGCGTGTGGCGCGGTGGGTGGCGCCGCGTTTGGCGCGGTGGGTGGCACGGTGGCCGGCGCCGCGTTTGCCGCGGCGGGGCGCCTACAGGACGTTGTCGCGAAGGAAGGCTGCGTCGCCGAACGCCGCCAGAAGGCGGTACTTCAGCTGCCGCTCGGCCTCCGCGGCGGAGCGCGACTGGAGCGCGGCCGACACCGCCTCCGTGGCGAAGGAGATGCTCAGCCCACGGACGATCCGCTTGACGAGGGGGACGGCGCGAGGGTTCACGCTCAGCGTGCGCAACCCGAGCCCGATGAGGGCAAAGGCCATCAATGGCTGCGAGGCCATCTCCCCGCACACCGACACATCGAGCCCGTGCGCGGCCCCCACCTCGACGGTGCGCTTGACCAGCCGCAGCACCGACGGGTGCAACGGGGTGAAACGCCCGGCAAGGTTGGCGTTGCCGCGGTCGACGGCCAGCGTGTACTGCACCAGGTCGTTGGTCCCGATCGAGAAGAAGGCCACGTCCTCGACAAAGGCGTCGGCGCCGATGACGGCGGCCGGGGTCTCGACCATGATTCCCAGCGGGACACCGCGCTTGAACGGGACGCCGCGGCGCTCGAGTTCCTCCGCGCTCTCGTCCAGGAGGCGCCGCGCGTCGCGCACCTCCTCGATCGAGACCACAAGCGGGAGCATGATGCGCACGTCACCGTGCATCGCGGCGCGCAGCAGCGCCCGCAGCTGCACCTTGAACAGCTCCGGCTGGTCCAGGCACATGCGGATGGCGCGCCAGCCGAGAAACGGATTGGGTTCCGCCGGGAAGCCGCCGATGGGGAGCTTGTCGCCGCCGACGTCGAAGGTGCGGATGACGACGGGGCGTCCGCCGAACGCCTCCACCACGCGCGTGTAGGCCCGGTACTGCTCCTCCTCGTCAGGCATCGCGGCGCGCCCCACGACGAGGAACTCGGTGCGCATGAGCCCCACGCCTTCGGCCCCGCTGTGCGCCGCCTGTTCGGCTTCGTCGGGAAGGTCGACGTTGGCGCGGATGGTGACGCGCACGCCATCGGTCGTGATGGCGTCGAGCTCCGCCCCCTTGAGGAGTTCAGCCTCGGTCTGCGCCTCGGCCAGGGCGCGATTGCGGAAGGTGTCGATCTCCGCCGCGCTGGGATTCACGACGAGGATGCCGCTCGAGCCATCGAGCACCACGTACTCGTCACCGCGCAGGCGCGACACCGCATCGCGCAGCCCGACCACCGCCGGCAACCCTAACGAGCGGGCGAGGATGGCGACGTGCGAGGTGCGCGTGCCCGACTCCGTCGCGATCCCGGCAATGGCCTCGCGATCGAGCTGCACCGTGAGGCTCGGCGTGAGGTCGTGCGTGACGAGGATCGCGTTGGCTCCCTTGGGCACGTCCACCGGGTCGTGGTCGGGGAGGCCCAGCAGGAACGAGAGGACGCGAATGTGCACGTCGGTGAGGTCGCCCACGCGCTCGCGCATGAGGGCCGACGAGGAGCGCGCGAACTGCTGTCGCCATTCCAGCAGGACGAGGTCGAACGCCTTCTCGGCGCCGAGGTTCTGCCGAATGTAGGACGACACGCGCGACGCCAGCTCGCCGTCCTCGAGGATCTGGATCTGCACCTCGAAGATCGCGGCTTCTTCCGGCCCCGCGTGGCGCTCGGCGCGGTCGCGCACGGCGCGGAGTCGATCCTTGGCCTTCTCGACGGCGCTGCGGAAGCGCGCAATCTCCTGGTCGACGTCGTCGTCCGGGATGATGAGGTGCGGCACGTCAGGGACTTCCCACCGCAGCAGGTGGACGGGTCCGAGGACGATTCCGGGCGAGGCGGAGACGCCGACGATGGCGCGGTCCATGTGGTGCGGCTCCTCAGCGCTCGCCGAACTTGTCGGCGATGAGGATCGCCAGCGCCTCGACGGCTTCCAGCGCGTCCGGGCCGTCGGCGCGGAGTTGCACCAGCGAGCCGCACTCCGCGGCGAGCATCATGACGCCCATGATGCTCTTGCCGTTCACCTCGAGGTCCTCGCGCGAGAGGGTGATGTGGCTCTTGAACCGGCCGGCCGTCTTGACGATCTCGGCCGCCGGTCGCGCGTGGATCCCGTTCTTGTTGACGATCTCGACGGAGCGTTCGACCATCAGCGGAGCACCGAGTAGAGGGCGAAGATCGCGAGCACGCCTAACGACCACTTCCAGGCTTCGACGCGGCCCTGGAACCGGGTGACGACGAATCCTCCCACCAGCACCGCCGCGAGGATCTCCCCCTGGACCAGCCGTCCGCCGCCCACGAGGCGATGGACCACGAGAGGGAGCGCCACGCCCGCGACGAGGGCGCCCGCCCTCGCCAGATGCAACGGGCCGTAGCGCAGGACCGGGTGCCCCAGCGCCCCGGCCACCCGCAGCCCCTCCCGCCACCCGACGTTGATCCCCCACACGCGGAGGGCGACATGTCCGATGTTGTAGGATACCAGAAAGACGAGCACCGTGCCCACCGGTCCCAGGCCAAACGCAAAGGCCACGAGCGCCATCAGCGCGCACAACGGGAGCCAGGACGCCCACACCAGGCGATCGCCCACGCTCCCCAGCGGCCCGCACATCGCCGTCCGGAAGCGCTCGATCTTTCCCGGATCGACGCCCTCGAGTTCGGCCCGCGCCAGTGCGCCGACGGCCACCGCCGCCAGGTAGGGGTGGGCGTTGAAGTACTGGCTCTGGCGCGCCAGCGCCGCGCGATAGGGTTCCCCCCCCATCCCTCCCGGGAGGCGGCGCAGCGCCGGCTCGACGCAGAAGCCGATCCCGTTCCCCACCAGCGTCTCGTAGTTCCACGCCCCCTGGATGGCCAGCATGCGCAGGAGGATGGCCGAGCGCGTGCCCAGCGGAAGCGCGACCGCCGGCGACGCGCTCATGACAGCACCACGAGGAGCGCCATGCCTAACGTCAATCCGCCCAGCATGTACCAGCGTGCCCCGGGAACGATGTGGAAGACCTTGTGCGTGGCCGACGCGGCCACGATCCCCGCCAGCACCATCAGCACGCTGCGCGTCAGCGTCTCCGGCACCTGCCAGCGGGGGATGGCGAGCTGCATCAGCGGCGCCCCGATGGCGATCCCGCTCGCCGTCATCAGCGCGCCGCGCAGCAGGTCGGCGCTCATCCCGTACAGCTGCAACCCGATCACGGTACGCCGCGAGCCGCGGGCAACCGCCTCGTGCCGCTGCCGCGCCCAGCGCGCATTCAGGCGTCGCAGCTGGACCATGGACCACCCCCCCAGCCAGGCCCAGCACAACGTCACCACCACCGCGATCATCAGTGCGCCTGCCCCCTTTGCCACGGGGAGCGAGACCAGCGCCCCGCCCACGGCCGACGACGATCCCCACTCCGGGTAGCGCGACGCACCGAACGGGAGCGACTCCAGGGCAAAACACTCCAGCGTCGCCCCAAGAAGGAGCCCCGCCTCCGGAGCCCCGAGAAAGGCCCCGGTGAGCGTCGCCGCCACCAGCGGGCGCGAGAGCATCGCCTGCGGAAAGGAGACGACGTCGAGCCCGAACACGGCGCCGAGGAGGGCGATCGCGCCGATCTCCACGGGGTTCATCGGTTCCCCTCACCGGCCAGGACCTCGTCCAGCGGGAGGGGGCGCGCGGCCGGTACGTCCTGCGCCGTGACCTCGACGCCGCTGCGCGACAGTTCGCGCAGCGCCGCCTCCTCTGCCGGGGAGAGAAAGACGTAGCGCAGGCGCTGCACGCGCCCCGTCTTGTGGTGGATCCCGCCCAGGTTCACCGACGGAATCGCGCGCGTCGCCTCCACCAGGCGCGCCATGGTCTCGATGTCCCCCGTCAGGAGCAATCCCGCTCGCGGGTCGGCCTGGTGCTCGGCGAGTCGCGCCGCCGCGTCGGCCAACGATTCGAAGTAGACGTCCATCTCCGGCGGGACCCCCATGCGGTACAGCTCCTGCTCCCAATCACTGGCCGCGACTTCCTCGTCCACGAGCACGATGAATCGCAGGTCGAGCGGCTGTCCCCACCCGACCACGACTTGCCCGTGGATCAGGCGATCGTCGATGCGATAGAGCTCAAGCGCCACGCGACCCCCCGCCCAGCGCGCCGCCACCCGCCACGGCGAGTGCCTTGCGCCCCTTCTCCACCGATTCCGCGGCCGCCGCGGCCGCATCGCCCGCCTCGCTGAAGACGAACTCCAGCAGCGCCGCCAGGTTCACCCCGGTCACCACCGACAGCCCGGGACGCTCGCGTTGCAGCCGGCGGGCGGCCATGGTGCAGCTCCCCGCCGGCAGGTCGGTGAAGATGACCGCCACCGCCCCCCCGTCGGGCGACAGCGCCTCCACGCGCTCCCGCAGCGTGCGCTCCACATCCTGGGCGCTCATCCCCCGGTTGGAGAGTGCCACGAACACGTCGTCGCGCCCGGTGATCTGCACCACCGCCGACACGATCCCCGCGGCAAAATCGCCGTGGCCGGCCACGATCGCACGCGGCGCCGGGGCGCTACTCATCGTCCTGGATCAGGTAGCGCCGCAGGTCGGCGGACTTCTGCTGCATGTGCCCCATCAGGCGCTGGTTGAACGCTTCGGCCGGGTTGATCCCGGCGTAGCGCAGCAGATGGTTCATGGCAATCACCTCCGCAATCACGGTGATGTTCTTCCCGGGATTGAGGTAGACCGTGATGAGCGGCAGCTCGACGCCAAGGATGGTCGTCAGCTCCCCTTCCAGTCCCGTGCGCTCCACCACCGCATCCTCGGTCCACTCCATGAGCTGCACCACGACCTCGATGCGCTTCTGTTGGCGCACCGACCTGATACCGAAGACGCTGGGCACGTCGATCAACCCCACGCCGCGGATCTCCATGAAGTGCCGCTGCAGGTGATGCCCGCTCCCGATGAGGATGTCGTTGCCGCGCCGCCTGGCAATGACGACGTCGTCGGCCACCAGCCGGTGCCCGCGCTCCACGAGGTCGAGCACGCACTCCGACTTCCCGATACCGCTCGCTCCCGTGAAGAGGAGCCCCACGCCGTACACGTCGGCCAGCGACCCGTGCAATGTCGACGTCGGCGCGAACATGTCCTCCACCAGCGGCTTCACGCGCCGGTAGAACTCGTTGGTCTTGAGCGGTGAGCGAAAGACCGGGACCCCCGCGGCGACGGCAATGGCCAGCAGCGGCTCCACCACGTCCAGCGCCTTGGTCACGAAGACGCAGGGGATGGGAAACGAGAAGAAGAGTTGCAGCTGGCGCGCACGGTCCGCCTCGGCGAGCGAGGCGAGGTACGTCATCTCCGTCTCGCCAAACACCTGCGGCCGCTCGTGCATGAAGCGCGCAACGAAGCCGGCAATGGCAAGCCCGGGGCTCGAGAAGTCGGAATTGACGATGTCGCGCTCATGCCCGAAGGCCCCGCCGAGCTGTTCCAGCTCGAGCGGGTCCTTGAGGCGCTCGAACAGGCGCCCGACGCTGACGGTGCGATTCACGCGCGCGACGTCTCCGGTCGTGGGGCGCTCAGGCGGTCACGAGGCGGCTGGCCTTTTCCTTCGGCTTCCGCTTCACGTGTCCCACCTGGGTCGACAGGTGGGCGAGCGCGATCTTCAGCGCCGGTCCGTAGTAGCGGGCCGAGCCCTCGGCCACCAGGTCGCGCTGTCCCGGCGCATTGAGCCGGATCTCGACGCGGCGCGTCGGGCCATCCTGGTGGAAGCGCACCGTGGCATCGACGGCGCGATCGAGGCGTTGCGACAACTTGGACAGGCCACGCGTGGCCCGCTCCTTCATGCGGTCGGAGATGACCGCGTTATGCGCGTGATAGACGACTTCCACGACGATTATCCTCCATTCGGCTGCAGTACACCGGCGAGGTGCGCCTCCGTCTCGTTCGCTGAGCGCTCCCACGTGAACTGTTCGGCGAAGCGGCGCCCCGCCGCTCCGAGCACCTCGACCAGGGCGGGCGACGCCACGATCCGCGCCATCGCCCCCTTCAACGCCTCGACGTCTCCATGCGGGACCAGGTAACCCGTCTCGCCGTCCCGGACCGACTCCCGGATCCCCGGCGAATTCGACGCGATCACCGGCGTCCCGCACGCGGCCGCCTCGAGGTTGGTGATCCCCCACCCCTCCTTCGGAGACGTGAACGCCAGCGCCCACGCGCGTCGCATGAGGGCCAGCTTCTCGTCCTCGCTTATGCGCCCAAGAAACCGCACGCGATCGCCAAGGTCAAGCGAATGCGCGAGCCGTTCCAACTCGCCGCGGGAATCCCCTCCCCCGGCAATCTCGAGCCGTGCGCGGGGATCCCCGAGTCGGGCGAATGCCTGAATGATGAGGTCGACTCGCTTATACCGCTTGAGCCGCCCCAGGTACACGAATAGGGGGCTCGGCGATCGCGTCCCTGCCGCCGGTGTGTAGGCCACCGAATCGATCCCGCAGTAGATCACGCGGATCAGGGCGCGCGGGATCCCGCGCTGCACCAGGTCGTCGGCGGTGCTCTCGCTGATCACCTGGAACGGGACGCCGCGATAGACGACGGGGATCGGGCGCTCGGCGAGCCAGACCATCGCCGCCAGTGGCGCTGGCACCTCCTGGAACGCCGTCCCCCCAAACAGGTGCGGGACCACGCCGACCACTGGCGTCGTTCCCCAGCGCGGGGTGAAGAGCGGGACCTTGTTGATGTCCTCGACGATCGCGTCGAACGCACCCGCGGCGAAGCGCTCGCGGTAGGCGCGCCGGGCCAGGAATGGAAAGGTGTAGCGCGTCCCGACGCGCACGACGCGCATCCCGTCGAGCTGTGCCTCCGGTGGGGAGCCGGGCCACCCGCCGCAGAGCAGCGTCACCTCATGCCCGCGTGCCGCCAGGCGCCCAAAGATCTCGTGCAGGTGGATCTCGGCGCCCCCGGCCTGCGGGTTCTCCCGATCCTGCCAGTTCACGAGCAGGAGGCGCAACTAGATCCTCCCGAGCTTTCGCGCCAGCGCGTCCAGGACGCCGTTCACGAAGCGCGCACTCTCGGCGCTCCCGAAGCGCTCCGTCAGCAGCACCGTCTCCTGGATGGTGACGCGCGGCGGCGTGGGCTCACGCTCGTCGCTCCCGCCGTACATCAGCTCCGCGGCCCCGAGGCGCAGCGCCGCGCGCTCGATGGCCCCCACGCGCTCGAGGCGCCAGTTGGTGGTGAGGTCGGCGAGCGTGGCATCGATGCGCGAACCATGCGCTTCGACCATGCGGATGAGCGGGGTGGCGAAGGCGCGCTCGCCGGCGCCAAGGGCCATGTCGTCCCACATGCGCTGCGTCACGCCGGCAATCGCGCCTTCGTGCGCCACGTCCCACGCGTAGAGCGCCTGCAGCGTCCGCGCGCGCGCGCGGCGCCGCAACCGTTGGTCAGCCTTCGTCAGCGGCATCGAGTCGCCCGAAGAGGTCCGCCATCTCCAGCGCCGCCATCGCCGCGTCCCATCCCTTGTTGCCGTGTGCCCCGCCAGCTCGCGCCTCGGCCTGCTCCATCGTGTCGCAGGTGAGTACGCCATTCGCGACGGGAACGTCCAGCTCCGCGCTGGCCTGCATCAGCCCGCGCGCGCTCTCGTTGGCCACGATGTCGAAGTGCGGCGTATCGCCGCGGATCACCGCGCCTAACGCCACGCAGGCGTCGTAGCGATCGCTGGCCAGGACGCGCCGCGCCGCGAACGGCAGCTCCCACGCCCCGGGGACCCAGAAGACATCGACGTCGTCGAAGGCAACCCCGTGCCGAGTGAGCGCGTCCAGCGCCCCCTCCACCAGCCGCTGCGTGATGGTCTCGTTGAAGCGCGAGACGACGACGGCGATTCGTCGATGCGCCCCCTCGCTCGCACCTGTGTATTCGGGCATGCCGCGGAACCGGTTGGGATCAGGTATTGAGGAGGTGGCCCATCTTGGTGCGCTTGGTCTCGAGGTACGAGGCGTTCTCCTCGTTGCTCGGCGCCGCGATGCGCACCCGGTCCACGAGCTCGAGGCCGTACCCCTTGAGCCCGACCAGCTTCATCGGGTTGTTGGTCATCACGCGAATCGACTTCACCCCGAGGTCGAGGAGGATCTGCGCCCCCACGCCGTAGTTCCGCAGGTCGGACTTGAAGCCGAGCTTCTCGTTGGCCTCGACCGTGTCGTGTCCCTGATCCTGCAGCTCGTAGGCGCGCAGCTTGTTGATGAGGCCGATGCCGCGCCCTTCCTGGTCGAGATAGACGATGACCCCCTTCCCCTCCTCGGCAATCATCTCCATCGCCTTGTGCAACTGCCAGCCGCAATCGCAGCGCCGCGAGTGGAAGACGTCGCCGGTAAGGCACTTGGAGTGCATGCGCACGAGGACGTTCTCGCCGTTCCCCACGTCGCCGTACACCAGCGCCACGTGCTCGCGATCGTCGACGTCGTTGCGATAGCCCACGATGCGCCACGCATCGCCACCAAGATCGTTAGGCAGCCGGGCGTCGGCGGCGCGATGCACCAGCCGCTCGTTCGTGAGGCGGTGCGCCACCAGGTCGGCAACGGTGATGAAGGTGAGGCCGTGCGCGCTGGAAAAGGCGTCGAGCTCGTCACGCTTCATCGTGAGCCCGTCCTCGTTGAGGATCTCGCAAATCACCCCGGCGGGCTGCATCCCGGCCAGGCGGCACAGGTCGACCGCCGCCTCGGTGTGCCCCACCCGCTGCAGCACCCCGCCATGCCGCGCCTTGAGCGGGTGCACGTGCCCGGGGGTTCGCACGTCGTCGGCCCCCTTGGTGGGATCGGCGGCGAGCCGAATGGTGATGGCGCGATCGGAGGCCGAGATCCCCGTGGAGACGCCGTACTTCGGCGCGCCGTCGATCGAGACCGTGAACGCGGTCTTCATCGACTCGGTGTTCTCGCGGGCCTGCATCGAGAGACCCAGTTGCGACACACGCTCGGCCGGGAGGGCAACGCAGATCATCCCCTTGGCCTTGAGCATGAAATTGACCATCTCGGGCGTGACCAGCTCCGCGGCGCAGACCAGGTCGCCCTCGTTCTCCCGATCCTCATCGTCCGCCACGACGACGAACTTGCCGTTGCGGAGATCCTCGATCGCCTGCTGTACAGTTCCGAATGCCATGGGTAAAACGTAACCCGTTGGTGGGCTTGCCCAAAGCTTGTGGTCGCCTCCGAGCGGGGTGCGCGCCGTGCCCCCCTCGCGCCTCCCCGCTACACGCCTCCCCCGCCCGAGACGTACGGGCGCACGAGTGTGCGCACGAACTTCCCGACCACATCGCCCTCGAGGTGGACACGATCGCCCACCGACAGCTCGCCCAGCGTGGTGTGCCGAAGGGTGTACTCGATGATCGACACCTGGAGAATCCCGGGGCGCGGGATCTCGTTCACCGTCAGGCTCACCCCGTCCACGCAGACCGAGCCATGCGGCACCAGGAGCTCCGCGATCTCCGCGGGGACTGCGATCTCGATCAGCCAGGCGTCGCCGCTCCGCACCGTCGCAACGACCTCTCCCACGCCGTCCACGTGCCCCTGCACGATGTGCCCTCCCAGCCTGTCACCGGCCCGCAGCGAGCGCTCGAGGTTGAGCCGGCGCCCCTCTCCCCACTCCCCGATCGTGGTGCGCCCCAGCGTCGTGGTCACGGCAGCTACGGTGAACCATCCCGGACCGCAGTCGCGCACCGTGAGGCAGGCGCCCGCGCACGCGATGCTCTCGCCCAGCGACAGGTCGTCGTGTCGACAGGCGATGCGGAACTCGCGCCCCGCCTCGTTTGTCTCCACGCCGACAATCGTGCCGACGTCTTCCACCAGGCCGGTGAACATCACGGCCCTCCGTTTGGGGCGTCGGGGGTGGGCGATGGGGCGCCGGCGGCGCCGTCCAGCGCGTAGATCGTCATGACGTCGTCGCCGAATGAAGTACGCTCGATTACCCGCAGCCGCGACGCTCCGTCGGCGCGCTGCGCGGGGGCGAGAACAAAGGCGTTGAGCGAGCCAGTGCCGAGGATTACCGGTGCCGTGAAGACCATGAGCCGATCGGCGAGGCGATCGAAGAGGAACGAGCCGGCGAGGCGCGCCCCTCCCTCGATCAGGATGGAGTGAACGCCGCGCGCACGCAGCGCACGCAGCGCCTCGCCCAGCGACGACGCCGGGACGACATCCACGCCCATCTCGTTGAGCGTCGCCTCGTAGGCCGGGTCGGGGTCGTGCGCCAGGACGACGACCGGGATGTCGCGCGCGGTGCGCGCCAGGACGCTGGTGACCGGGAGCCGCCCCGAACGAGAGAAGACGACGCGCACCGGCGGGATGCGCGGCGCGTTGGCGTCGCGCACGGTGAGCGAGGGATCGTCAGCGAGGACGGTCCCCATGCCGACGCCGACGGCGTCGTGTTGCGCGCGCCACCGATGCACCTCGGCGCGCGCCTCGGGGCCGGTGAGCCACCCGGTCTTGCGGGTGTGATCGGCGAGCGCACCGTCGATGGAGACGGCCAGCTTGAGCGTGACAAACGGGCGGTCGGAAGCGGTGGCGTGGAGGAAGGGGGCGATGAGTTCGCGCGCCTCGGCGGCACAGGTCCCGATGTCCACCGTGAGCCCCGCGGCGCGCAGCCGTTCCGCGCCGCCAGATGCAATGGGGTGCGGGTCGCGCACGGCGACGACCACGCGCGAGACGCCGGCGGCGATCAGCGCCTCGGTGCACGGCGGCGTCTTCCCGTGGTGGTTGCACGGTTCCAGCGTGACGTACACCGTGCTGCCGCGGGCCTGCGTCCCCGCCCTGCCTAACGCCACCACCTCGGCGTGGTCGCGCCCGAATGCCGCGTGGTGCCCTTCGCCGACAATCGCCCCGTCCTTCACGACCACCGCCCCCACCAGCGGATTGGGCGAGACCTGTCCCCATCCGCGCGCCGCGAGGAGCAGGGCGCGTCGCATGAAGCGCGTATCGTCGCGCGCCCCGTCGCGCGCCCCGTCGCGCGCCCCGTCGCGCGCCTCGTCGGCAAGGCCCGCCGCGGTGGCGGGGGGCGTCTTGCGCCGGGCCATCGCTACCAGCTCACGCGCAGCCCCAACGACGCGTAGCTGCGCGGATCGTCGGCGCGGTGAGCGTCGAAGGTATTGAACGTCGACAGCGTGCCGCCGCTGGCCCGCCCGATCTCCGCCACCAGGCGCGCCGAGGCGAGGTTGAGCGAGGCGTTGGCGAAGATGTTGGTGCGCGTGAGCGTCTGGCGCGCGTGCATCACCCCCGACGTCACCGCCGGCGACGTGCGGTTGACGGTCACTTGGGCATCGGCGCGCGTATCGTAGCTGTCCTGCCCCGCTCCGACGGCGAGACCGAAGACGGTGAGGTTCTTTCCCGCCACCACGCGCCAGGCGGTGGTCCGCACCTGCACGTCGTCGACGCGGATGTCATCTCCCGACACGCGCCCGCGTACGTTCACGGTCGGGAGTTCGCGCCGGATGACAGTCACCGAGATACCCGGGGTCACGAACGTCTCGGCCAGGAGGCCAAGTCGGCCGCCGAAACCGAACTTGAGCGACCCATCGGGAACATTCACGGAGAGCCCGGTGGCATCGACCGACGGGATGTAGGCGATGTTGACCAGGGCGTCCACGCCTAACGCGTAGCTCCCCGCGAACGGAAATCCGCGAAAGAGCCCCACTGCGGCGTCCACCACCGGTGCGGGGATGAACTCCGCTGTCGTGGTGTAGCTGCTGGACACCGCGCCAGTGAGCGACGGCGTGCGCTCGTCGACACGCGGGAGCCGTCCCTGCACCGCGTTGGCGCGAAGGCCGAGGGAGAAGTGGCCGAACCCGCGGAGCGCGGAGTGCTCCCCCAGCACGGCGTTCCCCCCGGAGAGCGCAGCGCCGAGTTGGGGGGCCATGAACTGGAACAGGTCGATCGCCTTCTGGCAGGCGTCCTGGGTCACGCGCTCGTTGAGCGTTGCCGTGCCGCACTGCGCATCGATGCTCCCGCCTTGTGCGCCGGCGGTACACGGCGCGGCAGCGAAGATCTCCACAGCCAGCGCCGCCGCGAACACGACGGCGCGCGCTGCCAGCCATTGCGGGCGGCGCACGATGCATGGTGCGAACTGGCGGGGAACTGCGCGACCTGACATCTCCAACCTCCAGCGAGGGACGCGAGCGGCGCCGCTACGGCGCCGCTGCGAGTTGCACCTGGCCGCTCCCCGGCGCCACGTGCCCGAGGTGCCAGGCCCGCACGCCGGCATCGGCCGCCGACTGGAGGACCGACGACGCGTCGGCGGGATCGGCAACGACCACCAGCCCCACCCCCATGTTGAAGGCGCGGAACATCTCGTCGCGCGCCACCCCTCCCGCCGCCTCGAGGACGCGGAAGACATTCGGGATTTCCCAGCTGCGCGTGTCGACAATGGCGTCGAGCGTGGCGGGGAGCGCCCGATTGAGGTTGCCGGGAAGCCCGCCCCCCGTGATGTGCGCCAGCGCACGAACGCGCCCCAGCACCGGGCGCACCGCCGACAGGTAGGAGCGATGCACGCGCAGCAGCACGTCGGCCACGGTCGCCCCCGCCTCGCCGGGAAACGGATCGTTCACCGTCAGCTGCATGCGTTCGCCCACGATGCGACGCGCCAGCGAGTAGCCGTTGGTGTGCAGCCCCGAGCTCTCGAAACCGATGAGGACGTCGCCCGCGCGCACGCGGTCGGCGCCTAACGTCTCCCCTTCCTGCACCGTGCCCACGATGAAGCCCGCCAGGTCGTAGTCGGGCGGCGTGTACAGCCCCGGCATCTCGGCCGTCTCGCCACCGATCAGGGCGCAGGCGTTCTCGCGGCAGCCGGCAGCCACCCCCGCCACCACCGCCTCGACCACCGACGGCTGCAACGCCCCGAAGGCGACGTAGTCGAGGAAGAAGAGCGGCGTCGCCCCCTGCGCCAGGATGTCGTTGACGCAGTGGTTCACGAGGCAGTGCCCAACCGTGTCGTGCCGGCCGGCCTCGATCGCGACCTTGATCTTGGTGCCCACGCCGTCGGCGCTGGCCACCAGGATCGGCGCGCCGCCAGTGGGGGCGCGGAACATCCCGCCAAAGGCGCCAAACGCCCCCAGGCACCCGGCCGTGCGCGTCGACTCGACCAGCTTGCCGATCCGCGTCTTCGCGTCGTCGGCCGCCTCGATGTCGACGCCGGCCGCCCGATAGCTCAGCCCCGCCTGCTGTCCCCCGTTGGTCACCTCGGCAACTCCTCCTGGAATGCCACGAGGCGGCGGAACTCATTGAGCCGCTCGTGGATCACCGCCTGGTCCAGTTCGAGCAGGCGCTCGATCGAGAACTTCTCGACCGCAAACGATCCCATCGCCGAGCCATACACCACGGCGCGCCGCATGTGCTCCTCGTCGAGCTTGCCGGTCCGCGCGAGGTATCCCATGAAACCGCCGGCGAACGAGTCGCCAGCCCCCGTGGGGTCGAAGACATCCTCCAGCGGGTACGCGGGCGCGAAGAAGACGGAGCGCTCGGTGAACATGAAGGCGCCGTGCTCCCCCTTCTTGATGATCACGACGCGCGGGCCACGCCCCAGGATCCACCGCGACGCCTTGACCAGGTTCGAGTGCTCGGTGAGCTGCCGCGCCTCGCTGTCGTTGAGCAGGAGCACGTCGACGTGCGTGAGCAGCTCCATCAGGTCGCTGCGCCGGCTCTCGATCCAGAAGTTCATCGTGTCGCACGCCACCAGCTCCGGCTTCTCCACCTGGCGCAGCACGTCCAGCTGCAATCGCGGGTCGATGTTGGCCAGGAAGACGTACGGCGCTCGGCGGAACTGATCGGGAATCTTGGGACGGAAGTGCGAAAAGACCCCCAGCCGTGTCTCCAGCGTCTCCGCCGAGTTGAGGTCGTGCCGGTAGCGCCCCCGCCAGCGAAACGACTCACCCTCCGCCTGCTCCACCCCCGACAGGTCCACCCCCCGCGCGCCTAACGGCGCCAGCTTCTCCACCGGATAGTCGCTCCCCACCACCCCAACCAGCTTGACGGTCGTCAGGTGACTGGCCGAAGCCGAGAAGAAGGTCCCCGAGCCACCGAGCACCTCATCGGCCTTGCCAAAGGGAGTTTCGACGGAGTCCAGCGCGACGGAGCCTACGACGAGAACGGACATACCGAGAGACGGGAGACGGGAGACGGGAGACGGGAGTTGAACCGACGCGAGTGCGAGTGAGCCCTGCAAAGTCCGGGGGGATGAGCGGCGTGAGTGGTCGACGAACCGCGCGCGTAGCGCGCACCCCCGTCTCCCGTCACCCGTTTGCCCTTCCTACATGCGTTCCGGCGCCGCGATCCCGAGAATCGCCAGGCCGTTGGCCAGCGTGACCTGCGCCGCCCTGGCCAGCGCCAGGCGGGCGGAACGAATCGGCTCGGGCTCACCCAGCACGTGATGCTTGTGGTACCATGTGTGCACCTGGCGGGCGGTGTCGAGGAGGTACGAAGCCACGAGGTGCGGGGCGAGGGTGCGCGCCGCGGCGGTGACCAACCCTGGAAAGCCCAACAACGACTTCACCAGCTCTCGCTCATCGTCCTCCACCAGCGCCCGCCAATCCACCCCCTCGCCGGTGAGCGTCGCGGCATCGATCTCGCCCACGCGGAAGATCCCGCAGACGCGCGCATGCGCCATCTGGATGTAGTACACCGGGTTCTCCTCGCTCTGCGCGCGCGCCACGTCGACGTCAAAGACGAGCTGCGAGTCCGACTTGCGCATGAGGAGGAAGTAGCGCACCGCGTCGCGCCCCACCTCGTCGATCAGGTCGCGCACGGTGACGTAGGCGCCGGCCCGCTTGGAGATCTTCACCTCCTCACCCCCCTTCATCACCGTCACCATCTGGTGCAGCTCGTACTCGGGGTACCCCTGCGGGATCCCCACGCCTAACGCCTGCAGCCCAGCGCGCACGCGCGTCACGGTGCTGTGATGGTCCGCCCCCTGCACGTCGATGGCGCGCGTGAAGCCGCGCCGCCACTTGGCCAGGTGATACGCCACGTCGGGGAGGAAGTACGTGTACGTCCCGTCCGACTTCCGCATCACGCGGTCCTTGTCGTCACCATACTCGGTCGTGCGCAGCCAGAGCGCGCCGTCCTTGTCGAACGTCTGCCCGGCCGCGCGCAGCATCTGCACCGTCTCGTCGACCTTCCCCTCGCTATAGAGCGACGACTCCAGGTAGTACACGTCGAACGTGACGCCAAATGCCTGCAGATCCTTGTCCTGCTCGCCGCGCAGGTAGGCCACGGCAAAGGCGCGGATCGCCTCGAGGTCGTGGCCGGCGGCGTCGGCGGCATGCTGCGCCACGTAGTCGCGCGCGATGTCGCGGATGTACTCGCCGTGGTAGCCCCCCTCGGGGATCTCCGCCACCCCGGTCGCCAGCTCGCGCACCCGCGCCTGCACCGAGCGCGCGAGGTTCGCGATCTGCACCCCGGCGTCGTTGTAGTAGAACTCGCGCGTGACCGTCCACCCGGTCCACTCCAACAGCGTGGAGATCGCGTCGCCTAACGCCGCCTGCCGCCCGTGCCCCACATGCAGCGGCCCGGTAGGGTTTGCGGAGACAAACTCGACGTTCACCACCCGCCCCGCCCCTTCGGCCGTCCGTCCGTAGGCGCGACCGGCCGCCAGCAGTTCCACGAGCCCCTTGGCCTCCGCCCCCGCCGCCAGGCGGAAGTTGATGAACCCTGCACCGGCGATGTAGGCCTCCGATACGCCCGCCTTTGCCACGTCCAGTCGCGCCACGAGATCGTGCGCAATGTCGAGCGGCTTGCGCTTGAGCGCTCGCGCCAGGCTCATCGCCGCGTTGCTCGCCCAGTCCCCGAACGAGGGGTCACGCGGGCGCTCGAGTTGCGGCTGGAAGTCGGCGGGAGCACCCAGGGCGACCGCCGCCTCGCGCAGCGCGTCGCGCAGGATCGTTTCCGGCGTCATTCGCCGCCGCTCGACTTGCCGGACGACCCGGATCCCGACGACGATGAAGAGGAGGACGACGACGATGACGATCCTCCACCGCCCGACGCGCTACTCCCACCCGACTTCGAATCCCCGGACTTCGACTCGCCGGACTTCGCGTCCCCGGACTTCGACTCGCCCGACTTGGCGTCGCCACCCGACGACGCGGCATTCGCGCGCTGGTCCTTCTTCCCGTCCTTGCCGTAGTCGGTGATGTAGAAGCCGGAACCCTTGAATATCAGCCCAGCGCCACCGGAGATGAGGCGCACGGCCATCCCCGAGCCGTCGGGGGCGGGAATCTGGTCGGGCACTTCCGAGATCTTGAAGGACCGTTCGATGATCGTCCCGTCGGGGCAGCGAAACTCGTAAGTCGGCATGCGTCGTTGGAGGAATGCAAGCGTTACAGCGTCAATAACTTAGCCGCGCGAAGGTCGCGGCTCAACCGCCCGCCGCATCACGCCGGCCGGAACTGCCCCCAGCTTCGCTCCAGCGTATCGCTGATTTCCCCAACCGAGCCACGCGCGCGAACGGCGTCGATGATGAGCGGCATCAGCGTCGGCAGCACGCCCGCCCCCTCAGGGCCCCAGCCGCCGGACGCTCCGTCCGACCGGTCCGCGTAGGGGGCGGCCGCCGCCGACAACGCCGCGAGCGAGGCGTCGACTCGTTCCCGGTCGCGCGTTGCCTTCACCGCGCGCAGCCGCTGCACCTGCTCGAGCTCGAGCCGTGAAAAGTCGGGCGACGCTATGATGGGAGGGTCGCGCCCGTCGTCGAACCGATTCACCCCCACCACCACCGTCTCTCCCGACTCCACGCGCAGTTGGTGCGCGTACGCGCTGCGGGCGATCTCGTCCTGGAAGAAGCCGGCGGCAATGGCGCGCTCGGCGCCTCCCATCTCGTCCACCTTGGCCAGGAGTTCGAGCGTCTGCCGCTCGAGTTCGTCGGTCAGCGCCTCCACGTAGTACGACCCCGCCAGCGGATCGACCGTCGACGCCACCCCCGACTCGTAGGCCACCACCTGCTGCGTGCGCAGCGCGAGTGTCGCCGCCTCGGCCGTGGGGAGGGCGAGCGCCTCGTCGTAGCCGTTGGTGTGCAGCGACTGCGTCCCGCCTAACGTGGCGGCCAGCGTCTGCACTGCCACCCGCACCACGTTGTTGAGCGGCTGCTGCGCCGTGAGCGTCACGCCCCCCGTCTGCGTGTGGAATCGCAGGCGGCACGACGCATCGCTGGCGCCGAAGCGCTCGCGCATCAGGCGCGCGTAGATGCGGCGCGCGGCGCGGAACTTGGCCACCTCCTCGAACAGGTCGTTGTGCGCCGCGAAGAAGAAGGAGAGGCGCGGTGCGAAGCGATCCACCGGTAACCCCGCCGCGATGGCCTGGCGCACGTACTCGAGCGTGTTGGCAAAGGTGAACGCCAGCTCCTGCACCGCCGTCGCCCCCGCCTCGCGAATGTGGTAGCCCGAGATCGAGATGGGGTTCCAGTTGGGCACCTCGGCCGCACAGAAGCGGAAGATGTCGGCGATGAGTCGAAGCGAGGGGCCGGGCGGGTAGATGTAGGTCCCGCGCGCGATGTACTCCTTGAGTAGGTCGTTCTGGATCGTCCCGCTCACCTGCGCGCGCGCGATGCCGCGTTCTTCCGCCACCACGATGTACATCGCCAGCAGGGTGGCGGCGGTGGCATTGATCGTCATCGACGTCGACACCTTGTCGAGCGGGAGGTCGAGCAGCAGCGCGTGCATGTCCTCGACGGTGTCGATCGCCACGCCAACGCGCCCCACTTCGCCCAGCGCGCGCGGAGCATCGCTATCGATCCCCATCTGCGTGGGAAGGTCGAAGGCGACGGAGAGTCCGGTCTGCCCGGCGGCGAGGAGGTGACGGAAGCGCGTGTTGGTTTCTGCCGCCGTCCCGAAGCCCGCGTACTGCCGCATGGTCCACAGGCGCCCGCGGTACATGGTGGGCTGGACGCCACGCGTGAACGGGAAGGTGCCGGGGTCGCCTAACGACTGCGAATAGTCGCCCGCTGCATCGGCGGGGCGGTACACGGCGTGCACGTCGATGCCTGACGGCGACCGGCGGGACTCGGAGGGATTGGACATGCGCGAAAGGTACATCCCCCGCCCCGAACGTCGAACGGGACGACCGCGTGCGGCCATCCCGTTCGGCGCTGCCCTGGGGGGAGCGAACTATCCGACTGCTGCCAACTGGCGCGACAGGAGGTCGCGGGCGGTGTTGATCTCGTCGCGGCTCCCGATGTAGAGGGGAACACGCTGGTGCAACTCGAGCGGCTGCACATCCAGGATGTCCTGCACGCCGTCGATGGCGGCGCCACCCGCTTCCTTGGCGATGAACGCCAGCGGATTGGCCTCATACAGCAGGCGCAACTTGCCGCGCGGCGACTGCGAGTTGGCGGGATACACGAAGACGCCGCCGCCAAGCAGGTTGCGATGAAAGTCGGCCACGAGCGACCCGACGTAACGGACGCTCATCGCCTTCTGCTCCCCATCGAGCCCGCGATAGCGCCGCATGAGCGCCTTCACGTTGTCGTCCCAGTACTTCTCGTACGAATCGTTGACGGAGAGGTAGCGCCCGCGCTGCGGGATCTTGATGTCGACGTGCGACAGGAGGAACTCGCCGATGGACGGGTCGAGCGTGAAGCCGTGCACCCCCTGGCCGGTGGTGTACACGAGCATCGTGCTGGAGCCGTAGATGATGTAGCCGGCGGCCACCTGGCGACGCCCGGGCTGCAGCATGTCCTCCATTTCGCCGTGCGGGCCGCGGGTGATCTTCCGCATCACGGAGAAGATCGTCCCGACGGGGACGTTCACGTCGATGTTCGACGAGCCGTCGAGCGGATCGAAGAGCAGGACGTAGTTCCCGCACTTGAACTGCTCGGGGATGTGGATGATGTCGGGCTCTTCTTCCGACGCCATCGCGCAGAGCCGCCCGGTGTGGTCCATCGCCTTGATGATCGTCTCGTTGGCGAAGACGTCGAGCTTCTGCTGGATCTCGCCCTGCACGTTCTCGGATTCCATCGAGCCGAGGATGTCGACCAACCCGGCGCGTCGCACCTTGCTGGCGATCATCTTCGCGGCGAGCGCGATGTCGTAGAGGATGGCCGAGAGCGAGCCCGTGGCCTCGGGAAACAGCCGCTCCTGCTCGATGATGAACCGCTCGATCGTGACGACGGAGGTGGCAGTATGCTTGACCACGTCTACGCGCCCTCGCTGGATGGGAGACCGGAGTTGGGACGCACGCGTTCCATCGCGAACTGGCGCGCGTCCACTTCGAACCGATTGTGGTGGTAGCCGCGCCGCAGCGACTCCCACACGTATCGAAGCGGGAAGGCCTGGACGGACTCAAACTGATGAACGTGCCGAAGCTCGTGCAAGAGTAATTCCGCCGACGCCCGGGCATTCGTGCCGAGCCAGACGGTGCGCCCGAAAGTGATCCCGGCGACCGTCGACCGCCCCAGGCTCCATCCACCCACGCGTGGCAGCACCCCTCCGCGGCGCAGTCGCACACGGCCCAACTCGGGAAACGCGGAGAGCAACTCCGGCGAAATCGCTTCGCGCTCTCCTGCAATCGTTTTCAGCAGCCATCCCACCATCGCGACTCCCAAAAAGTTCCACCGTTGTTCGCCTTCGCGACGATTCCGGGGAGAAATCGGCGGCGCGGCGCCCTCGGCGCTGCCTCGCCCCTACCTCCCTGCAGGAGGCCCCGCGGAAGCGTCACGCCATCGCGATGCCCCCGAGCGCACCTCGAGATCGCTGCCATCGGTCGATACGACTATCGTCCCATCGTCGTCGGTGCGCAACAGGTGAACACCGCGCTCGTCGAGCGACTGCAACACGTGATCGGCGGGGTGGCCGTACCGATTTCCCGCCCCGACCGACACGAGCGCCACGCGCGGATGCACCGCATCGAGAAAGGCCGGCGTCGAACTCGTGTTGCTCCCGTGATGCCCCACCTTGAGCACGTCGCTCCGCAACGCCTCGCCGTAGCGCGCGAGCAGCCACGCCTCCTCCCCCGCCTCGGCGTCGCCGGTGAGCAGGAATCGGCGCGCCCCGAGCTCGACTTGCAGCACCACGCTTGCCTCGTTGGGATCGCCGCCTGACGAGCCGCCGCGTGCGGCGTCGAGCGTCGCGATCCACGCCGCCTCGGGGGCGAGGACTCGCACCACCACACCGTCGAAGACGATCGAGTCGCCAGCCGCAACGCGCCGCCACGCTCGTGCACGCCGGCGCGCCTCACGCAGCAAGTCACGATACGACGGGTTTGCCGAGACATAGGCACCGTCCCAGACCGTGTCTGCCCCGGAACGCGACAGGACGCTCGCCGCACCACCAATGTGGTCCAGGTGAGGGTGCGTCATGGTCAGGTACACCACGTCGCCGCCCATGCGCCGCAGGTACGGCCAGACGATGGTTGCTCCCGCATCCCCGCCCCGCCATCCACCGCCCGCATCCACCACGAGCCATCGCCCGCGCGGCGTGCGCAGCGCCAGCGCGTCCCCCTGCCCCACGTCGATCATGTGCAGCTCCAGGCGCCCGGGCCCGGGCCGGAGCATGGGCCACCACGTCGCCAGTGCCACCGCGCCTAACGAGAGACACGCCGGCCGGCGCCACCAGTGCCCCACGAGGGCGACCATGCCAGCGACCGCGGCAACGCCAAGGAAGCACGCCGTCATCACGTCCGGCTCGGCGCGAACAGCCGCCCACGGGAGCGCCGCCCCCGCACGCGCCACGAGGTCGATAAGCCAGAGCGCACTTCGCGCCGCCTCCGCCAGCGGGCGAGCCAGCGCCTGCAACGGCAGCGCCACCAGCGAGGCAAAGAGGAGTGGCTGCGCAACGCCGAACAGCGGCGCCGCCACGACGTTCGTCAGCACCGCCGCAAGGCTCACTCGGCCAAAGACCCACGCCACCAGCGGCGCCGTCGTTGCCGACGCCACGGTGGTTGCCACCATCGACGCCACCACCGTTCGGCGCCAGCCGCGGAGGTCACGCGTTGCGCGCCGCACCGCCCGCGCACTGGCCAGGAGCCCCGCCATTCCCACCACGCTCAACTGCCACCCCAGGTCGAGCACCACGTGCGGCTCCAGGAGGGGAAAGGCGCACGACGCCGCCCAGATCCCCCACGGCGCCGTGGGGCGCTGGCGCAGTCGCGCAACCACCGACAGCCCCAGCATGGCCGCGGAACGCACCGCCGGCGGCGGCACGCCAATGAAGCCCACGAATGCCAGCGTCGTTCCTAACGACACGAGGTCGGCCGCCAGGCTCCCGGCGCGCGCCGCGATGGCCAGCGTCCGCACCGCGGCGGCGATGATCCCCACATGCAGCCCCGACACCGACAGCATGTGGATGATCCCCGCCTCGGCAAAGCGATCGCGAAGTTCGCGGTCGAGGTCATCGGCGTCGGCGAGGAGGAGGGCGCGCGCGAGCGGCGCGTCACGGCCATAGAGCCGGTCGATGCGTGAGGCCGTCCACGCACGCCAGCGCGCCAGCGCCCCGGGCGGACGCAGGAGCTGGACGTTGCCGTCGACGACGTCGAGCACGTCGCCGCGCTGCGCGAACGTCCCATCGACGTCGATCGCGCTGCCAGCCGCCGCACCACCGCGGCGCACCCGTACGCGGACACGCACTGCGCATCCGTCCCGCTGCACGATGCCGCGCCCCGCGCGCCCGGGGGCCAGGTCGCTGCGCAGCAGGATTGTCGCGCGCCCGTGCTGGCGCACGTCACGCGCGCACGCGGCGTCGGCGCGGCGCGACTGCGCCCCAACCGCCACGCCCCCCACGAGTGCGAGCGCGGCGACCGCATGCACCCAGGCGCGGCGCGCGAGCGCCGCCAAGCCCGCACACGCCCCCACCACAGCTCCCGCCACGACGACGCCGCCGAATCCCAGGAGGAGACCGGCGGCGTAACTGATGAACGACCAGGTGACGAGGGGCATCTCCCCTCCCGCAGCACACGATTCAGCCCGGCGCGCACTCCTCCGCCCCCTTGAGGCGCGAATGGCGCGGGCGCGCGGTCACCTTCCGCATGGCGTCGAGCACCAGCACCGCCAGTTCGGCCCGTGCCTGTCCGTGCGAGAGCGCCACGCGCGTGACCGCTGATCCAATCAGCGACCCGCTGATGTACCTGGGACGAGCTTGGTTGAGTGTGTGCGTGATGACGTCATCACGGCATTGCGCACAGGACCGAAAGTGCGCATGACGCCGAGCCAGCTGCTCGAAGACTTCCCCCACCACTTCTTCGAGTGCGTTGTGCATCCTGGATCCGGAGGGCAAAGGGCCCGGCGCCGAGGCGGACGCCGCCGTCACTAGGACGACCGGCGAGGCTGCGCGATTCACGCACTGTCCGACGACGTGACGCGAGTCACACGAAGCGAAGCGCACGCGAGAGCGCAACCCCGGCGCGCGCCACCGCCGTTGCTACGACGCAATCGGGAGCGGCGAGCGCTCCTTCACCACGGTTCCCGTGAAGGTCGATCCCGTGGTACCGGTCAGCTCCACGAGTTGGTAGCTCCCCACGAGCGACTCGTCTCCCGGCATGAGCACCGTCTTGTAGTCGCGCGAACGAGCCTGCATCAACTCGCCGCGCTTGGCCGGCTTCTCGACGAGCACCTCTCGGCGCTCGCCCAACAGGCGGAGGTTCTTGTCCCGCGCGCCGGCGCGCACCGCCTCGATGAGCCGCCCCAGGCGCTCCGCCGACACCTCATCCGCAACGGTCCACTCCGCGGGCATCCGCGTGGCGGGTGTCCCCTCGCGCGCCGAGAACTTGAAGGTGAACGCGTCGTCGAAGCCGACGGCGCGCACCGCCGACATCGTCTCCTCGAACTCCTCCTCCGTCTCGCCGGGAAAGCCGACGATGATGTCGGTGGTGAGGCTGATGCCGGGCACCGCGGCGCGCAGGCGCTCCACGCACCGCAGGTACTCCTCGCGCGAGTAGCGGCGCAGCATGCGCTTGAGCATGCTGGTCGATCCCGACTGCATCGGCAGGTGCACGTGCTCGCACACCGCCTCGACCTCGGCCATCGCGGCGATTACCGCGTCGCTGAAGTCGTTGGGGTGCGGCGAGGTGAAGCGCAGGCGCCGCACGCCCGGCACTGCCCCAACTGCACGCAGCAGGGCGGCAAAATCGTGGTCGCCATCGTGGTAGGAGTTCACCGTCTGGCCCAGCAGCGTGATCTCGCTGATCCCCTCCGCAACCACCTGCGCCGCCTCCCGCACCACGTCGTCCAGGCGGCGGCTTCGTTCTGCACCACGCGTGTAGGGTACGATGCAGTACGTGCAGCGGTAGTCGCAGCCGCGCTGCACGGGGATCCAAGCCTTCACCTTGTCGAAGCGCTGCGGGGCAAAGTCCTCGTAGTGCTCCTCCAGGTCGAACGTGACCTGCACGGCGCGCTCGCCCAGGCGTGCCTTCTCCACCAGCTCGGGGAGCGCGCGATAGCCGTCAGGGCCAATCACGAGCGAGACGTGCCTTGCCTTGGTGAGCAACTCGGGGCCCAGGCGCTGCGCCATGCACCCGGCCACACCGACCACCGTCCCGGGCTTCATGGCGCGCTTGAGTTCCCCGAGTCGCCCGATCACCCGCTGCTCGGCGTGATCGCGGATGGCGCACGTGTTGAGCAGGATGACGTCGGCCAGGTGCGGGGTGTCGACCGCCACATAGCCGGCGGTGGCGAGCTTCCCGAGCATCAACTCGGAATCGCTCACGTTCATCTGGCAACCGTACGTCTCGATGTAGACCGTGGCGCGCGAGTCGACCGTCATGCGGCGGACACCTGAACGAGGGGATGGGCGACGAGCCCCGACGCATCGCCGTCCAGGCGCGCGGGGATGCGCGTGCCACGCGGTGGCGGTGGGTCGACGATCGAGACCGAAAGGTAATCCTCGGTCATCCCTTCCCGAATGTCGTTGCGCACCACCACGAGGTCGGCCACCGCCCCGACGCGTCGGGCGCGATAGGCCCGCCCCTTGGCGTCGCCCAGCGCCCGCAGTTCGCGCGCGCGCCGCTGCACCACATCGGCCGCCAGTGGCCCATCGAGCTTCTCGGCCGCCGTCCCCGGGCGCATGGAGAATGGAAAGACGTGCAGGTAGGTGAACGGGAGCGAGGCCAGGAGCGCCACCGTCGCGGCGTGGTCGTCGTCGGTCTCGCCGGGGAAGCCGGCGATGACATCGGCGCCGAGTCCAAACACCGGCAGCGTGGCGGCCAGCGCCTCGATCGACTCGGCGTAGCGGCGCGCGGTGTACCAGTGTCGCCCCATGCGCCTCAGCACGCGGTCGCTCCCCGACTGCAGCGGCGCGTGCAGGTGGGGGACGAGCCGGCGCGGGGCCTGGAACAGCTCGGCCAGTTGCCCGTCGACCTCCGTTGCCTCGACCGACGACAGACGAAAGCGCACGGTGGGGACGTCGCGCACCAGCCGGGCGACGAGCCGCCCCAGCGACGAGCCGATGTCGTGGCCGTAGCTTCCGATGTGGATGCCGGTGAGGACGATTTCCGGGTGGCGCTCCGCGAGCTGCAACGCTTCCTCGACGAGCGCGTCGGCCGGGCGGGAGCGGTTGGCCCCGCGCGCCTGCGTCGTCGCGCAGAAGGTGCAATGTTCGTCACACCCGTCCTGGATGCGCAGGAGGGCGCGCGTGCCGTGCTGCGCCACCGCCGCGCCTAACGAGTCCGGCGAAAGCTGGAGCGCCGCGGCGATGGCCTCGAAGTCGGCGCCCGCCACCACGTGCTGGACCGTTGGCAGCACGCGCAACCCGCCGGTGTCGCGTGCCGTGGCGCACCCCATCACGAGCGTGCGCAGCTCCGGGCGCTGTCGTGCGGCACGGCGAATCCCCTTGCGCAGCTCGACCTCGGCCTCGGTGGTCACGGCGCACGAATTGAAGATCGCAACGTCCGCGTCATCGGGCGATGCGACAACTTCTCCGCCGCTTCGCTCCACCATCGCTCGCACCGTTTCCGAATCGTACTGGTTCGCGCGACAGCCAAAGGTGCGCAGGAAGACCCTCATCGCGTGCTGTCGGCCGGTGGACCACTGCCGATCGCCGCGGGCTTCACGTCGAGCGGGAGGATGAAGTGGAACGCGCTCCCGCGCCCCTCCGCGCTCTGCACCCAGATGCGCCCGCCGTGCGCCTCCACCACGAGCCGGCAGAAGGTGAGCCCGAGGCCCGACGTGCGCACGCGCGGCGCGTGGGCGGCTCGCACCTGCTCGAACTTCTGGAAGATCACGTGGTGATACTCGGGGGGAATGCCGGGACCGGTGTCGATGACCGTGAACCGGATCCCGAACGGATCGGGACGCGCGACCAGCGTGAGCTCGATCGGCACGCCGGAGTGCACCAGCGCGTTCTGGATGAGGTTCCCGAAGACGCGCTTGAGCATCCCGCGGTCGCCCCGGAACGACGGCGCGCCGGCCGCCACGTCGGCCGCCGCGACCGTATGCTCCTGCTGGAAGCGGAGCGCCCAGTCGCGCAGCATCTCCTCGAGCAGCTCTCCCGGCTCGATCGACTCCACGTGCAGGGCGATCGACGTCTCCTCGATGCGGCGCACCTCGAGCAGGTCATCGATGAGCGTGAGGAGTTCCTCCGCCTTGCCGTGCGTGTCGTGCACGGCCCCACGCTGCCGATCGGAGAGCGGCCCCAGGTCGCCATCGCCCAGCAGTTCGAGCGTCGCCAGGATGGAGGTGAGCGGCGTCTTGAGGTCGTGCACGATCATCTTCATGAGGTCGTCGCGCACCCGCTCGAGTTCACGCAGGCGGCGGAACGATTCCTCCAGCGCGTCGGTGGCCGCCTTGAGCTTGAGGAGCGAGCGCACCCGCGCGCCGAGGAGGAGCCGGTTGTGCGGCTTGGCGAGGAAGTCGTCGCCCCCGGCCTCGACCGCGCGCAGGCGATCGTCGGTGTCGTTGAGCGCCGTGATGAAGATGACCGGCGTGCTGGCGGTGCGCGGGTCGCGCTTGAGGCGGCGACAGACCTCGAACCCCGTCGCGCCGTCCTCGACGTTCAGTTCGCCGGCCGGCATGTGCACATCGAGGATCACGAGGTGCGGGCGCTGGAGCAGCGTCTGTTCCAGCACCGACGGACCGTCGTGCGCGACGACGGTCCGGAAGCCTAACGAATGCAGTTGCTCGCGCAGCAGCTCGCAGTTGGCGTCCGAGTCATCGGCCACGAGGATGAGCGGAGCATCGAGCGCCGGGGCGGTCATCTCGCCTCATGGACGCACGGAGAGCCCAAAGCTCAGCAGCCACGCCCGCTCGGACGTGCCGCCCGCGGCCGCGTCGCGCGCCGCCCGCTGCACCGCCATCTCGAGCATCGCCCGCGGCCCGCTGATGGGGACCGAGACGCCGCCCGAGATGATCTTCTCCGACACCAGCGACCCCGCCGCCGCAAACGGCAGGTCGCGGCGCCGGTAGCCGACGCTGTACGTCCACGGCACGTTGCGCGTGCGTTGTCCCGTGAACTGCGCCCCGCCGCCATACTCCCACGCGTCGATCCCGCTGGCCGTCGTCGAGCCCAGGCCGCTGAGCTTCGACCACTCGTTATGGTCGGCGCTCCCCATCAGCGAGAGCCCGGGAATCACGTCGAGGCGCATCGCCACGCCGTAGCGCGTGGGGACGCTCGCCTCGGTGCGCAGCGTGTCGACGACGCGCAGGCGCATCGTTCCGCCGTGGCGATACGAGCCGGCGAGCGACAGCCACTTGACGGGGGTGAGAATGGCGCCGGCCGAGGCCCCGGTCCCCGTGTACGAGAGCGTGAGGTCCCGCGAGAGCGACCCGTAGCGCACGCTGTCGTCGAACTGGCGAAGGAGCTTCACGCGATTCTCGCCCGAGAACAGGTGCAGGCCGGCCCCGAGCACGAGCTTGGGATGCAGCGTGTACGAGACCGCGAGTCGGTTCTCGCCGATGCCGCCGCTCGAGGAGAACGACTCGAGATACGACACCGAGTCGTCGCCCAGGCGCTGCCCCGAGCGCACCGTCGTGGCCCACGAACGATCGAGAAAGGCGTGGTTCGAGACGCCGATCGTCCAGCGCTGCCCCACCGTGAACCCGGCCGCCAGCACGCCAAAGCGCGACGTCGTCGTCCGGTCAGATGCATTCGCGGTGTTGATGGTGCGCATCTCGGGGTCGAACTCGAAGTAGAGCCCCGAGCGTGCCCACCCCACCGTTGCAGCTGGATTGCGTGCCGACAGGTGGTCGAACTCGCCCAGCGCCCCGCCCGTCGCCGCCGCCCGCGTGCTCAGCCCACCCAGCGGGTAGCCAAAGCCCTGGGTGCTGATCGTCCCCTGCGCACCAAGCGGTGCCGCCATGGCCAGCACCGACGCCACGGCGACTCCGACGCGCCACATCGAGGCAACAAGACACACGCGCATCACGGGATCCCGAAGCTGGTGCGCAACGCGTAGCTCACGCGCAGCCGCGGCCGAAGCGCCGCCGGCGCCTCCCGCGAAGCGAAGTGCAACTCGAAAGGGCTCCTCGCCTCGCGCGTGGAGCGCAGCACGAGGGCATTCTGCAGCTTGATGCTCGACGACTGCGCCGCCGCCCACGCCCGCACCGCCGTCGCCACCTCGAACACGCGGAGCCCGCTGTCGCCCGGCGCCACGCGCAACGTGTCGAACGAGAAGCCGGACGTGAGCAGCGCCGAGCGCGTGACGTCCGTGAGGTCCGCCGCCGCCGTCGAGTACTCGGGGACGACGTCGACCGTGTCCTTCGCCGCCACCGCCCGGTTGGGGAGCTGCGACATGAGGAGCGACGCCCGCAGCACGGTGGCCGAGTCGAGGATGCGCGACGGGACATCGAAGCGCAGCAGGATGCGACGGTTCGGGATCCCGCCAACGCTCAGGCGCGCATCGGTCGGTATCGCCGGTGCCTTGAAGACGAGCGTGTAGTCGGAGAAATCGGCGGCGACATTCGCATCCGCCGCCGGCGTTCCCGACGTCGGCGTGATCGAGAGCGACTTGATGGACGTGTCTTCCGGCGCCGGACGGAAGTGCAGCTGCGGCGTCGCCCCGCCGTCCAGCGAACCGAGTACGACCTCACCGCCAGCTGCAGTCGTCATCTTCACCCCGAGGCGCAGGCGCGCCTTGGCCGTCAGCTTGCGCAGCACGACGACGTTGTCGATCGGGATGCGGATGGAGTCCTTCACCGCCGCCGAGTCGAGCGTGACGCCGCCAATCTTGCGATCGCCGCGGAATAGCGATCGCACGACCGACGAGACGGTATCGGCGTCGGCGGTGTCGACGTCGAAGAGGTCGAAGCGGACGCTCCCCTTCACCTTCGTCACGGTATCGATCACCGTGAAGGTCACCACCGCACTGTCGAGTCGATTGATCGTCGAGTCGCCCGAGTTCTTGGTGAACGTGGACGGCAGCGTGTCGAAGCGAACGACCGCGCGCACGTCGAGCGTGTCGCCGCGATCGGCGAGGAAGAGCGCATCCTCGGTCCCGAAGCCGGGAATCCCGCCCACGGTGGAGTCGAGCGCGACGGCCTCGAACGTGGTGTCGAAGACACTCACGTTCTGCCCCGGGCAGAGGATCGGGCATGCGGCGCCGGTTTCCAGGTCCTCATTGCACGCCGCCACGCCCCCCCCTAACGCGACGAAGAGGGCAAGGGCGCGAAGGCGCCGGTTCACGCGGCTATGCCAGTCGAGTAACGCTTCCATCTATGTCGAAACTGTCCACTATGGCCATGATCACGGCGTCCACCGGGCGATCCTTCGTGACCGCCGTCAGGCGCGCCGAGCTTCCGGTCGCGTACAACACGACTTCTCCCACACCCGCGCCAACGCTGTCGATGGCCACCACATAGCCGCCTTCGCGCTCCAGCGAGGGCGCAAGGTTCTCGACAATGAGCAGCTTCAGCGATTCGAGCGACGGATCCTTCCGCGTCGACACCACGCTCCCGATCACCTTGCCGAGCTTCATGCGTGGGCGAGTGAGTCGGGAGTGAACGGCGACGGGAGCAGGTCCCGCAGGCTCCAGGAGGCCGTGGCGCCGTTGCCGGTGACGCTCACGATCGACAGCGCGGGGGCAAACTCCACCAGCACCTGCCGACACATCCCACAGGGCGGCGTCGGTTCATCGGCCTCAGTGGCAACGACGATCGTCGAGAAGCTCCGCGCTCCCCCCGCAATCGCGGCGGCCACCGCGCCACGCTCGGCGCAGATGCCGGCCGGATAGGAGGAGTTCTCCACGTTGCAGCCGGCGAAGATCCGCCCATCCTCGGCCTGCAGCGCTGCCCCGACGCGAAAGCCCGAGTACGGCGCATACGCACAGCGCATGGCCTCGCGCGCCACCGCCACGAGCCCAGCGTCCACGGCATTCGTCGCGCTCACGCGACGATCTCCGGCAGGAACGACGTTCCGCTTCCCCGGAAGGAGATGCCGAACCACTCCGCCACCGTCGCCCCCAGGTCAGCGAACGACGCGCGCTCGCCCACATGGACCGGCCTCACCGCGTCCCCGGCCACGAGCACCGGCACGCGCTCGCGCGCGTGATCGGTCGACCAGGTCGTGGGGTCGTTCCCGTGATCGGCAGTGATGAACAGCAGGTCGTCCTCGCGAAGGGCAGTCCGCAGCGATGGCAGGGCACGATCGAACTGCCGCAGAGCCCCGTAGAACCCCGCGACATCGTTTCTGTGCCCGAAGAGCTGGTCAAAATCTACTAGGTTGGCGAAGAGGAACCCACTCTCCGCGTTCTGCAACCAGTCGTGGATCAACGCGATTCCGGCGGCGTTGTCCACCGTGTGCCGCGACGAGATGGCGCGCCCCGCAAACAGGTCATCGACCTTCCCCACCCCATCCCGGCCGATCCCCGCCGCCGCCAGGGCGTCGAGCAACGTCTCGCCCACGGGTTCCAGCGAGAAATCGCGCCGGTTGGCAGTGCGCCGGTACGCCCCCGATTCTCCCTCGAACGGGCGCGCAATCACGCGCGACACATCGTTCGGCGACACGAGGAGTCGCCGCGCCACCTGACACGCGCGATACAACTCGTCCAGCGGCACCACCCCTTCGTGCGCGGCCACCTGGAAGACGGAGTCTGCCGAGGTGTACACGATGAGCCCCCCGCTCCGCACCTGCTCGTCCCCATATCGCTCGATGATCGCCGTCCCGCTCCCCACGACGTTGGCAATGACGGGGCGCCCCGTTAGGCGCTCGAAGGGTGCGATCACCTCGGCGGGGAAACCGTGCGGATAGGTCGGGAACGGCGTCGGGAGCGAAAGGCCACACAGCTCCCAGTGCCCCGTGGTGCTGTCCTTCCCGGCCGAGGCAGGCTGCATGGTCCCGTGCGCCGCCGTGGCGATCGCGTCGGGGCGCATTCCCGCCAGCTGCTCCAGCCCCCCGAGCCCCATCGCCTCGAGATTGGGGAGGTCGAAGCCCCCTACCTCGCGCGCCGTATTCGCGAGCGTGTTGCTCCCTTCATCACCATAGTCGGCCGCGTCGTGCGCTGCGCCAATCCCGACGCCATCGAGGACGATGACCGCACACCGCCGAGCTCTGCGCGCCTGGGCGGGCATGCGTTCCGCGTCGACGCCGGGCGCACTCATTCCTCGCCCCCCGAATATCGGCGGGGGACGCGGAGCTTGAGTCCGACCAGGATCTCGTAAGGCGAGAGTTGCGCCAGGCGCGCCAGGGAGTTCACGTCGACCAGTTCGTCACCGTCGCGCCCCATGAGCGTTGCCACGTCACCGACATGACAGGCGACGCCCGTCACGTCCAGCATCGTCATGTCCATCGTCACCATCCCCGCCACGGGAACGCGCACCCCCCGCACCAGCGCGACGCCGCGGTTGCCGCAGGAGCGCCGGTATCCGTCGGCATAGCCGCAGGCGACGGTTGCAATGCGTCGCTGGCCGTGGGCGCGATAGGTGGCACCATAGCTCACGCTGTCGCCATCCTCCAGCAGCCGCAACTCGACGATGCGTGCACGGAGCGACGCAACTGGTTGGGGCACAACGCCGGACCCTTCGTCACCTCCCACGCCGTAGAGAAAGACCCCGGGTCTCGCGAACGACCATGGCGAAGGGGACTGGCGTTCGAGCCCGGGGCTGTTCTCGGCGTGCAGGATCGGGATTGGCGTCGCCAGCGTTTCGAGCGCCGCGCGAAACCGTTCCTGCTGCACCGCCATCGAGCCGTCGTTCCGCTCGGCAGAGTGGAAGTGCGTGAAGGCGCCGGCGGGCGGGTGCGCCGCCACCAGATCGGCGATCGTCCCCACCTCACGCCAGGCTATTCCCGCGCGGCTCATCCCGGTGTCGATTGCGAGATGCCAGGGGCCGCCGCCGCTCTCGATCCATGCAGATATCGCTACCGGATCCCCAAAGGTCGGGGTAAGGCCAAGACGGCGGACCTCGGCGAACTCCGATGCCAGAAGCGGAGTGAAGACGAGGATGGGGCGGCGAATCCCGGCGGCGCGCAGCACCTCTCCCTCGCTGACCGCGGCGATGCCGAACCCCCACAGGTCGAGGGGTTCGAGGGCCCGCGCCACCGCGACGGCCCCGAGGCCGTAGGCGTCGGCCTTGACCATCGGAAGGAGCGGCCGCCCGGCGCGCTCGGCCATCGTGCGGGCATTGTGTCGTAACGCGCCGAGGTCGATATCGACCCAGGCGCGTCGCATGTCGGCGTCCATTGACCTTGGGCGTGCGGGGCGGGTAGTATAGGCCTTCGGAGGAGACTATGCAAGCTAAAGCCACACTTGAAGATACGCTCGCACTCATGAGGGATCTTCGCGCCCGTTGCGAGTGGGACGCCGCGCAGACGCACGAGTCGTTGCGCCCGTACCTGATCGAGGAAGCGCACGAACTCGACGACGCGCTGCGCGAAGGCGATGTGGCGTCGACTCGGGAGGAACTTGGCGATCTCCTGCTGCAGGTCCTCTTTCACTCGGTCGTCGCGGAACGGAACGGCGACTTCGACATCGGCGACGTCGCGGCCGGTCTCATCGGGAAGATGCATGCGCGGCACCCGCACCTGTACAGCGATGGCGAGCGGGTAGCATGGGAAGCGCTCAAGGCGCGCAAGCGGAGCTCCTTCGAAGAGGGGCTGCCGGCCGGGCTCCCTGCCCTGCACCGCGCCCACCGGTTGCAGGATCGCGCGGCGGGGGTCGGCTTCGACTGGGACGGTATCGACGGTCCGGCGGACAAGGTCGCCGAGGAGCTCGCGGAGGTACGGGCTCAGATCGAGGCGACGCCGGTGGTGCGATCGCCGCACGGCGCGCCTCAGCACGACGAGGCGCACGCGCTGGTGGAGGGCGAGCTGGGCGACCTGCTCTTTGCGGTGGTCAATCTCTGCCGGAAGGCGGGGGTGCACGCGTCGCTCGCGCTGGACAAGGCGAATGCGAAGTTCGCGCGGCGATTCGGTGGGATCGAGCGGCTGGCGGCGTCGCGGGGAATCGATGTGAAGACGGCGGGGTTGGCGGTGCTGGATGAGCTGTGGGAGGAGGTGAAGCGGGGGGAGGGGCGGTAGGGTGAGGGTGTGAGCGGGCGGGCGGGGGGGGGGGTGATCGGGGGGGGGCGGCGTGGTGTGGAGGGGTGAGGTGCGGAGAGGGAGATTGCAGGGGTGCACCAGCAAGTAACTGAACAGTCAGTTATGCAGATGTGTGCACCAACCCTCTCGCCCCCCTCTCCTTCCCCGCCTCACTCGATATCCCCCCGCCCATCCCCCAAAAACGTCGGCCGGGCCAACCCGTTCGCGTCGTCGTAAAAACGGATCTCGCCCGGCGCGTACATCTTGGCCAGCAGGATCACCTGCCCCACGTGGCCACTGAAGTGCTCCACCACATGGTACAGCGCCGAAAACACCGTCGTCTCGCGCCCCTGGATCCGACGTACCTCTCCCAGCGACTCCGGTCCCAGTCGCGCCAACACCGCGTCCACGTCGCTCAGCGCCTTCTCCAGGTGCTCCAGCAGCGCCACCGCATCCATCCCGCCGTCGGCTGCAAACTCCGCATCGCGCTGCCGCACATCCGGCGCACCGCCAATCCCGCTCACGACCCACTGCCGCACGTTCCCCGCCAGGTGCAGCACCAGGTTCCCCACACTGTTGCACGTGGGATGCGGTCGCCACCACAGCTTCGCGGCCGGAACGGCGAGCACCGCCGAGCGCAACTTGGCCGGGTACTCCAGCCCGAGGTAGTAGCGACTCCGCTCGAGGAACCGCACTCCCACGTCGACGGTCACGAGCGCTCGCTCACGGGCGCAGGCGGTGCATCATGCGCGGGAACGGGATGCACTCGCGAATGTGCGGCGATCCGCAGACCCAGGCGATGGTCCGCTCCAGGCCAATCCCGAAGCCCGAGTGAACGAACGTCCCGTACTTCCGCAGGTCGAGGTACCACCCGTAGGCATCCTCCGGGAGCCCCTCCTCGCGGATGCGATGCAGCAGCTTGTCGTGGTCATCCTCGCGCTGCGACCCGCCAATGATCTCACCGTATCCCTCCGGCGCCAGGCAGTCGTTGCACAGCACGGTGCGCGGGTCGGCGGGATTCTCCTTCATGTAGAAGGCCTTTGCCTCCTTGGGATAGTTGCAGACAAAGATGGGTGTGTCATGGTCGGCCACGAGGAGCGATTCGTCCTCGGCGCCAAGATCGTCGCCCCACTGGATGCTGCTCCCCTTTGCTTGCAGCGTCCGGACGGCATCGGAATAGTCGATACGGGGAAACGGCGTGACGATCTTTTCCAGGCGCGAAACATCGCGCTCCAACTCCTTCAATTCCGCCTGACAGCGCTCGAGGACACGCCTGACGATGTGCGTCACAAGCTCCTCTTGCAGCCGCATGTTATCGTGCGTGTCGTAGAACGCCATCTCCGGTTCGATCATCCAGAACTCGGTGAGGTGACGCCGCGTTTTCGACTTCTCCGCACGAAAGGTCGGGCCGAAAGTGTAGATCCGCCCGAGCGCCGCCGCCGCAGCTTCCCCGTACAACTGCCCCGTTTGCGCCAGGTACGCGTTCCCTTCGTCGAAATACTCCGTGGAGAAGAGCCCCGAGCGCTCGCCGATCGCCGCTGTCAGGATCGGCGTGTCGACGTGGACGAAGCCCCGTTCGTAGAAGAAGTCGTGAATCGACTGCTCGATCTCGTGACGGATGCGGAGGATCGCCACCTGGCGCGCGGACCGCAGCCACAGGTGCCGGTGATCGAGGAGGAAGTCGATCCCGTGCTCCTTGGGCTGGATCGGGTAATCGATGGGCGAGTGGCCAATCACCTCGAGATGGGTCACGCCCATCTCGTACCCTCCCGGCGACCTCGGCTCGGCACGAACTTCGCCGGTAACGGCCAGGCTGGTCTCGTGGGTCAACGTTGCGTACCGTCCCCAGACCTCGGGGTCGAGCTGGTTCTTCACCAGGACACATTGCATCGTCCCCGTACCGTCGCGGAGCACGACAAAGGCGATCTTGCCAGACGAGCGAAGATGCGTCGCCCAGCCGCGGACCGTGACGACCTGGCCCACGTGCTTCGGAAGCGACGAGATGATAGCGTTCGGAATGGTCACGAGGGGGAACAAGGGGTGACGATGAGCCGCGTAAGCTACGGGTGGTCCGGAGGGCGTGCAACGGAGGCGCGACAGGGCCGCGTACGCGCGGCGCACCGGCGCGCGTCCCGCACCGTTCGCCGCGAGGAACGCCGAACCGAGGGCGCCCATCCATGATGCTCCGCACGCGACTCGCCGTGGGAATCGGCGGCATCGTGACGCTGATGCTCGTCCCCGTCGTCCTCTCCCTCCTCTCCATGCGGCAACTGCGGGAGGACACGGAACGCATTCGCGACCAGGAGTTCCGCGCCACGGTGGTCCTGGGAAAGGTCCGCGCCGCCGTGCAGGAGCTGGATCAGTCCAAGGACTACCTCTCGATCCTCCCCGAGGAAGCGACGCTCACGCAGGTGCGCCAGAAGCTCGACGCCGTGACCACACTCGTCGACTCGCTGGAGCAGGCCAACGGGATGGCGGGAATCAGCCGCGTGCGGGCCGCGCTGCGCCTGATCGCCGAGGAGGCCGACCACGCACACCAACTCGCCACAGCAGGACGCACGGCCACGGCCGATTCGGTCATCGACCGCGCCATCAGCCCCACCATCGACGACATCGAACGGATCGTCTCCCTCTCGGAACAGACCATCCAGGACCGGACGCGGGAGCGCGTCAACGACATCGCCGTCGCCTCGGAGCGCTCGCGCGACACGTCGCTGCGTCTCCTGGCGGCCGCCGCGGTGCTCGCGGTCCTCATCGGACTCTGGCTCACGCAGTCGGTGTCGCGCCCCATCGACGAACTCGACGCCGGGATGCGTGCCGTGGCCGAGGGAGACTTCGGCCACCCGTTGCAGCTGGCGCCCCAGCGACAGGACGAGTTCGGGCGCCTCGCCAAGTCGTACAACTCGATGGCGACGCAGCTGCGCGAACTCGATCGCCTCAAGGCGGAGTTCATCTCGGTCGCCTCGCACGAGCTCAAGACGCCGATCAACGTCGTGATGGGCTACTTGCAGCTGCTGCAGGAGAACGTCTACGGCGAGCTCAACGAGCGACAGCTCGAGATCGTGAAGACGCTCACCGCACAGTCCAAGTCGCTCTCGCGCCTCGTGCGACAACTCCTCGACGTCTCGCGCTTCGAGGCGGGCGGCGGCAAGGTGGAACCGCGCACCTTCCCCCTCCCCGCCTTCCTTGGCGACCTGGAGCGAACGTTCCGCGTCCTCGCCATCCAGCGGAACGTGAAGTTCACCGTCACCCGCTCCGACGACCTCCCGCACGAGGTGCGCTGGGACCCGGAGCGCATCAACGAAGTGCTCGGCAACCTCCTCTCCAACGCCTTCAAGTTCACCCCCGGCGGCGGCCAGGTCGAACTGGACGTCTCGCGCGACGACGCCGGCGTCCGCATGCGCGTGCACGACACCGGCGCGGGGATCCCCGCGACGGAGCTGGCCTACGTCTTCGAGAAGTTCTACCAGGCCAACAATCAGACGACCGGGATCAAGGGGACCGGGCTCGGCCTTGCGATCGCGAAGGGAATCGTCACGGCGCACGGCGGGACCATCGGGGTAGAAAGCACCGTGGGCGTGGGCACGAGCTTCGTGTTGCACCTCCCGATCAAGTCCACGGCCACTCGCATGACGCCACTGCACATGGAAGAAGAGGTCACGGTCGGATGACGCACTGGCACGGCGCTGGCCGATTGGCGAACGCGCGGCGCGAGGCACGTCGCGCGCGTGCAAGCGGCGGATCGTCCCTGGCTCGTCGTCACACCCGCTTGGCCCCTGCTCGGCACGTCGGGTGGCTCGTGGTCGCGCTGCTCGCCGTGAGCTGCCGGCGCCCCGCTCCCCCACCGCCGACGGTCGTCCACATCGCGCCGGTGGCGGCCCCCCCGATTTCGCCCTGGCCCGGGACGCTCGCCAACGCGCTGCGCGCCGCCGAAGCCGGGAAGTTCGACGACGCCGAGGGGGTGCTCTCGCAGTTCTCGGTCGAGCACGCAGGAACACCAGACGGGGCCGAGTCCGACTTCTGGCGCGCCCTGCTCAAGACCGACCCCAACAACCGGAAGGCGACGCCCCGCGAGTCGATGGCGTTGTACGACGCCTACCTGAGCGGCGGGCCCAGCATGCCTCGTTATGCAGAGGCGCAGATGCTGCGCCGCGTCGTGGAGGCGCTCGACTCGACGCGCACGCTCGTTTCCACCCTCCGCGCCTCGTTCGAGTCGCGCGACAAGGGACGCGACGACGAGATCCGTCGCCTCAATGACGCGCTGGACCGCACCACCGCAGAGCTGGAGCGCATCAAGCGCCGCCTCACGCCAAAGCCGCAGTAGCATCAACCTGCCGTGCGGCCGACATCGCCCGAGTCGCGGCCCCCGTCACGGGGGAGCACGGGAGGGCACGAGCCGCGGCGTATCGCCCGCTCACCCGACGCGAAACAGCTCGAGCGCGTGCTGGTAGCGGGACGTGAGCACGGTACGGATCCCCGCGTGCTCTCGCTGTGAGAGGTTAGGGTCGGCCTCGAGCAGGCGCTGCGCGAGGGCGCGCGCGCGGTCGTTGAGCGCCTCGTCGCGCAACACGTCGGCCACGTGAAAGTGGGCGTCGCCACTCTGCGCCTTGCCGAACAGATCGCCCATGCCGCGCAGCCGCAGGTCGGCGCGGGCGATCTCGAAGCCATCCTCCGTGCTGGTGAAGAGCGTGAGCCGCTCCCGTGCCTCCTCTCCCACATCACCCAGCAGGATGCAGAACGATTCCTCGGCGCCACGCCCCACGCGCCCCCGAAGCTGGTGCAGCTGCGAGAGGCCGAATCGCTCCGGGTGCTCGATGAGCATCACCGTCGCGTTGGCGACGTCGATCCCGACCTCGATAACCGTTGTCGCCACGATGATGTCGATGGCGCCGTCGCGGAATTCGCGCATGATGGCGTCGCGCTCGTCGGCCGGCACCCGACCGTGCAGCAGCGCGACCCGGCGCTGAGCGAACGGACCGGCGGCGAGCGCGGCATGCATTGTCGTCGCCGCCTTGAGGTCGGTCTTCTCCGACTCCTCGATGACGGGGTAGACGATGTACGCCTGACGCCCCTTGCCGACCTGCGCATCGACGAACTGCAGGACCCGCTCGCGCGCCGATTCCGGGCGAAGGGCGCTCGTCACCGGCTTTCGTCCCGGCGGTCGCTCGTCGAGCGTGGAGACGTCGAGATCGCCATAGAGCGTGAGGGCGAGCGAACGCGGAATGGGCGTGGCGCTCATGAGCAGGATGTCCGGCGCCGCCCCCTTGGCGCCCAATGCGGCGCGCTGCTCGACGCCGAAGCGGTGCTGCTCGTCGATGACGGCGAGCCCCAACTTTCCAAAGCGGGTCTGGTCGGTGACCAAGGCGTGCGTGCCCACCACGAGGAGCGGCGCCCCCGAGGCGAGCCGGTCGTCGACGCGCCGGCGTTCGGCCGCCCCCAGGCTTCCCGTCAGCAGCTCCGGGCGCATGCCTAACGGTTCGAGCAGCCGGGTGATGGTGCGGGCGTGCTGCTCGGCCAGGAGCTCGGTGGGGGCCATCAATGCCGCCTGGAAGCCGTTCTCCACCGCCAGGAGCGCCGCGAACAGCGCCACCACCGTCTTCCCGCTCCCCACATCGCCCTGCAGCAACCGATGCATGCGGCGCGGCGAGCACATGTCGCCCGCGACGTCCTTGAGCGCGCGCACCTGCGCCCCGGTGAGCGTGAAGGGGAGCGCGGCGCGGAGCTGCGAGGTGAGCGTGCGCCGGTTGGTGAAGACGACGCCCTGTCGCGGTTCGCGGGCCAGGGCGTTGGCGCGCCGTTGCAGGAGCTGCACGAACAGGAGCTCGTCGAACGCGAGGCGATCGCGCCCCACCTCGGCCTCGGCCACCGAGTCCGGGCGGTGCATCATGCGCAGCGCATCGGCGAGGCCCACCACCCCCGCCGCGTCGCGCATGGCCGCCGGCAGGTGCTCCTCGACCAGGGCGAGGAGTGCGGTCAGGTGCAACTCCACCAGCGCGCGGATCTGCCGGGCGGTCATCCCCTCGGTGGCCGGGTACACCGACAGGACGCGCCCCTGGGCGTTCCCGGAATCGTCGGCGCCGAGGTTGACGAACTCGCGCGGTTGCAGCTGCCGGCCGTGGTAGAAGCGCACCGGCCCGGACAGGAGGAGGACGTCATCCTTCTCGATGGTGCGGTCGAGGAACGGCTGCCCCGGCCACGACACCTCCAGCATCCCGCTCGCGTCCTTGACCACCGCCTGGAAGATCCGCAGCCCCTTGCGCGTGGGAATGATTCCCTTGGAGACCACGCGCCCCATGATCGTCACGTCCATTCCCGCGGCGACGCCCGCGATGGGGGCGATCGAGCTCGCATCTTCATAGCGATGCGGGATGTGGTACAGGAGGTCGCGCGCCGTCTCGATCCCCAGCTTGCGCAGCAGCTGCGCGCGACGCTCCCCCACGCCCTTGAGGAACTGCACGGGCATGTCGAGGGTGATGCGTGCGGGACGTGCGAGTCGATCGTCGCGACGAACGGCCACGGGCGCTCCAGCGAGAGGGGCGGCGCGGCCCGACGACCGCGACCCGCCGTTGCACCTGACGCGCTTACTCTTCCAGCAACTCCCGGGCGAACTCCCCGGCATCGAACGGCTCGAGGTCGCCCAGCTGCTCCCCCACCCCGACGAACTTGACGGGGACGTCGAGCGCCTCGTGCACCGCGACCACGATCCCACCGCGCGCGGTTCCATCCAGCTTGGTCACCACCAGCCCCGTCACCGGGACGGCCTCGGAGAAGGTCCGCGCCTGCACGACCGCGTTCTGCCCGATGGTTCCGTCGAGGACGAGCAGCGTCTCGTGCGGCGCCTCGGGCATGCGGCGCTTGATCACGCGCGCCACCTTCTTGAGTTCCTCCATGAGGTTGTCGCTCGTGTGCAGGCGGCCGGCGGTGTCGACGATCACGACGTCGGCCCCGCGCGTCACGCCGGCATCGATCGCGTCGAACGCGACCGCCGCGGGATCACCTCCCGCCCTCCCCCCGATGAACTCCGCCCCGGTGCGCTCCGCCCAGACCCGCAACTGGTCGATCGCACCGGCGCGAAACGTGTCGCCAGCTGCAACCATGACGCGCAACCCCTGCTGCCGGAGTCGCGCCGCCAGCTTGCCGATGAACGTCGTCTTTCCCGCCCCGTTCACCCCGATGACCAGGATCACGGTGGGGCCGCTCGCCGCCAGGCGCAGCGCCGGATCGGCGTTCCCCGCGCGCAACGCCGACTCCACCCCGTCGCGAAGCGCGGCCAGGAACTCGTCGTGCGTCTTCACCTTCCCGCGCTGCGCGAGCCGGTCCACGTCCTCGACCAGCCGCAACGTGGTCGCCACGCCGAAGTCCGACTCGAGGAGGAGTTCCTCCAGCTGCTCGAGCGACCCCTCGCGCGTCCCCTTGCGGACCAGGGCCGACACATCGGTGAGCGCAATGTCCTTGATGCGCTGCCACAGCGAGCGCTTCGGGAGGTCGTCTGAGCGTTTGAAGAGCCTGGCCATGGTCCCAAACTTAGCGCATCGCCGCGCGACCCGGGCAGCGCCCCGTCGCTACCGACGTAGCGCGCTCGCTAGCGGAGCCCGATGCGTCGGCGCAGCAGCCACTCGGCGCACAGCGCCACGAGGGCAATCGCGAAGAGCCACGAGACATCGCGCGCACGCGGCGCCTCGCCCAGCGTTGCACCGCTCCCCATCGCCCCCGCCTGGACTGTTCGCCGGCGTGGCAGCAGCTCCGCCGATGGATTGACGACGAGGAGCGAGTTGCCACCCGCGGTTCGCACGTCGTAGACCCCCGGCGGCGGGGCCACCGCCTGCGTGACATTCGCCCCCGCACCGAACCGAAGGTCGATCGAGTCCGCCCCCCCAGATGTTGCCGCGCCGGACGCTGACGGTTGCGCCGAGGTGCCCGTCCCGCGCCTAACGAGCACCGCCCGTACCAGCGAATCGCCGGTGGCGCCGCGCCGCCACTGTACCCCCTCGCCCGCGCGCACCGCCGCCTCCACCGGGAATGCCGCCCGCACGTCGGCCCGCTCACCCGCCAGCCAGTCGAGAATGCTCCCCCACACCGCCGTGAAGGCGTCGCTCCCGACACCGCCTCGCACGCGCCAGCGCCAGAAACCAGAGGCGGCCGCGACAACGATTCGCCGCGGCCGCTCCCAGCCAACGATCGCCACGCGCGCATCGAGGCGGCGCGACCTACGCGTCACGAGCATCTCGAACTCCGCATCCGCCGGCACACCCGCGCTCACGTCGAGCGGCGGGAGCGAGTCCCATGCCGTTCCGCTCAGCGGCGTGCTCACCGGCGAGATCGGCGCCCCGGTGGCGAACCACTCCCCCTGCGTCGCTTGCGGGGGAGCGACGAGGGCAAGCGCCCCGCGCGTGGCGGCGCGCGGAGCCCCGAAGAGCGCCGTGTCACCATGAATGACCACGACCGGCGCCTCGCGCACCGCGCGGCGCACGACGTCCTCGCTCACCGCCTGCAGCTTGACGTCGTCGCGCCACTCGCCAGGTGCCACGCGGAAGTAGGCGCGCGTGGGGAGGAGGACGGTGCCGCGCAGGAGCGCCGCCAACTCGCGCGAGTCGAGGTCGGGCGACGTCGAGACGAGGACCGCGGCCGCACCGGCGGTGAGCTCGACGACGGCCGACGACGCGTCGTTTCCAGGCTCGCCGTCCTGCGGCACGTTGATCGCGGCCCGCAACTCGGTCGGCGCCTGTCCGGCAGGTGCAACGAAGCGCATGGTCACGGTTCGCTCGCCGAGGGCGGGGAGCGAATCGAACCGCTGCATCGCCACGGAGCGGCCTCCCAGGTCGAGCGTGAGCGTCCCCGCCGGCGCCCCGCCGCTCCCCGCACCAATGGTCACGCGAACCTCCACGGAGTCCCCGGCCGTGGCAACGCGCGGGGCGCGCACGTCGAGGACCGCGGCATCGGGGCGATCGGTCGCGCCACCAAGCTCGATGCGCGACCCCGCCGGGAGCGACCGCAAGGCGTCGGGATCATCCAGCTCGCCGTCGGTGAAGAGGACGAGCGGGCGCCCCGCCGCCATCGCGCGCTCGGCCGCTGGCCGAACGCGCGACGCCTTGTCCCCCGCCGCCACCGAATCGCCCGCCAGCCGCAGCGAATCGCCAAACAGGTAGAGCGAGTCGCCGGCGACATCGCGCGCGCGCCTGGCCACCGAGTCGAACGCCGAGGCATCGCGCCCGCGTCGCCATGAGGATGAGACGTCGAGCGCCACGAGCGGCGAGGGAGTGCGCCGCGCTCCAATCGCGGTGTTCAACGCCAGCGCCACGAGACTGGCGACCGAGACGGCTCGCAATCCCGCAGCCCACCAGCGTCGCTTGGCACGGACGTGCGCATATGCAGCGACCGCCCCGGTCACGCCGGCGGCGAGGACAATCAACCAGGAAATCATGTCGGGAATCTACGCCCGAGCCTGTGTGGGCGCTGTGCGTCGAGGACGAGTCGCCTCAGTTGGAGTCGGCAACCTGCGTCGTCGCGTGCTGCAGCAGGGCGAGGACCGACTCACGCACGCGGGCGAAATCGGCCACCTCGCCCGCGGCGAGCGGTGCCCCACCGGTGGAGGCAAGCGCGGTGCGCGGATTCTGCTGCACCCCGCCCACGAGGACCTCGAAGTGGAGGTGGGGCGCGGTGGCGAGCCCCGTCATGCCGACATAGCCGATCGTCTCGCCGATCCCGATGCGGAGCCCGGCGCGCACCCCGCGCGCAAAGCCGCGCAGGTGGCCGTAGCGGGAAACAAAGCCGTTGGCATGCCTAACGTCGACCACGTTGCCATAGCCGCGCATGCGGCCAGCCCGCACCACGACGCCGTCGCCAACGCTGCGCACGGGAGTGCCCGACCCGGCCGAGTAGTCGGTGCCGCGATGGGCGCGCCACACGCCAAGGATGGGATGCCGCCGCATCCCGAAGATGGAGGAGATGCGACGGAACTCGAGCGGGGCGCGCAGGAACATCGCCTGCAGCGACTTTCCGGTGGCGTCGTAGTAGCGCCCCTTCCCATCCGGCCCCTCGTAGCGGATGGCATCGATGCTCGTCGCACCGGATGCGTACGAGGCAGCGAGAATGCGCCCGATGCGAACGGCCCCCTGCGGCCCCGACTCGCGCTCGAAGAGGACCCTGAACTGGTCGCCCGGCTGCAAGTCGCGGCTCATGTCGAGGCGATACTCGTAGATGTCGGCGACGGTCCAGGCGAGTTCGGCGCGCGCGCGCGACGGAAGGGTGGGCGCCCCCTCGTCGACGGCATCGTACAGGGTGCGCGCGATGTTGCCATGCACGACCATGGTGTCGGTCGTCCACGGCATGCGCTCCTCACGCCCGACCCAGCCGCTGTCGGTCTTCGTCAGGTGCAAGACGCGGTCGATCGCGAGCTGGAAGATGATCTGCGTGGGGCGCCGCCCCTCGTGCCCGCCCAGGGTGACGCGCATCCCCGCCGGAAGGCGCCGCGCGTCGAGTGCGGTGGCCGCGCCAAGAGCGGAGGTCGCCTCCTCGGTCGAGAGCCCGCCGCGCGAGAGCAGTCCGCTCAATGTCTCGCCACGCGAGAGGGAGTCGACGCGCACGCGCCACGTGGGAGTGCGTGTGCCGTTGATCACGTCGCCGGCGCGCTTTTCAGGGATCGGACGCACGACGGCGATGGCGCCCCACGCAAGGAGCGCCACCGCCGTAGACACCGCCAATCGAGCGCCCCAGCGTCTCAATCCATCTGTCTCCGGATGAATGTCGGGATATCCATCGGGTTGATCTCCGTGGCAGGCTGCGGCGGGCGCGCGAACTTCCGGTTCGGGTCGTTCGGGACCGCGGGACGCGACTGGCCGCCGGGAATACTACGCAACGGCGCGGTCGTGCGCTGGCCGCCAATGGGGATGACGTTCGGCGTCGGCGACTGGGGCGCAGCACTCGGCGCCTGGTTCGCACCGCTCGCCGCCGCGTGAGCACCACCGGCGACCGCGCCGCGATCGGCCGTCACGTACGGGACGGCCGCCGGCTTGGTCGTGACGTTGGCCGGAACGCTGATGAACGCAGATTGTCCCATTGCCTTGTCGAAACCGGTGGCAATGACGGTGACCCGAATCTCGCCCTGCATCGCCGGTTCATTGACGGCACCGAAGATGATCTCGGCCTCATCACCCGCGGCGTCATGCACGATTTCGGAGATCTGCGTCACTTCGCCCAGCGTCAGGTCGCCGCCGCCGGTGATGTTGAGCAGGACGCCGCTCGAGCCGTTGATCGAGATGTTGTCGAGCAGCGGCGACGAGATGGCCTGCTGCGCCGCCTCCATCGCGCGATTCTCGCCACGCCCGATCCCGGTTCCCATCAACGCCGACCCACCGTTCTGCATCACGGTGCGCACGTCCGCGAAGTCCACGTTCACGAGCCCCGTCTTGGAGATGAGCGTCGAGATGCCCTGCGTGGCGTGGAGCAGCACCTCGTCGGCCTTCTTGAGCGCGTCCTGGAAGGGGATCCCCTTGCCGACCACCGCGAGCAGCCGCTCGTTAGGCACGATGATCATCGTGTCCACATGCTTGCGCATCTCGGCGACCCCCATGTCTGCCTGCCGCATCCGCTTCCGCCCCTCGAAGAGGAACGGCTTGGTGACGATGCCGACGGTGAGCGCGCCCGCCTCCTTCGCGAGCTCGGCGACGACCGGCGCCGCCCCCGTCCCCGTCCCGCCCCCCATGCCGCATGTGACGAAGACGAGGTCCGCGCCGTGCAGTACGCGCCCCACCTCGTCGCGATTCTCCTCGATCGCCGAGCGCCCGATCTCGGGTCGGGCGCCGGCGCCGAGTCCGCGCGTCAACTTCTTCCCGATCTGGATCTTCACATCCGACTTCGACGCCAACAGCGCCTGGGAGTCGGTGTTGATCGAGATGAACTCGACGCTCTCGAGTCGTTCCTCGATCATTCGGTTGACGGCGTTCCCGCCACCGCCACCCACACCAACCACCTTCATGCGAGCGTTCTGGATTGCGTTCTCCTCGAATTCGAAGATCATGGCGCGCGCGGCTCCTCTCGTGGCGAGGACGTCAGACGTGATGGATTCCGTGATTGCGAGATCGCTCCAACGACGCGAGTGACTGCATAACGTCACGCATCGTGTCGATCAAGTCGCGCAGAATATAACGTGTTTGTCCGTACAGGCCACGTGTGAGCGAAAGCAAGATTCTGCGCCGCGATCGCGACGCGAGTGCGACCAATGTTTCTCCACATTCCCTAGGAGAACATCACGTTTGTAACGCGACGGGCGGCGCCCATTCCGGACGCCGCCCGTCGCACCCTAACGATACCGATCGCCACTCCCGCTCGCGTTCACTCACTCCCGTTCGCGCAGCTCCTGCGCGTGCCCATGGCGCACGCCGCACTCAGAAGAAGTCCTGCAACCACGTCTTCACGCGCTGTGCCAACTTATCCACATTCGGTGCATTGAGCTGCAGCCGACGGCCGCCCGGTGCCTCGCTCCCTAACGCGACACGCGAGGCCGCATACAGCGCGAGCCCGACGGCGGTGGCAAAGCGTGGCGCCTCGACCGCATCGACCAACCCGCTGAGGTTCTCCGTCGGCACGCCTACGCGCACGCCCGTCCCGAACACGTCGGCCGCAAGCTCCGTGATTCCGGGAATGGCCGCCGCGCCGCCGGTGAGCACCACGCCCGCGCTCAGCTTCCCCGCAAAGCCGGCCGCCTCGATGTCTCGCATCACCAGGTCGAAGATCTCGTCGGTGCGCTGGTGGATGATGTGCGCCAGGAGTTCGCGCGGGATCTGCCGCTCGCCCTGTGCGACCGTGCTCGGCAGCGTGATCACCTCGGACGGGTCGACCATGGGCTCGTAGGCGCAGCCGTAGCGTTCCTTCAGCCGCTCCGCGTCGGCCTGGGTGACGCCCAGGCCGTGGACGATGTCGTTGGTGACGTTGTTCCCACCGAACGGCACGGTGCCCAGGTGGCGGATCTTGGCCTCGTGGAAGAGCGCGATGTCGCTCGTGCCGGCGCCCATCTCGATGAGCGCGACGCCCAGTTCCTTCTCGTCCTCGGTGAGCACGGCCAGCGCGCTCGCCAGCGGCTCGAGCACCAGCTGCAACGGCTTGTACCCCGCGCGTTCCACCGCCTTGCGCAAGTTGAGCGACGGTGAGCTCCCGATGGTGACCAGGTACATCTCGGTCTCGAGGCGCGTCCCGACCATGCCGAGGGGGTCGCGAATCCCCTCGTTCTTGTCGACCGTGTATTCCTGGGGAATGGCGTGGAGGAGTTCGCGCTCGGGGGGAATGGCCTGCGCTCTCGCCACCGCGTTGGCACGCTCGACGTCGCCGCGGGTGATCTCGTCGCTGCTGACGGCGACGATTCCCTTGGAGATCATCGCCTTCACGTGCTCACCGGCAATCCCCACGAAGCACGCGTCGACCTTCACGCCGGCCATCTGCTCCGCGTCGCTCACCGCCTTGCGGATGGACTGCGTCGTCTCCTCGATGTCGGCCACGACGCCGCGACGCAGCCCCGTGGTGCGCGACTGCCCCACGCCAAGGATCTTGATGCCGGGGTGACGCGGGAGGTCGCCAACGACCTCGGCGATGATGGCCGTGGTCTTGGCGGACCCGATGTCGAGTCCAGCGACCAGTCGTTCCACATTCATGGGAGTCGGGCGATGACGAGGTCCTTGTAGCGCAGGTCGAGCTCGACCGCCTTGAGTCGGCGCTTGGCGAGATCGGCCTCGACGGAAGATAGCTGCAGAAGGCGCTCGGCGCGCAGGTTCAGCATGGCGCGCACCGGGATGTCGACGAGTTGGAGGATGACTTCGTCCTTTCCCACACGGCGTGCCTCGCTCACCCGCCCGTAGTACTCGGGCATCTCTGCCTTGAGGTCGCCCAGCAGGCGGAAGAGCGCGGTGTCGACACGCGGCACGATCGGGAGGTCGACGCCCCATCGTGCGGGGTCGAGCGGGAGGACGCGCCCCCCCTCGTCGTACGCCTTGAACCCGGACGCGGCCGGCACCAGCGCAATGGGGAGGTTCTCGTCGATCGTGACGACGAGCGTGCTGGGGAGGCGTCGCGTGACGCGCGCGCTTCGCACCTGCGGATGCGAGGCGGCTCGCGCCTCGAGCGAGTCGAACTTGTTCCAGATGGAGAAGGTCGTATCGATGTGGAGGCGCGCGGCGATGTCGGAGGGCCTCGCGAACCGGGTCCCGCGAACCTCGACCTGCTGGACCCTAAAGAAGGCAAGATCTCGTCCCCACCACGGCGTCGCGGCGATCGCTGCCGCCACGAGCAGGAGCGCGACGATGTACCACCCCCACTTGCGGCGGCGCGGCGCTTGGGGGGCGCCGGAGCCCGTGACCGGCACGGGGGGAGCGGGCGCAGGGGATGCCGCGCGGCTCACGCTGCGCTCCCCGCCGCGAGGCGGTGCAGTAGTTCAGGGCCGACCCGCGTGACATCGCCCGCTCCCATCGTGACGACCACGTCTCCCTCGCGCACGAAAACCGCGAGCGCCCGTGCGGCATCGGCGCGATCGCCATTCCACACCGGGGCATGACCGGCGGCCGCCATGACGTCGCCAATGAGGGCGGAGGAGACGCCGGGGATGGGGTGTTCGCGCGAGGGATACAGCGACAGCAGTGCGCACGCATCGGCGGCGGCCAGCGCCTCGGCAAATCGCGCGGCGAAGTCGCGCGTGCGCGAGTACAGATGCGGCTGGAAGGCCACGACGAGTCGCCGCCCCGGAAAGGCGGCGCGCGCCGCGGCAATGGTAGCCGCGACCTCGGTGGGGTGGTGGGCATAGTCGTCGACCACCGCCACGCCGCTCGCCGTCCCCAGGCGCTGGAAGCGGCGCTCCACACCGCGAAAGCGCTCCAGCCCGGGACGCATCGCCTCGAGCGTCGCGCCTAACGCCAAGCCGCTCCCGATCGCGGCGAGTGCGTTGCGCACGTTGTGGACCCCGGGCACGGCGAGCGTGACGTCGCCGATGCCCTCGCCATCGAAGGTCACGGCGACCATGGTGCGCCCATCCTCCAGGGGGCGCGGCACCCCGACGAGACGGGCATCTGGCGATGCCGTCCCGTAGCGCAGGCATTCCGCCCCGCCGCGGGCAGCGAGCGACGAGGCCCCGGCATCGTCGGCGCAGAGGACGATGGTGTGCGCCGGGGCGACAAACTGCTCGAAGGCGCCGCGGATGTCGTCGAGGTCGCGGTAGATGTCGAGGTGATCGGCCTCGATGTTGGTGACCACGGCAACCGCAGGCGACAAGGCGAGGAAGGAGCGATCATACTCATCGCTCTCCACGACGAAGAGGCGGTCGCCGTCGTAGCGCAGGTTCCCGCCCCACTCCCCCACCCGACCGCCCGCCACGCCCGTCGGGTGCAATCCGGCCGCGGCGAGCGCCTCGGTGGTCATCACGGTCGTGGTGGTCTTGCCATGCGTCCCGGCGATTCCCACGAGCGTTCCGCCACTCACCGCCTCGCCCAGCGCCTCGGCGCGCCTGACGATGGGCATCCCGCTGGCGCGCGCCGCCTCGAGTTCGGGGTGGTCTCGACGCATCGCCGAGGTGACCACCAGCGCGCGTGCCCCGGCCACGTGCGCGGGGTCGTGCCCCTCCCGCAACGCAATGCCGAGCCTCGCCAGGCTGGCGCCATCCTCGAGGTGCGCATCGCACCCCGTGACCGGCACGCCGCGCCTAACGAACAACTCGGCGAGCGCGCTCATCCCCGCGCCAGCGACGCCGACGAAGTGCACCGGCCGGGGATCGGTCGTGTCGAGGAGGGGCATGAGGCGCAATCTAGTGCGACGGTGCGAAAAGGGATTCGGGAAGGCAAGCCAGTGCGGCGCGCGCCTCGCGCATCGGCGACGACATCAGGAACCCACCGGCGGCAGCAACGCCGCGATCCTCGTCGCGATGTGCGCCGCCGCATCCGGGCGGCCGCGCGCGCGCGCCGCGAGCGACCAGCGTGCCCGCCACGCATCATCGCTGGCCGCCTCGTTCACCACCTGCGCCAGCGCATCGCTCGTGGCATCGCGCTGGGCCACCCAGCGCGCGGCCCCCGCGTCGGCGAGGGCGCGCGCATTCGCCGTTTGGTGATCGGCGGCAGCCGTGGGGAGCGGCACGAGGAACATGGGGATCCCCCATGCGCACAGTTCCGCCGTGGTCATCGCACCGGCGCGCGCAATGGCGAGGTCGGCGCACGCATATGCGTCGGCGATCGGCGAGAGGTACGGGCGCACGACGACGCGCGCACTGGCGCGTGCCTCGTAGCGGTGAATGTGGTCGCGCCCGGTTCCCCAGATGAGCCCGACGCCGGGAGGGAGGCCGAGCGCGAGCCATCCGTCCACCAGCGCATTGAGCGCGGCCGAGCCCTGGCTCCCGCCGAAGGCGAGCACCACGAGGCGCACGTCGTCACCGAAGCCCCACGCGCGACGTTGCGCCGCGCGATCGGGGGGAAGCGCGGGGGGGGGCTCGATGGGGTTGCCGGTGTCGATGGCACGCGATCGTGCAGCTGGCGGCAAGCGATCGGCTGCCTCGGGAAAGCCGAGGTAGAGTTCGCGCGCCCACCGGGAGAAGAGGGCAACCGTCCGTCCCGGGAACGAATTCTGTTCCTGCACCACGAACGGGATGCGACGCCACGCGGCAAAGGCGAGCGCACCCGACGCCGCATAGCCGCCCGTGGCGACCACGAGGCGCGGTGCGCCCTCGCGCGACAGCGCCGCGAGGCGTTGCCACCCCTGCAGCAGTCCGCGCGCCGTCTTCCAGTTGTGCCAGGGGGCGGAACGATACAGCGGGTGGAGATCGAGCAGCGTGTACGGGAAACCGGCGTCGGGGAGGATCACGCGCTCGATGCCACGCGTGGCCCCGACAAAGTGCGGCTGCACGTCGGGGCGCACGCGCACCAGGGCGCGCGCGATGGCCAGCGCGGGATACAGGTGCCCGCCGGTTCCGCCGCCCGTGAAGAGAACGCGCACGCCTGACGATGCCCCGCGCTCAGACGGGGGCGGTGGCCGCCGCCCCGTACACCTTCTCGCGCGCGCTCCCGATGTTCACCAGGATCCCCGTGAGGACGAAGCTGAGCAGCAGGTTCGATCTCCCGAACGAGACAAACGGCAGCGTGAGTCCGGTGGTGGGGAGAAGCCCGATGACGACGCCGATGTGCAGGTACGCGGTGATGGCCGTCGTGCAGGTGAGGCCGATGGCCACCAGCTGCAAGAAGCGCGACCGCGCCTGGCGCGCGATGCGGAAGCCGAGCCAGGCGTACAGCGCGAAGGCCAGCGTGATGAAGGTGATGCCGATGAATCCCCACTCCTCGCCGATGTTGCTGGCGATGAAGTCGTTGTAGCCGAACGGGACCCAGCCGTACTGCTGCAATCCCTGCCCGAACCCCTTCCCCACGATCCCGCCGGACCCGACGGCGATGAGCGACTGGCGCAACTGGAAGTTGATCGCCTCGGGGGCGTCGCCCGATCCCATGAACGACAGGAGGCGCGACATGGCGTACTGGCGCTTCTCGATCTCGTGCCAGAGGAGCGGCGCGGCGAGCATCCCGAGGAGGATGAAGTGCCCGATGCGCACCTCGGCGGCGAAGAGGATGATCCCCATCATGAGGGTGAACATCATCGCCACCGAGAGGTCGGGCTGGAAGAAGGCCAGGAGGTCGAGGACGCCGACGACCACCAGGAAAGGGAGGAGCCCCTTGGTGAGGCGGCGCATCTGGTCGCCCTTCTTGAGCACGAGCATGCTGGTCCACACCACGACCGCCAGCTTGCCGAACTCCGACGGCTGCAACGAGGCGCCGAGGATGAAGCGGCGCGACCCGTTGATGGGGGGGGCGATGGCCCTCGTGAAGGGGAGCACCGTGATGAGCATCAGGACGATCGTGGCGATCATCGCCGGCCAGGCGTACTTCTCCAGCTTCTCCGCATCGAACTTGGCGGCGAGGGCAAAGGCCAGCATCCCGGCCGCAACGCCCGCCAGCTGCTTGAGAAAGTAGTACGTCGAGTCGTGGTCGGCCTGCATGGCCACGAATGCACTCGCGCTGTAGAGCGTGGCGAGGCCGAAGGCGGTGAGGACAGCGGTGACCAGGACGAGGGCACGCGCTTCGGGCCCCATCGTCCAGCGCTCGCGCACGCGCATGGGGTCGTGCATCACCCCTCTCCTCGCGCGGCCGCCGCGAAGGCGCGGCCACGCTCTTCGTAGTTGCGGAACATGTCGAACGACGAGCAGGCCGGCGCGAGCAGGACAGCATCGCCGCTGCGGGCGAGTTCGTGCGCGCGCGCCATGACGTTCGCAAAGGAGCCGTCGACGCGCTGCACCGCGGCGCGTCCCGCGAGGTCGCCCTCGATGATGGGTGCGGCCTCACCGAACGCGAGCACCATGCGGCAATGCCGCGCGATGGCGTCCAGCAGCGAAGTGTAGGCCTCTCCCTTGTGCCGTCCGCCCAGCAGGAGGATCGTGGGACGCTGCATGCTCTCGATGGCGACCAGCGCCGAGGCGACGTTGGTCGCCTTGGAGTCGTTGATCCAGAGAACGCCCTCCCGGTCCGCGACGGGCTCGAGGCGATGCGGAAGGGCCCGGAACGACTCGAGCGCCGCCACCATGCGCGCGCGGTCATCGAAGCTCTCGTGCGCGGGATCGGTGGCCATGACGGCCATCACCGCCGCCAGCGCATTGGCCACGTTGTGGCTGCCGAGGAGGGGGAGCTGGTCGCGCGTCATCAGGATCTCGTCGTCCACGATGAGTTGGTGCTTCCCCTTCCCGCCCAGGAAGGCATCGCACAACCGACCAAATGCCGAGAACCGGAAGTGCTTCCCCTCGATCCCGCGCGCCATGGCCACCGCGGCGGGATCGTCGGCGTTCACCACCCAGTTGGAGTCCGCGTGCGCATGCCGGAAGAGGAGCGCCTTGTCGGCATAGTACGCCTCGACCGAGTCGTAGCGGTCCAGGTGATCGGGCGAGAGGTTCGTGAGAACGCCGACCGTCGGGTTGATGGACGGTGTGTCGTGCAGCTGGAACGACGAGACCTCGAGCGCGACCCACGCCGGCGGCGCCGCCCGCAGCGCCACCTCGCTCAGCGGTGTGCCGATGTTTCCCGCCGCCTCCACGCTCACTCCAACGCTGCGCAGCAGGTGCGCGACGAGGGCGGTCACGGTGCTCTTGCCGTTGGTCCCCGTCACCGCCACGTAGCGCAGCCCCGGCATGGCCGCGAGGGCGAGTTCGACCTCGCTGATGATCGGGACGCCGGCCGAGCGCGCCGCGACGAGCGGAGGCGCCGTCGGCGGGACGCCCGGGCTGGCAATCACGAGCGACGCCCGCGCGATGCGCGGCAGGTCGTGCCGCCCCACGTCGACCGACGCCCCGACGGCCAGCAGCGATTCGCGCGAGACGGCCACGGCGGGGGCCGTGCCGGCATCCGATGCGTAGACCTGCGCGCCAAGGCGGCGCAACAGGAGCGTTGCCGAGGAGCCACTTCGCCCGAGGCCCACGACGGCAACCTCGCCGCGGGACCAGTCGTATGCAGGGATCATCGCAGCTTCAGGGTGGTGAGGGCCACGAAGGCACACAGGATCCCGAGGATCCAGAAGCGGACGACGACCTGCGTCTCCTTCCATCCCTTCAACTCGAAGTGATGGTGCAGCGGAGCCCGCAGGAAGACACGGTGCTGCTGGGCGTACTCGAGCCCATATCGGCGCTTGCGATACTTGAAGACGGTGCGCTGCACGATCACCGAGGCGGTCTCGGTCGCGAAGACCCCACCGATGAAGAGCAGGAGGAACTCGCTCTTGAGGAGGATGGCGATCGCACCGATCGCACCGCCCAGGGCGAGCGACCCCGTGTCGCCCATGAAGACCTGCGCCGGATACGTGTTGTACCAGAGGAATCCGATGCATGCCCCAACCAGCGCCATGCAATACACGGTGAGTTCGCCGGCACCGCGCAGGTAGAAGAGCTGCAGGTAGGCGCTGGCGTCGATGCGCCCCATGACGTACGCAAACAGCGCAAAGGTGACGAGGGCAATCGCGCTCAGCCCCGCCGCCAGCCCGTCGAGGCCATCGGTGAGGTTCACCGAGTTGCTGACGCCGGTGAGGATGAAGGTCGTGAACGGAACGTAGAGCCAGGCGAGTCCCGCCGTCGCCGGGACGATGAGCACGTACTTGAGGAACGGGAGCGTGGTCGACGCCCCGGGGAGCGTCGATACCGGGAACTTCCAGAGGATGAAGCCGAAGAGGAGCCCGATCGAGACTTGCCCCGCCAGCTTGTAGCGCTCCACCAGCCCCTCGTTCTTCTTCCCTTCCCGCTTTTGCCGGAGCTTGAGGTAGTCGTCCAGAAAGCCGATGCCGCCCATCCAGACGGTCACGAGAAGTGCCAGCAGGACGTACCGGTTGTCGAGACGCGTCCAGAGCAGCGTGGGAATGATCGAGCAGGCCAGGAGGATCAAGCCCCCCATCGTCGGCGTCGTCCCCTTGTGCTGGTGCGAATCCGGCGTCCCTTCGCGCACCACCTGGCGTATGCTCATGGCCTGCAGGCGGCGCACGATGAGGGGGCCGATCAGGAACGACAGCAGCAACGCGGTGACGGCCGCAGCCGCGGCGCGCACCGAGATGTAGTTGATGAGCCGGAGCGGCGGGAAATCCGGGACGAAGCGACTAAGAAGGAAGTGCAGCACTCGCTTGGGGGAGAAGACGGGTAGACGGGAAGACGAGAAGACGAGGCGCGGGTCAGTGAGTGGGTGAGGGGTCGGCGGCGGGGAGGCCGGCAAAGTGGCGGAGGTGCGGAACGAGTCGCTCCAGGCGCGTGCCGCGCGAGCCCTTGAGCAGGACGACGGCATCCATCGGGAGGCGTGGCGCGAGCAGCGGCCAGAGCGACTCGGCGTCGGCGGCGACGATCACGCGGGGATCGTTGGCGGCGAGCGACTGCAAGGCGTCGGCAAAGTCGCCCACGCCGGCGATGACCTCGGCCTTCGACGCGAGGGCGCGTGCGGCGATCTCGCGGTGCAGCTCGCGCGCGTGGAGCCCGAGCTCCAGCATCGAGCCGAGCACCGCGACGCGCGGTCGCTCCCCCCCGATGGCGTCGAGCATCGCGAGCGCCTCGCGCGCCGACGCCGGATTGGCGTTGTAGGCGTCGTTGAGCAGCGTGAGCGTGCCCACCGACTCCAACGTGCTGCGCATGCTGAGCTGGGGCATGGCGGCGATGGACTGCGCGGCGGCCGCGAGGTCGACGCCGCAGGCGCGCGCGACCGCGAGCGCCAGCATCGCATTGCGCACGTTGTGCGCGCCGAGCATCGGCAGCTGCAACCGTACGTCCCCCAGCTCCGCCCAGCCGCGCCCATCCGCGCCCACCCCCCAACGATCGGGGTGCAGGTCGCCCCCCTCGGTGCCGGCGGCTATCACGCGCTGCGCGCGCAGGCGCGCCTCACGCGCCACCTCCGGCTGCGAGGCCGGCGTGATGGCGATGGGGACGTCGACGAAGATCGCGCACTCCTCACGCAGCACGCCGTCCATGTCGCCCAGCCCCTCGAGGTGCTCCTCGCCGATCGAGGTCACCACCGCGAGATCCGGCTCCACGATCGCGCGCAGTGCGGCCACCTCGCCCGGATGGTTGGTTCCGACCTCGACCACGGCAATCCCGGCATCGTCCGGAATGGCGAGCAGGGTGAGCGGGACCCCGACCTGGTTGTTGAGGTTCCCGCGCGTGGCGTGGACATCAAAGGCGCTGGAGAGTGCGGCGGCGACCAGCTCCTTGGTGCTCGTCTTTCCGTTGGAACCCGCCACCGCCACCACCGGCCCGCCCCAGGCGCGCCGGCGATACCTGCCTAACGCGCCCAGGGCGCGCGTGGTGTCGTCGACCACGAACACCGGCACGTTCAGCTCCACCGCACGCCGCGCATCGGCGACCACGACGGCCACCGAACCGCGTTGAACCGCCTCAGCCAGGAAGTCGTGCCCGTCGAAGCGCTCGCCGATGAGCGCCACGAAGACGTCGCCAGCCGCAACGATGCGCGTGTCGGTCACCACGCGCCCCAGCGCCACGTGCCCTTCCGGGCGCGCGCCGCGGAGCTGCGCGCCCAGCGCCTGCGTCAGGCGGTCGAGCGTCCAGAAGCTCATCGGTCACCCTCCGAGGCTCCGCGCGCGTGGCCCGCGAGTTCGCGCACGATCGCCTTCTCGTCGAAGGGATGGTATGTGGTCCCGCGAAGCTGATAGGTCTCGTGTCCCTTGCCGGCGAGCATCACCACGTCGCCTGCCGTGGCGAGGGTCAGCGCCCGCGCGATTGCCATGCGGCGGTCCTCGATGCGTTCATGCGGGCGGTGCATGCCGAGCTCGATCTCGTCCAGGATGCGCTCCGGATCCTCGGTGCGCGGATTGTCGCTCGTGAGGATGACGACGTCGGCGAGTCGCTCAGCGATCTCGCCCATGATCGGGCGCTTGCCTCGATCGCGGTCGCCGCCGCAACCGAAGACGACGATGAGGCGTCCTGCGGTGAACGGGCGAACCGCGGCCAGCGCGCGCTCCAGCGCGTCGGGCTTGTGGGCGTAGTCGCGCAGGACGGCTGGCGCGTCGAGCACGCGCTCGAGGCGTCCCGGCACCTGCGGCAGCGTCGAGAGCCGCTCGGCGACCTGCTCCACCGGGAGCCCCAGCGCCCAGGCGGCGGCCGCCGCGCCTAACGCGTTCGACACGTTGAAGTCCCCGATGAGCGGGAGCCGCACCTCGGCGCTGCCGTCGGGGGTGGCCAGCGTCCACTCACTTCCACCCGGGCCGACAGCGACGTCGTTGGCCCGCACCTCGGCAAAGACGGAATGCAGCCCGTAGCGAACGAGTCGCGGCGCCACCGGGAGGGCGCGCCAGGTCTCCACGTCGTCATTGACGACGGCCGCGCCACCCGGCGCCAGCTGCGTGACGAGGCGCGCCTTGGCCTCGAAGTACGCCTCGGGCGTCCCGTGATAGTCGAGGTGGTCGCGACTGAGGTTGGTGAAGACGGCTGCATCGAACGGGACGCCTTCCACGCGGCGCTGGTCCAGGGCGTGCGACGAGACCTCCATCGCCACGCGACGCACGCCGGCGTCGACCAATGCGCGAAGGACGCGCTGGAACTCGACGGGTCCCGGCGTCGTGAGCCCGCTCCCGCCGGGGAAGGCAGTTCCCTCGCTCCCGACCAGGACGCCGAGCGTCCCGATGGAGGCCGCCGGCGCCTCGGGCGCGTCGAGGAGGTGGCGCAGCATCGAGACCGTGGTCGTCTTGCCGCTCGTGCCCGTCACTCCAACGATCGACAGCGATCGGCAGGGGTCGTGGTGGAAGGCGGCGGCGGCGATGGCGGCGCCGCGACGAGCGTCGCGCACCACGAGTCGCGGCAGCGCGGTGCGCGATGCATCCTCCACGATGGCAACGGCGGCACCGGCGGCGCTGGCGCCGTCGAGGAAGTCGTGCCCGTCGCGCGCGCTCCCCCGTACGGCGACGAAGAGTGCGCCGGCCGTGACGGCGCGCGAATCGTCGGTGATGCCTGAGATGGAGGGTGGCAGCTCCCCGACCACGTCGACCAACTCGCCCCCCTCGCGCAGCGCGCGCACGATCGCGTCCACGGCAACGCCCGAGTCCGGCGCGACCGTTGGCGGTGCGACCGTTGGCGTCGCGGCGGTCGACCGTGCCATGTCGTTCACGGGCGGGCGAGCCGGACGAGGGATCCGGTGCGCGCCGGGGCCCCGGGTGGGGGGGCGGTCACGCTCCCGCTCCCACCCGTCAGCTGCACGCGAAAGCCGGCGCGGTGCAGTTCGCGCACCGCCACGCGCAACGGGAGCCCCCGCACGTCGGGGATCGAGACGACGCGCGTGGGCCGGACCTGCTCCTTGAGCGGTCGCGAGATGTCGAAGCGCGTCGGCGCCCGGAGTTCGGGTTCGGGGGTGGTGTCCACGAGCGGGACGACCGGGAGCGGGGCGGCTGTTGCGGCTGACGAGTCGGCGGCGACCGCGCCGGCCGCCACCTGGCGCGCGGGGGACGCGTCAGCGGCGGCGGGCGCGTCCTCCGCCAGCTGCTGCGGCGCCACGTACGAGGGGCGACGCTGGGTGAAGTTCCCCCAGTCCAGCGACGCATTGCGCGCGGCGAGGGCGGCGGTGATCACCGCCTTGGTGACCGGGGCGGCCGTCTTGCCGCCGTAGTACGTCCCGCGGGGGTTGTCCAGCTTGACGAGCACGACGTATTGCGGCTTGCGGGCCGGAAAGAGCCCGACAAACGACGACGTGTAGGTCTGGACGCCCCCGCGCCCGTATCGCCCGCCAACGGTGCGGCGCGCCGTGCCCGACTTTCCCGCCAGGTCGAACGTCGCCAGCGACGCGTCCTGCGCCGTCCCGCTGTCGACGACGCTCTCCAGCATCGCCATCACGGTGCGCGTGGTCTTCTCGGAGTAGACGCGCCGCAGGTGCCGCGGCTGGTGCGTGTAGACGACCTTGCCGTCGGCGTCACGGATCTCCTTGACGAGCGCCGGCGCCATGAGCTCGCCGCCATTGGCAATGGCGCCGTAGGCCAGCGCCAGCTGCAACGCCGTCACGCTCACTTCGTAGCCAATGGCCAGCGAGTGGTGCGTGGGATTCGTCCACCGCCGCGGCTCCGTCAGCGTCCCGCCAGCCTCGCGCGGGAACGAGATCCCGGTCGGCGTCCCGAAGCCCAGGTCGCGATACAGCGTGTACAACTCCCCGTCCGTGAGCCGCTCGCTCAGCGTCGCAATCCCGACGTTGGACGAGTGCCGGATGACGTCGGCGACACTCATCGCCTTCGCCTTGTGGACGTCGGTGATCCGGCGTCCGTCCACTTCCCACACGCCATTGCGCGTGTTGATCATTTCGCCCGGTGATGCCTTTCCCGTCTGCACCAGCTTCCCTACCAGAAACGGCTTGAGCGTGGAGCCGGGCTCGAACGGCTCGACGATCGTGAGCGGGGAGAAGACGCGCTGACCGCGACGAAAGCTCGTCAGGCAGCGCAGCTCACCGGAATGCGGGTCGAGGATGACGATGTCGCCACCGTCGGCATCGAGGCGGCGCGTGGCGTCGGCGATGGCCTGGTCGCAGATGTCCTGCAGGACCTGGTTGATCGTCAGGCGCACCGTGTGCCCGGGGCGCGGCGGTTCGCTCAGCAGGTCGGGAGTGTTGAAACGACGTCCGTTGGCGGCGCGCAGCGTGCGCGCGGTTCCCGGCTGGCCGCGCAGGAGCGAGTCGAGGAGTTGCTCCAGCCCTTCCCCCTTGTTGGTAGCCGCGTCGTAGCGCCCCAGCAGCTGGCGCGACCCGTCGGACACGACGTAGACGCGCTCTCCCGCGGCGGCCGAACGGACGCCGGGCACCTTCACCAGCGCGCTGACCGTCGACGGCAGGAAACGCTCGCGCAGGTCGTACCACTTGCGCTGCTTGTCCAGCACGGGGCGCGCCTTGGCCGGCGAGACGCCAAGCTTCACAAGGGAGCGATACAGCCCCTTGCGATCCTTCATCACGTCGAGCGCAAAGCTGAGCGAGACCAACTCGCGGCTGCGGGCGAGCGTGGTCCCGGTGGCATCCTCGATCTCGCCGCGCGGGGCGGGAAGCGACGCCTCGGCGGTGTGCTGGCTCTCCGCGCGCTGCGCCCACTTGTCGTGCTCGAAGAGTTGCACCTGCGCCGCACGCGCCACCAGCGCCACGGCGAAGACGGCGAGGACGCCGTGCACGATGCGAAGGCGGGTCGGGACCTGCATGCGTCAGTTCCGCTCCCGCGGCGCGGGCATGGGAAGGTGGATGGTCTGGGAGTCGCTGGCGATGCGCAGCCCGAGACGCGCCTCGGCGATGGGCGCCAGCCGCGCGATCGAACTGCCGCTGCGAATGTCGTTCACCAGCTTGGCGCGATCGGCCTCGAGTTCCTTCACGCGCCCCTCCATCTGCCGCATCTCGAGCGCCTTCCCGTAGCCCAGTGTGCGTCGCCAGACCACCCCCACCATCACGAGAACGAAGGCGGAGAGCGCGATGGCGACTTGCACGCGACCCCGGCGGGCTACGCGGCGCTTGGCCATGCCGACTCCGTGCTGCGCTGGAAGGCGCGAAGGCGTGCGCTGCGCGCGCGCGCGTTGGACGCGATCTCATCGTCCGACGCCGTGATAGCGCGACGCGTGAGCAGGGTGCCCATCGCCACACCCCGGCAGGTGCACACCGGCTGCCGCGGCGGGCAGGTGCAGGCGGTGCTCCACTCGCGGAAGGCGTGCTTCACCAGGCGGTCCTCGCCCGAGTGGTAGGCGATGACGGCGAGTACGCCGCCAGGGGCAAGATGTTCGCGCAACAGCGGGAGCGCGCGCTCCAGCCCGGCGAGTTCATCGTTGATGGCGATGCGCACGGCCTGGAAGAGGCGCGCGAAGTCGGCCGGCCCCGAGGTTGCGCCGAGGGCGCCGCGAATGGCACCCACGAAGTCGTCCGACGTCTCAAAGGGACGGTTGGCGCGCCGACGCGCGACCTCGCGCGCCAGGCGCGGCGCACGGCGCTCGTCGCCATATTCGCGAAAGACCCACGCCAGTTCGCTCTCGGGCGCGGTGTTGAGAAAGTCGGCGGCGGTGTGCGTCGCGTCTTCGCCCATGCGCATGTCCAACGTCGCTCCCGGGCGAAAGGTGAAGCCGCGCCGCTCATCGTCCAACTGGTGCGACGACACGCCCAGGTCGAGCAGGATCCCATCGAAGCGGGAAGCGCTGAGCGCGGTGATCGACTCGAGATCGGCGTAGTTGGCCTGATACGCCTCGAACGTCCCGGCGCCCACAAAGCGCGACAGGCGAGACCGAGCCTCCCGGACGGCTTCCGGGTCGCGGTCGATGCCGGTCACGTGCGCGCCGCGCTCGAGCAGGGCCAACGCATGGCCGCCGCCTCCGAGCGTACCGTCGAGGACATGCCGTGCGTTGCCTAACAACTCAGCCACCTCGCGCGCGAGGACCGGCGCATGGTAGGCGCTCTCCCAGGTCATGCGGCCGATTGAAGGACGCGTCATACTAGCCGAGCCTTGAACGGTGCGTCAAGTGCTTGTGTCTAACGGAGTTATGCACATCGCGTGCATTGCTTCGCGACACGTCGCGAAGGCGCTCCAGTTGATTGCTCGCCCCCTTGCTCGCCGTCCCGACGCAAACGAGCGACGCCCGCCACCGGATCGGTAGCGGGCGTCTCGGACATCGGTGCCGGCACCCTGTGCCGACGCTCAACGCAGCTCTACTTGCAGAGCGTCTTCTTCTGGTTGTCGGCGTACGGCGTGAACTGCTGCAGCGCCTGCATGAGTTGTCCCGCCTGATCGGGGAAGGCCTTCGCCCCCGCCGGGATGAGCATGTTGGCGTTGGTCAGCGCGTCGGCCGCCTTGTTGGCGACTTCGCAGCTCTTGGCCTGCGCGTTGTTGGTCAGATACGTCTGCCCCAGCAGCAGGTTGATGACGCCCTGGAGGAACTTGGACGTGGGCGACGGCGCCACCTTGTCGGAGTAGGCGAGAATGTCGAGGATAGGCGCCGCAGCCTCCGGGACCTTCGGATTCTGCGCGTTCCATACCTTGTACATCTTGTTGCCCTGCGAAAGCGCCATGCCGCCGATGGTCTCCTTGGAATCGCCCGCGGCCTCAGCGGCCTTGAGCGCCATGACCATCGAGTCCGGCAGGTTCATGTCGGCGAAGGCCTGGGCAATCATCAGGTTCGCACCGGCGATCTTGGGATCGATTGCGACCGCCTTGCGAAGGGCAATGAGCGACTGCGACCCCTGCCCCGCCTGACGCGCCAGCTGTCCCTGCAGCATCCAGAGCCCGGCGTTGTTGGCGAACTTCGCGGTCCCGCGCCCGGCCGCTTCGGCCGCCTTGGCGGTATCGCCCGACAGGAGGTACGCCGACGCGAGACGCGTGAAGAAGTTCGTGTCGGCAACGGCGGTGTCGGCCTTGACCATCTCCTCACCGATCGCGACGGCCTGCTTGTACTCCTTGAGCGCGAGGTAGATGCGCCACTGGAGCCGGATGAGCGAGGGGTCGCCCGGGTTCTGCTTCACCGCCTCGTCGATGATGGGACGGGCAACTTCGGGCTTGCCGCTGGCGGCGATGATGTTGACGACCGTCTCGGTGAGGCGGGCGTTGGTCGGGTCGAGCGCGAGGAGCGTGGTGAGCGTCTTGATCTGCTGCTCATCCATCTTCTTCTCACCGTACGCATCCGAGACGAGCGCGAGGGCGCGCTTGTTCTGCGGATGCAGGCGGATGATGTCCTCGGAGAACTTGATGATCGAGTCGGCGCCCCACTTCTGCGAGTTGGCGATCTCGAGGAGGCAGACGCGGGCCATGACCGAGTTGGGGTAGTCCTTCATCCCCTTCTGGGCCGATGTGATGGCGTCGTTCCACTTGGACTGCCGCGCGTCGAGCGTGCACTTCTTGATCTCGTCGAGCGGCTTGCGGGCATCGTCGATGGCGCCCGAGACGCCCTTGGCGATGTCGCCAAGCTTGGCGCCCGCGACCTTGGGGAGCGGCTGGACCATGCCGTCACCGCGCACGAGGAGGAGGTAGCCCTCGAACTCGTAGCCGGCGCCCGTCTTGTTGACCGTTCCTTCGACGTACTCTTCGGCGCGAATGAGGTTCGCGAGCTGCTTCGCGTCGTTGGCGTTGAGCGGTTCCGTCTTGGAATAGCCGGACTGCTCGAGCGCGTTTTCGATGTCCGACTTCGGGATGATCCACAGGGTGCGCATCATGAAGTCGCCCCCCATGCGCTCGCGGAGCTGGTCGGCGATCTGCGCCCCCAGCGCGCGTTCATTGCTCCGAAGTACGGGGACCATGAAGCGCGGGCCAGGGGTCTGGCCGCGCTGCAACGTCTGCTGCTGGGCGCCGAGCTCCGAAACGGAGCCCTGAATCGCCAATCCAACCAGGATAGCCGCAACGAAGCGACCGTGGCGCTGCCGAGCCGACACTCTCATGTCCTCCAAGGGGTTATTCATTGCCTACACCACCCCGAAAACCAGGGTCCGTGGATACCTGCAGAAATGGGCGAAGAGGGACTCGAACCCCCGACATCCTGCGTGTAAGGCAGGCGCTCTAACCAACTGAGCTATTCGCCCGCCGACGGGTGTGCGCGTTACTTGAGGATTGCGATCGGCACCAGGACGCAGTAGCCGATCACCAGGAGAATCGGAGCGATCGTCTCGCCACCGCGCCACAGGTCCACAAATCCTGCAACGATGGCCGCGAGTGCAATGCCCCAAAACAAAAGTGGCCGCGAACGCGGCGCCGGGCTGGGTTGTGCCATAAGGCCGGAAGGATACGGACGCCCAAGTCCCAGTGTCAAGCGAATATCTACGCGGCGCTTACGCTTAATCGTCCTTCAATGTTGGTCCCTCCGACGAGGTCGGCGCCGCGTCGCGCAGGAGCAGTTCCAGCGCGCTTTCCCGCTCGCGACGCTCGGCCTCCTGGTCGGCGACGCGCATCGCCGCCAGCCGCGCCTTGTCCCTGCGCCGGCGAATCAGCCAGAACGGCCCGACGAAGAACACCACCAGGGTCGAGGCGATCATGACGTCGGCGGCCAGTGCCAGCACGCCGTAGCGCCGTCGCGTCTGCGCCCGGAACCGCTGCTCGAACTGCCCCTGCGTCATCCCGTAGGCGCGGCGCAGCGCCGGCTCGAACGCCCCTTCCTCCTTCCAATACTCAAGGAGGAGCGTGAGTCCGCGCTGCGGGTCCAGCGCCGCCAACTCCGCGACGGCGCGGTGCGCCAGCGCGTAGGCCGCATCGGCGCGGGACGGGCCGGCAAAGAAGCCCGAATCGAGCGCCTCGAGCGACGGCACGCCACGCCAAGCGAGCGCCACGTTGGTCGCGATCACCTGCTCCCGGTCCCACTCGCCCGCCGCATAAGACGCATACCCCTCGTCGAACCACCGCGGCGCCAGATCGCCCAGGTATTCATGCAGGGCGAGGTGCGCCAACTCGTGCCGCAGCGCCCGCAGCGGATCGCCGGCATCCGACGGGGCGGAACGCCCCTGCAGGATGATGCGCCGCTCGCCGGGGATGGCAAACGCCGCCCCCCATTCCGGCGCCCCCGGGCCTATCCATGACCGGAACGTCTCCCGGTCCGGCGCCACCTGGATGAGGAGGGGCGACTGGGGGCGCGGGAGACCGGGAAAGGTGTCGAACCGGATGGCTTCGTTCAGGAGCGACCGGGCGAGGGCGGCGTCCTGCGGGTAGGACTCGACGGTCACACGCCCGCGCTCGAGGCGATCGGGGGGCGATTGGGTCGCCGCGCTCCGGGCACAAACGGCGAGCGCGACGGCGATCAGGACGGCCATGACGCTCCAACCGCTACCGCCGCCCCGGCCAAGGCTCCCCGGGCGACCGGCGAATCGACGGACTACGCGGAGCGCGGCGGGACGCCGCCACCCTCCACGTGCTGCAACAGCTCGGCGCAGCGCTTCCCCCATGGATTGAACTTGTTCTGGCGCGCGCCGTCGCGCCACGCGCCGAGCGCCCCGTCGCGATCGCCGGCAAAGAAGATGGCGCGCCCCAGTTCGTAATAGGCCTCGATGAGGTTTGGGCCGAGGGCGATCGCCTTTCGCAGGAAGTTCTGCGCATCCTCGTACATCTCGCGCTCGAGGTAGAGGAGGCCGAGGTAGTAGTGGGCGTAGAGCGTGGCCTTGCGATCGTTGTCGAGCCGGATGGCCTTGGACAGGTGCTCGATCGCCTCGCCGAAGATCTTCTTCTTGAGGCAGATGTAGCCCACGTTGATGCGCGCGAGCGAGTTCTGCGGCTGGCGCATGAGGACCTTCTGGAAGTTGAGGAGTGCGTCGTCGTGCTTGTCCTGGAGCATCTGCGCCCACCCGAGCAGCGACTCGCCGTGCGGATCGTTGGGGGCGAGTTCCAGCGCGCGGGTGAGGGCCGCCTCGGCGCCGGCATGATCGCCTAACGACATCAGGCTCCACCCCTTCTCGAGGTAGGTGGAGGCGTTGAGGTGGTCGGCGCGCGTGGGAGCATCGGCCGCCGGCGGTTGAATCGTCTCGGTCGGCGGAGCCGGCGCGGCGCCGACGGCCGCCACCGCCTGTCCGTGTACCTCGTCGAGCGACTTCCACTGCTGCACGAGTCCCTTCACGTCTTCCTTGAGCGCGGCAAGGTCCGCCATCTCGCGCTCGATGGATTTGTAGAGCGCGATGATCTCAGCCTTGAGCGCGTCGCGGCGCCCCGGGGCGTCGGGGGCGAGGAGTGCGACGCGCAGCGACTCATGGTGTGCGCGCAGGGTGGCCAGGGACTCGTCAGGCATCACGACGGCGAGAGGGCTCGATCGGAGGGTTCGACCCGGTATCCGTCGAGCGCGCGATGCTCGTCGGGCGAAAGGAGCTTCGCGATGTCGAGGATGTAGACCACCTGTTGGTCGCGCCGCACCATGCCGGTGATGAACTCACCGGTGACGCCGCGCACGAGGGCCGGCGGCGGGGCAATGTCCGTCAGCTGTACCGCCCGCACATCGACGACGCGGTCCACGGCGGCGGCCACGACCTCCTGGCCTGACGACAGGAGGAGGAGTCGCCCCTGCGTTCCGCCCGCGGCCGGGTGCCGATGGGCGTCGCCGGCGTGCGCGGTGGCGGCATGCGCCGTGACAGGAGTGGAAGGCGCGGCACCGGGGAGCGCGAAACGCTGGCAGAGGTCGATGACGGGGACGAAGCGCCCGTGGTGCTCCAGCACGCCGTCCATCCACGTGGGCATGTTGGGAACGGGATGCACCCCTTCCCTGCGCAGGACGCGCTCGACGAAGGCGATGTCGGCCGCATACCACGCGTCACTCACACCAAAGGTGACAAGGCGTATCGTCGCCCCTGCGGCCGTCGACGCGGAACGCGTGCGCGCGGTCATCCCGCCACCTCCGGTGCGCGCTGCTGGCAATGCACGATGAGCGCGCGTGCATCGAGGATGGCGGTCAGGTCGCCGTCCTCTCCATTCCATGTCACCCCGATGAGGAGTTCATCGCCGGCATCGAACGGGGGAGGCTGGATGGTCGTGAGTTCGAGGGTGACCACATCGTCGATCGCATCGACGAGCAGGGCGATACGGCGCGCACCGCTTCGCATCACCAGCACCTGCGATGGCGCGTCGACGGCCGCGAGGGTGTCGCGCCGCACGCCGAGCACTCGTGCCGTGTCGAAGACGGGAATCGAGCGGTCGGCATGGCGCATGAGCCCAACGAGGATCGCCGCGCCGTTGACCGGCGTCATTTCGACATGCGGCTGGTCGACGGCCTCGTCGAGCGCGCGAACGTCGAAGGCGAACCGTTCATCCCCCAGGCGAAACGCCAACAGCTCCGCCGACCCGGTACGCGCCCGCACACGGTCGCGGAATCGCACGAAGGCGCTGAGCGAACTGGGCGAAAGTGCGGCGTCAGGCATCATCCTGGGAATTGACCGTTGCCGGGCGCCGCGCGTCACGCGCCTTCCTCGTGTCGGCATCGCCGCGCAAGCGCGGTGCGACGTCACCATGGCCCGGCGCGCTCGCCGGAATGCGTTCCACGTCACACCCGCGGCGCTGCAGCCCGGTCGCGATGGCGGCAGCGACCTCGCCGAGCGGTGCGATGTTATCGGCGCCGGCCAGCGCGAGCGCCGCGTGCGGCATGCCATACACGATGGAGGTCTGTTCGTCCTGCACGATGGCGAAGCCGCCGGCCTCGCGGAGGAGGCGCGTGCCTCGCGCGCCATCGTGTCCCATGCCGGTGAGGATCACGGCGATGGCGCGGGGGCCAAGGTGCTCCGCCGCCGTGCGGAGGAGCGGATCGGCAGCGGGGACGACGCCGTGGACGGGGGGGCCGGGGCGCACCGCCAGCCGCAACGTGCCCTGGCCGGGGTGCAGCGTCGTCTGCACGCCGCCAGGTGCAACGTAGACACGCCCGGCGGCCAACAGCTCCCCATCCACCGCCTCGGTGACGGGAACGCTCGCCAGGGCATCGAGGCGGCGGGCCAGGCTCTCCGTGAAACCGGGCGGCATGTGCTGGCAGATGACGACGGCCGCGTCACCGATGGCGAGCGAGGGCACGATCTCCGCCAGGGCGCGCGGCCCACCGGTGGACGAGGCGATGATGACGACGTGCGTAGCCGCTCGTACGGGGAGCGCGCTCAGCGCCGGCGGTGTGCGCACGCGCCCACCCGCCGCCGAGCGCGCGCGCGCCAGCACGGGGACCGAGCGATAGTGCGCCGAGACCGCGGTGCGGAGCGCACCGAGCAGTCGCTCGCGCAGGGTGACGAGGTCGAGGACATCGCCGCTCCCCGGCTTGCGCACGAAGTCCACCGCTCCCAGTTCGAGCGCGCGCATCGTCGTCTCGCCGCCGTCGCCCAGGGCGCTGAGCATCACGATCGGGCGTGGCGCCTCGCTCATGAGATAGCCGAGCGTCGCCAGGCCATCGAGCCCCGGCATCTGCACGTCGAGCGTGACCAGGTCGGGCTGGCGCTCGTGCACCATGGCCAGAGCGGCGTGGCCATCCCCTGCCTCCCCGATGACGACAAACTCCGGTGAGCTGTCGATGAGGTCGCGCACGACCTGCCGGATGAACGGCGAGTCGTCGACGACGAGCACCGTGCGCCGGCTAGAGAAGGCGTTCGCCATGTCGAATCGAGGTGACGCGGAGCTCGCCGGTGGCCACATCGAAGTAGACGCTGCGCCCGAAATCGCCGCCGGTATCTTCGGCAACAAGGGGAATGCCGGCCGCGGCCAGCGCACGGCGCGTCGCGTGCACGTTGCGCTCTCCCATGTTGATGCCGCCACCGTTGAGCAGCGCGGCGAACATCGACGCGCCGCCCACGATGCGCGCCTCGGCGGCATCGACCGTTGCGCCGGGTTCGGCGGCGCGCGCGAGGTCACGCATCAGCGTGAGCAGGTGCCCCACCGCGGTGGTGGCAAAGCGCGACGGCTTCCCGGGCGTTCGCGACAGCGCCTCGTGCGGAAGGAGCACGTGCGCCATCCCGCCCACGCGTGCCACGCGATCGTGCAGCACGATGGCGACGCATGAGCCCAGTCCCACGCTGGCCATCACGCCGCGCTCGCGGAGCACGGCGGCTTCGCCGACATTCACGTGAATGTCAGGAGCGGCGACGGGAGTGGTCACGATCGTCACGCGTCAGGCGAGCCGCTGCGCGGTCTCGAGGTTGGTGCGCGCCATGGGATTGTCGGGGGCCAGCGCGAGCGAGCGTTCCCAGCAGCGGATGGCCTCCTCGCGCTCGCGCCGGCGGAACCGGATGTTGCCGAGCTTGAGCCAGACGTCGCCGCCGAGGTCGGGGGCGGCGCGCACGGCGCGCATGTAGCAATCGAGCGCGTCGTCGTAGCGACCGGCGCGGTAGTGCAGGTCGCCGGCGTTCTTGTGCAGTTGCGGCAGCGACGCATCCTCGATCTGCCCGCGATCGGCGACGCTGGTCGCCTCGGCATGGCGCCCGCGGCGCTCCAGCACGGTGGCGAGGTTGTTGAGGAGAACGGCGGAATGCGGGTGGACGGTGACGCCCTCCTCGAGGACGGTGAGCGCACGATCGAGGTCGCCGAGGATGGCGGCGACCAGGCCGGCGTAGTGGAACCATGCCGCGGGGCGCTTGCGCGTTCCCCAAAGCGCGGCAGCATCACGCAACGCCTCGTCGGCGGCGGCGACGTCGTGGCGGCGCAGCGCCAGGACGGCCCCCGCCAGGCGCAACGTGGGGTCGTTCCCGAGGAGCTGCTCGGCGCGCGCCAGGGTGAGGCGGGCCTCGTCCAGTCGCCCGGAGCGCTCCAGCGCATAGGCAAGGTTGAGGTGCGTGGCCCCCTTGGCGGCGGGGCGAGCAGCCGCGGTGCGCAGCGTGCGCACCGCCTCCTCCAGGCGCCCCTGGCGCAGCGCGAGGAGGCCGAGGTAGAACTCGCCGTGCTCGTCGCCGGGGCGCAACTCGGCGACGCGCCGGAACTCGCGCATCGCCTCGTCGAGCATCCCCGTCTTGTAGAAGGCGACGCCGAGGTTGCGGTGCTCCGTGATGCGCGCCTCCTGGCTCACCGGCTCCGGGGCGCGCGTGCGCCCCACGCGATGCATGAAGCCGGCGGTGATGAGCCCGTAGAGCGCCTTCCCCACCTCGAACTCCCCCAACCCCGATTCGTCGATGAGCGCGGCCACGTCGCGCTGCCCGTCGATGCTGGGGACGAGCGACTCCTGTTCCGGCGTCAACTCCACCTTGCTGTCGAGCAGGTGCTGCCGATCGATGGAGAAGATGATGTCGAACGACGGGATCTTCTTCTCGATCAGCGACCACTCGTCGACCCGGCGCGCCCCCTCGAGGAGGAGCGACTCCGGGTTGATGGAAACGAGGATGTCCTGCGCGTCGGGGCGGATGTCGGCCTCGAACGAGAAGGTCCCCTGGTTCCAGGTGAAGAGGAAGTAGACCGCCTCCTCGATCTGGTGCTTGATGTACTGGTGCAACTCCTCGCGCGCGAGGACGCGCTGCGCGACGAGGATCTCGCCCAGCTTGCGCTCGGGCGACAGCGCCTGCACGGCGATGGCGGCCTCGAGGTCGGCGTGGGAGATGAGGCCGTCCTTGACGAGGATGTCGCCCAGGCGGTCGCGCCGGTTGACGATGGACGCATAGGAGATGCGCCCGCGGTCGAAATAGATGTTGCCGAAGGCGTTGCGATGCGTGACGCTGAGGCAGCCGCTCTTCTTCCCCATCGCGAGGAGTTGCAGGACGTCGGGGAGCGACGCTTCGCGGAGTGAGCCCCGGATGGCCATCAGCGCCACTCCTCGAGCACGCGCCCGTCAACCAGCGGCCATTCGGCCACGACCTTCTCGGCGTCGAGGAAGAAGGAATCCAGCGGCTGCGAGGCGCGCGCAAGTGCGTCGAAGTCGGGAAGGTGGTCGTCGCGTTCCTCGTCGCCCGCGGGCGACAGCGCGGCCTCGACCACGGCGTCGATCGTCGGGGCGGCCGCTTCGTCGCCGGCGTGCACTGGCGTGGTGCGTCCCCATCGATCGTCGCCGTCGACGGCCGCCATCTCCACGACCAGCCCTCCCTCGAAGCGCGAGCGCAGGCGCGACTGCAACCCCGGGATCTCTGCGGGCGGGCGATCGAGCGTGAGGATGAGCTGGCGCCCCGCCTGCTGCAAGACGTTGAAGAGGTGGAAGAACTCCTCCTGCGTGCGCTCCTTTCCGGCCAGGGCCTCGACGCCGTCGACGATGAGCACGTCGGCGGTGCGATAGCGGGCACGCCAGCGCTCGACCGTGCCCAGCTGCAACGCGTCGATGAGTTCCTCGATGTAGTCGTTTGCCTCGACGCAGGCCACCGAGCACCCCTGCTCGTCGCGGGAGCGGAGCGCATTGCCGATGGCGTGCGCGAGGTGCGTCTTCCCGGAGCCCGATCGTCCGTGGATGACGAGCGGGTTGTAGCGCGACCCCGGCGACTCGATCACCGCCGCCGCCGCCTGGATGGCCATGCGGTTGCGCGCCGTGCGCACGAGGTCGTGCAGGCGATAGCCCGCGCGCGGCGCCGGGAGCGGTTCGCGTTGCACGATGAGGCGCGCCACGACGTCCTCCGCCTCGGCCAGGCGCTCCGGGTCACGAAAGACCGGGAGGCCGGCCGCGGTTGGATCGAGACGGATGGCCTCGCCTTCCAGCGCGCGCAACCGCTCGACGTCGGCGGCGAACGTTGCCTCGAGCGCGTCGAGGTCCGGGGGATCCTGTCGCGCGAGTTCGCGCTCCAGGCGTCCGGTGAGGATCCCCTGGCCCGACCATCGCGCAATGCGTTCGCCGAGCGTCACGCGCCACGTCTCGACCGACTCGGCGACCGTGGCGGCGAGGTCGGTGAGGAAGTTCTCGAACTCGTCAGGCGGTGCCGACTCGGTGGTGCGCGCGTTCCCCAACACGTGCCACACCTCGGTGAGCCCGAGCGGCGCGTCGAGCAGCGCCTGGTGCGCGATGAGCCGGTTGAGTGCACCTTGCAGCTCGCGGACATTGTGCACGGGCGAGCGGGCCAGCTCCTCCAGGACGCCAGCGGCAAAGCGCACGTCGCGCTCGGCGCACTTGGCGCGGAGAATGGCCACCCGCGTTTCGTAGTCGGGGACACCGACGTCGACGAGGAGCCCGCCCGCCAGGCGCGAGACGAGTCGCTCATCCACGTCGGCGATGTCCGACGGCGCGCGGTCGCACGTCATCACGATCTGTCGCCCGCTTCCCTGCAGCGCGTTGAAGACGCGCAGCAGCTCGCTCTGCGTCTCCACGCGCCCCGTGAGGAACTGAACGTCGTCGAGCAGCAGGAGGCCGACGCCGGCATAGCGTCGCTTGAAGGCGTCGGCCTGCCCCGTGGCAATGGCCTGGTGCAGCTGCGCCACGAAGTCGTCGAGCGTGAGGTACTCGATGGCGAGCCCGGGATGCAGCTGGCGGGCGAGATGCCCAACGGCCCCCAGCAGGTGCGTCTTGCCGAGGCCGGACGAGCTGTAGATGAAGAGCGGGTTGTACGCCGCCCCCGGCGCCTCGGCCACGGCGCGCGCCGCCGACGCCGCCAGGCGATTGGCCGGCCCCACGACAAAGTTGTCGAAGCGGAAGCGTCCGTCGAGCATCGCTACCTCCCCGCCCCGACGGTGGCGGCGCTGCCCAGCCGGCGCAGCACCAGTTCCGACGCCTTGCGCAATGTCTCGAAGACGCCATTCCCCGCCAGCGCATCGGCGGCGAAGCTCGGCACCTCGCGGAAGTTCAGCGCATCGTCGAGCGCGCTTGGCGTGCAGATCAGCTCGTGCGGCAGGTCCTGCTTGTTGTACTGCAGCACCAGCGGGAGCGCGCGCGCGTCGACCCCCTGCTCCGCCAGCACCTCGTGCATGTCGCGCAGGCTCTCGATGTTCTCGTCGAGCTGCCGGCGTTGCGAGTCGGCCACGAAGACCACGCCATCGGCGCCCGTGAGGACGAGCTTGCGCGTGGCGCGGTAGTAGATCTGGCCGGGAACGGTGTACAGCTGGAAGCGCGTCTTGAAGCCCGAGATCGTCCCGAGGTCGAGCGGGAGGAAATCGAAGAACAGGGTGCGTTCGTTCTGCGTGGCGAGCGAGACCATCGAGCCGCGCCGTGCGTCGGGGACGCGGTCGTAGATGTAGTGCAGGTTCGTCGTCTTGCCGGATCGACCGGGACCGTAGTACACGATCTTGCAGGTGATCTCGCGTGAGGCGTAGTTGACGATGGGCATGGGCGATGTGCTAGCGCGGGAATCCCGTCAGGCCAGCCCCTCCAGCGCCCGCTGCAGCGACACGCGCAGCAGTCCCGGATGCGCCTCGCGATCGGCGAGGACGACGATGAGCAACTCGCCGCGTGCTGTTGCCGCCACGCGTCCGTGGGCGGCGTCGATCGAGACGATGCGCACGCCGCCGGCGTCCGAGACGTCGGCCACGGCGCACGCGCGGCGATACAGTCCGGTGCCAAAGGCGGCGAGCGCATCGACATCGACGTCGACATGCGCGCGCGCCTCGATGGGGAGCGCGTCGCGCTCCGACGTCAGCACGACACCGCGCACGCCGCGCAGGCGCGCCAGCGCATCGAGCCCCGGGGCAATGGTGCGCGCGTTCACAGCGACGCCATCCACTGCTCGGCGCGCTGACGCGCGCGGTCGAGGAGGAGGCGCGGCAAGCCGGCGGGGGTGCCCGCCGCGGTGGCCACGAGCGTGATGGTCGCCGCGCCGCCGGGCGCAAGCGCCAGTGTGGCCGCGTCGCCCTCGACGAGCACGTGCTCCCAGGCCCCCAGCTGCAACTGCTGCAGCGCCACCTGCGCCTCGGCCGACAGCCCGGACAGTTCGGCGGCCAGCAGGTCGCTTCGGTCCTCGCCAGACGCAACGGCGGTCGCCCCGGCCAGTACCAGCCCATCGGCATCGACGAGGAGGGCGAACCTCGCCCCACCGCGCACGATGGAGGCAAAGACCGATCGCGCGTCGCCCGGGTGTTCGGCCGGCGCCGGCGCGTTGGCTGGCAGCGGCACCGGCGCGTTGGCCGGGAGCGACGACGTCACCGCCGGCTTCACTCCGCCGCGCCGCGGCTCGGCGGCGCGCGCGGGCGGAGGGGCCGGCGCCGGCTGTACTTCGTTTGCCTCGTCCGACGGGGTGAGGGGGCGCAGGATGGAGCGCGCGCCGGCGGGGGCCACACCCGGCGACGGTGCGGGCGAAGGGGCGGTGGCGGTGAGGGTGGCGGCGGTGGTGGCGGCGGCGGTCATCTGGGGCGATGGCGATGCCTCCCCCGTCCCCGCGGCGCGTTGCAACTGGCGACCAGCGGCCCGCACACGCGGGTCGTTGGGCGCCACGTCGTGCGCCCCCTGCCACCAGCGCTGCGCACCCGCCTGGTCGCCGTTCCGCCACGCCAGCCACCCCAGTCCCAGCCGGGCCCCGACGTGTCGCGGCTCCAGCCGCAACGCCATCTCCCACTCGTCGCGCGCGCGCCCAAGGTCACCGCCGTCGGCTGCAATGCGCGCCAGGACGTCGTGTCCATCGCCCTGGTACGGATGCCGCTCCAGCCCGCGCAGCGCGGTGCGCTCGGCGGCGGGAAGGCGGCGGGCACGGCGCAGCGCGTCGGCGAGGGGGATCCACCCCATCCCCGCCGGGTCGTGCGCGAGCGCCTCGCTGAGGCGCGCGATCTCGTCAGGCATCGACTGCCTCCAGCATCGCGCTCAGCCGAGTGGCATGCGCAATCGCGTCGCGCGCCTGCTCGGCGAGCAGGGAGCCGGGATGCACCGCCACCACGCGCTGCCAGTAGGCGATGGCCGACGCCAGCTCGCCGCGACGCGCCGCCAGGCGCGCCGCGTCCATCAGCGCACTCGCATTGCGCGGATCGATCTCCAGCGACAGCTGCAACTCCTCCTCGGCCTCCACGTCGCGCTCGAGGTGGAAAAGGGCGCGCGCCATGAGCAGCCGTGCCTCGGGGTCGCGCGGGGAGAGGGCAATCGCGGTGGCGGCGAACGACAGCGCATCCTCGGCGCGCTGGTCGCGTAGCGCGTCGCGTGCATCGTTGAGCAGCGTGGCCAGCTCGCCGGGTTCGTGCCGTGTTGCCGTGAGCGGCGCCGGTTCGCGGACCACGATCACGCCGGTCGCCACAAGCCCGAAGGCGATCTTGGCCACCTCGAACTCGCTGCGCCCGAGCGACGCCGCTACCCCGCGCAGGTCGCGCTCCCCATCGATCGCCGCCAGCACTTCCCACTCATTCGGGAGGAGGTCGAGTGAGGTCGGGTGCTCGGCATCGACCGGTGCCAGCGACGCCACGACGCCGATGTGCGGGATGCGCTGTTGCATCTGCGTCCATTCGTCCACGCGGCGCGCGCCTTCCATCAGCAGCGCCTCGGTAGCGACGGTGGTGGTCGCGTCGACCGTGATGCCGTCCAGCTCGATCTCGGCGAAGGAGAAGAACCCTTCCTGCCACGACATGAGCTCGAAGACCACCGCCTCCACCTGGCGGCGCACCTGGCGTTCCAGCTCGCGCTGCGTGATGACGCCCATCGCGACGAGGATCTCCCCCAGGCGGCGCGACTCGCCAGGTGCCTGCTGCAGGGCGCGCGCCGCCTCGAGGTCGTCGCCCACCACCTTGCCGGCGCGGAGGAGGACCGCACCTAACGGGTGCGGGTTGGAGCGGACGTTTGCCGAAATGACGCGCCCGTCCTTGAAGTACACCGTCCCCTCGTTGTCGCGCAGCGCCGACGTCACGCGCAGCCGTCCCGTCTTCCGGCTCAGGTCGAGGAGCTGGAAGACGTCATGGATGCCGAGTTCGCGGAGCGGGCCCTCGATCGCCATGGCTCAGGCGCTCGCGTCGTCGCGGTGCGGACGACCGACAAAGATGCGCTGCAGGTCCTGCGCGGTGCGCGTGTCGCGCCGGGCGCGGCGCGCGAACGGCGAGGCCGGCTCCAGGTCGGTGACGCGCTCCCAGTGCGCCATGGCCTCGTCGTAGCGGTGCGCCTCGGCGAGCAGCACCGCGGTGAAGTAGAGCGCCCCGACGTGGTCGCCGTCGAAGCGCAGGACGCGCGTGAAGGCGAAGCGTGCGTCGTCGCGGCGCCCGGCCAGGAAGAGCGATTCTCCCAGCGACGCGAGCGCATCGAGGTGATACGGGTCGCTCTCGAGAAAGGTGGCGAGGAGGTCGATCGTCTCCAGGGCGCGAGCCGTCTCCCGCCGCAGCGCGGCCAGCGCCAGCACCGCATCCCCGTAGGTCGGGACGCTCACCAGCGCCGCCTCGAGTTCGCGCTCCGCATCGTCGAGCAGTCCGGCGGCGCGCAGCAGCTCCGCCAGCTGCACGCGGCAGGCGGCAAAGTCCTCGTCCAGCGCGATCGCGTGCCGGTACGACTCGATCGCCAGCAGGTCGTCGCCCACCACGTGCGCCACGCGACCAATCGCCTGCAGGACGTCCGGGCGCATCGGCGCCAGCCGCCGCGCGCGCGCCAGGATCGCGTGGGCGTCGTCGGTCGCGTCGGTCTCGGCGAGCACGTCGGCCACGAGGAGGAGCGCGTCGACATCGTCGGCCGCGTTCTCCTCGACCCACCGCGCCACGTCGATGGCGTCGCGGTGACGCCGCAGCATCGCGAGCGAACGCAGCTCACCGACGGCGGCGGCGCGCAGCGTCGGGGTGAGCGTGCGCGCCTCGCGGAAGCGCTCCAGCGCCTCACCCGCCGCACCGTGTGCGAGGAAGACATCGCCTAACGCCACGAGCCCCAGGTCGCGCGGCGCCCCCTCGGCGATGGCGCGGCGCAGCTCGGCCGCGGCGCGCTCGAGGCTTCCCTCCGCCGCCAGCGCCAGCCCCGCCGCGAAGGGCGTGCTCCCCCGCCCCGCCTTCAGCGGCTGGTGCTCGGGCGCGATCTCCTCGAACAACCGTTCCAGTGCCTGTGGTTCGAAGGCGAATTCGTCCACGCCCTGGTCGCGTCGCTCGCCACCCAGGTCGGGGGCAACTTCGAGCAGCGGGTCCTCGAACTCGAGGTCGACGGCGAGTTCGAACTTCTGCGGTGTGTAGTACGGATCGAGTTCGAGCGCACGTTTGGTCTCGCGCAGCGACCCGGCAAAGTCGCCGAGGTTCGAGAGCGCGAAGCTCAGGTTGTAGTGCGCCTCGGCGTAGCCCGGCCGCGCCTCCACCGCACGTGCAAAGGCGTTGCGCGCATCCTCGAACTTGCGCAGGTGCGACAGCACCAGCCCCACCCCGTTCCACGCCACCGGATGCTCCGGCGCCAGGCGTAGCACCTGGCGGTACGCCTCCAGGCAGTTCTGGTGGTCGTCCTGCCGGAAGAGGAGGAGCGCGAGGTTGAGACGTCCCTTCAGGAAGCCCGGTTCCTCCTGCAGCGCGCGGCGGAAGGCATCGAAGGCACGATCCGGCCGCCCCGCGTGGTCGTGCGCCACGCCGAGGTTGTTCAGCGCCAGGACGTAGTGCTCGTCAGCCGCAATGGCCCGCTCGTAGCTGGCGGCCGCGTCGGCGTGCCGCCCATCCTGGTGCAGCGCGATCCCGCGCTCGTTCCACAGCTTGGGCGAGTGCGGCAGCTCCTGCAGCAGGCGGTCATACAGCTGCACCGCCGCCGCCGACTCCTTGCGCAGCAGGTGGACCTCGGCCATTGCCTGCAGCACCAGTGTGCGATCCTCGCCGCGATCGAGCGCCAGCCGGTACTCGCGCAGCGCCTCGGCCAGGTATCCCTTCTGCCGGAAGGCGAGGCCGAGGTTGAAGTGCGCGAGCTGCCCATCTTCCGCCACGTGCATCTGGTCGGGGAGGCCGCGCGCCTCGCGCGCCTCGCGCACGCGCTCGTACGAGCGGGCATCGAAGCGCTCGAGCGACAGGTTGGCCTGTGCCTTCCCCAACGCCGGATTGCGCTTCATGGCCTCGCGCGAGGCCTCGCGCGCCTCCTCGTGCCGCCCCAGGTCGCCCAGCACGAACGCCATCAGGTACATCGCGTCGGCGTCGTCCGGCGCCAGCTGCACGGCGCGCTGCAGGTGACGCAGCGCCTCGTCATTGAGCCCGCGATGATACGCCGTCTGCCCCAGGTGCACGTGCAGGTCGGCGCGCGCGGGGGCGAGCTGCACTGCGTGTTGCAGCCACCGCTCGGCGTGTTCCGCATCGCCGCCGGCGCCTTCCGCCAGCGCCAGCTGCAACATCGCGTCCACGTCGTCGGGATCCTCGCGCAGCAGCGCCCCGAAGGCGTCGGCTGCCTGGCGCGTGTCGCCCAGCAGCGCGTACGTGCGCCCCAGCTCCCAGCGCGCGGCGCGGTCGCGCGGATGCGTCGCCAGCCGCTCGCGCAGCGCGCGCAGGCGCGCGTCGTAGTAGCCCGAGTTGAAGTACGCAATCTCGAGGTTGCGCTGGGCGATGGTCATGCGGGGGTCGAGCTCGAGCGCGCGCGTGAACGCCGCCACCGCCTCCGCCGTCATCCCCTTGTTGAAGTAGAGGACGCCGAGGTTGTTGTGCGCGCCCGCGTCACCGGCATCGATCCGGTGCGCGAACGACCGCAAGACCTCGCGATCGCGTTCGGAGGACAACACGACCGTCATGCGCTAGCCCAGGTTCACCGCCCGCAGGATGGCGCGCAGCGACGGCATGTCCGGGAGCAGGAGGAAGTAGCCGCGCAGGTGCTCGCCGGCTTCCTGCATGAAGAACTCGGTCTCCACGCAGAACACGAGGTCGCGATCCGAGCCGAACTGCAGGTACGCCGTGGTGAGCACCGCGCGCGACATGTCGATGGCCAGCGACGGCGGCGACGGGAGGAGGAGCAGCCCCATGAACTCGCTGAGCGCGTTCATGTACGCGCCGCTCAGGATGTTGCCCGCCTCCTTGATGGCCGACTGCTCGAGTTCCGTGAGCTCGCCGCTGCCCACGTGCGGCCGGCGCAGCAGCAACTCCCCCAGTCGAATCGCCGTCGGCTTGGGGAAGACCAGGAGCGTGCGCCCGGTGAGGTCGCCCAGCATGTTCATCAGCACCGCCGCCACCGGCTCGTCAGGCGCCGCGATCGACGGCGGGACCTCCTCCAGCGGCGTGATGTTGATGGTCGGGACGGCGATCATGATCGTCTGCCCCGTCATCTGCGACAACGCCGTGGCGGCATGCCCGGCGCCGATGTTGGCGACTTCGCGCAGGGCATCCAGTTGCACCGGCTTGAGGCTCAGCAGGTCGTGCATCACTCGCTCCTTTGGGATCCCTAAACGCCTACAGCAGGCTGCCCACTTCGAGGATGAGCGCCGCCGAACCGTCGCCCATGATCGTGGCGCCGTTGAAGCACGAAGCGGCGCCGCGCACGGCGTCGAACGGCTTCACGACGATCTCTTCCTGGCCCACCAACTGGTCCACCACCAGCCCGGCGCGCCGCTCCGCCATTTCCACCAGCACCACATGCGACGCCGAGGCGTCGTGCCCCGCGTCGCGTCCGGGAAGTCCCACCACGTCCCGCAGGTGGAGGAGCGGGAGAACCTCCTCACGAATGACGATTACCTCGCGCCCGCGTACCGTCCTCACCACCCCCCGCGACAGCTGGAGCGTCTCGGTCACGTGCGTCAGCGGGAGGGCATACGATTCCCCCCCCACCCGGGCCAGAAGCGCCGGGATCACCGCCAGCGTCACCGGAAGCCGAAGCGAGAAAGTCGTCCCCTCCCCTTCCGCGCTCCGCAGGTCGACCACCCCACCCAGCGCGCGCACGCGCGAGACCACCGCGTCAATTCCCACCCCGCGCCCCGACAGCTCCGTCACCCGCTCGGCCGTGGAAAAGCCGGCGCGGGCAATCACGCGCAGGATCTCCTCGTCCTCGAGCGACTCGCGCTCCTCGTCCACGAGCCCCAGCGCCTTGGCCTTGGCAAGGACGCGAGCCCGGCTCACCCCGCGTCCGTCGTCGCGCAAGCGGATCACCACCGCGTTCCGCTCGCGCGACGCACTCAGCGTCAGGCGGCCGGCGGCGGGCTTCCCGGCGGCGAGGCGCGCGTCGGGATCCTCGATCCCGTGATCGATGGCGTTGCGCAGGAGGTGCACCAGCGGATCGGCCACCTGCTCCAGGAGCGAGCGATCGAGCTCGATCTCGCGCCCCTCGATGACGAACTCCACGTCCTTGCCCAGCGTCCGGGCCGCATCGCGCACCACACGCGGAAAGCGGTCGAAGACCTGCCACACCGGGACCATGCGTCCGCCCAGCACCGCGTCCTGCAGCTCCCCGATGAAGCGCGACGCCTCCGAGACCGCCTCGTCGAGCGCGGGATCCGCGTGCAGCGTGGCGCGCTGCGCCAGCCGCCCGCGCACGATCATCAGCTCGCCTACCAGCGCCATGAGCTGGTCGAGGCGTCGCAGGTCGATGCGGACGTAGCGCTGGAGCGGTGCCTTGAGCGCCTCGCTCCCCCACGCGGCAGCGAACCGCGCCTCGGCGTCGGGGCGCGGCGCAGCGGTGCGCGGCACGGCGGCATCCGGCGCATCGGCGTCGCCGTCAGGCGCAACGCGCCCCGCCGCGGGGCGCGGCGCGCCGGCGGCGCCATGCACCACGCGCACGCCCTGCACGAATCCCGCGGCGCGCAACGCGCCCTCGATCGCCGCATCGTCGGCGTCGCACACGAGGCGCAGCGCGAACGTCCCGTCGAATTCGTCGCCCAGCATCGCCCCTTCGTCGGGGACGACGGCGGTCACCGCGCCCAACGTGCGCGCGCGCGCCACGACGAGTTGCGCCCGCGCCCCGGGAAGGATCGTCCCAGGCTCGAGCACGACGTGCACCGCCACGCCGTCTCCCGCCGGGAGCGCGGGACCGCCGGGTGCAACAGCCGCCAAGTCGGCCGCCATCGCCCTCACGACCGAGGCACGCCCCTGCAGACGCTCCACGAGCGACGTCACGTCGAGCGCCGACTCCTGCGCACCCGCCGCCCCCTCGATCGCCGCCTCCAGCGCATCGGACGCGTCGAAGAGGAGGGCGAGCTGCTCGCCGTCGAGCGCCTCCTCCCCCGCGCGCACGCGCGCGAGGAGCGTCTCCATCGCATGCGACAACGAACCCACCGCCACGTAACCCATCACCCCGCTCATCCCCTTCACCGTGTGCACGGCGCGGAAAAGCGCGTCGACCGATGCGCGCGTCGCCCCATCGCTCGCGCCATCGCCCGCCCCTGCCGCCGGTTGCGACGCGCGCGGGATGTGCTCCAGCGCGATCAGCGCCTGGTTGATCGCGACGAGGTGGTCGCGTGCCTCGGTCAGGAAGAGGTCGCGGTACCGGGCCGAATCCATGCGCGCGCTCCGAGGTGGGTGCGCGCGATCAGCCCAGGACGCGCTGCACCGCCTCCAACACGCGCGAGGGCTGGAACGGCTTCACGACGAAGTCCTTCGCGCCCGCCTGGATCGCCTCCACGACGAGCGCCTGCTGCCCCATCGCGCTGCACATCAGCACCTTGGCGGCCGGATCCTGGCGCGTGATCTCGCGCACCGCGTCGATCCCCCCCATGTCGGGCATCACGATGTCCATCGTGACCAGGTCAGGGCGCAGCTCGCGGTACTTGTCCACCGCCTGGGCTCCCGTTTCGGCCTCGCCCACCACGTCGAATCCCGCCTGCTGCAGGATGTCGCTCAGCATGGTGCGCATGAAGATGGCGTCGTCGCAGATCAGTACCGTGTGGCTCACGCTCGTCTCTCCCCGGGCAGCGTTGCGCGACACCACGGCGCCAAGGCTCCCCTAGGCGAACGTCTGCCGCGCCAACTCCTGCAGGTCCACGGAGAGGACGATTCTGCCGTCAAAATGTCCCATCCCCCGCAGCGCCGGATCGGGAGGCTCGAGCCCGGTCGGGACGAAGTCATCGGCCGAGTACGCCTGCACGTCGATGACGTCGTTCACGAGCAGTCCCAAGGTGCGCGACTGCGTGACGACGATCACAACCGACAACTCCTCTCCCGCCGACGTTCCGCGCGCAAAGCGCGTCGCGAGGTCCACCACCGTCACCAGCGTCCCGCGCACGTTGAGCAGGCCGCGCACGGCGGCGCTCGCGCCGGGGAGTCGCGTGAGCGCTCGCGCCGGCACCACTTCGCGCACCGCCCCCTGCTCGATCGCGAAGAGCGTCCCGGCCCCCTCGACGATTACATGCGGTTGGCTGGCGCCCTGGCTCATCGCCCCTCCGCCACCGGCTCGACGTAGAAGCCGAAATGCTCCAGCGGGTCACCCTCGGAGAGCAACGTCGCGTCGTCGGCGACCTTGGCCAGCGACTGCCGCAGGTCGTCGGGAAGGGGGGCGCGCAGGTCCATGGCGACGCGCGTCACGGGGTGCTGGAAGCGAAGCCACGCCGCGTGCAGGAAGTGACGGCGGGGCGGCAACCCCACCAGGGCGCGTCCCCCACCGCCGCCATACGTATCGTCCCCCACCACCGGGTGCCCGATCGACGCCAGGTGCACCCGAATCTGATGCGTGCGCCCGGTGTGCAAGTGGGCGCGCAACAAGTCCCCCGCGTCGAAGCGCGCCAGCCGGCGAAACGTCGTCCGGGCGGCCCTCCCCGTCTCCACGATTGCCATGCGCTGGCGGTCGCGCGGGTCGCGCCCGATGGGCTTGTCAACGGTGCGCTCGTCGGCGTCGAGATGGCCCCAGATCAGCGTCGCGTAGCGCCTGACGACGCGCCGCTCGGCAATTGCCGAGGAGAGGAGGCGGTGTACCCGATCGTTCTTGGCGACGATGAGGAGCCCGGATGTGTCCTTGTCGAGGCGATGGACCAGCCCTGGTCGCTCGTCGCCCCCCACATCGGACAGCGCGCCGCCGCGCCCCACGAGCGCGTTGACCAGCGTCCCCGTCCAATTGCCGGGCGCCGGATGCACCACCATCCCGGCCGGCTTGTCGATGACCACGAGGTCGTCGTCCTCGAAGACGATCGAGAGCGCGATCGCCTCGCCGCGGATCTCGCGGGGGGCGGGGGGCGGGAGGAAGACGTCGACCGGTTCCCCCGCTGCGGCCTTGTAGGCCGCCTTCTCGCGCCGCCCGGCCACCGTCACGTGCCCGTTGGCGATGAGCGTTGCCGCCTGCGTGCGCGAGACTCCCATCTCGCGGGCCACCAACGCATCGAGGCGAACATCGCTGTTCGCCTCGCACACGAAGGAACGCCGCGTCCCCTCGAGGCGATCGCTCTCGGCGCGCTCGCTCACGGCGCGCTCGCTCACGGCGCGCTCGCTCACGCGGCCGTGCCCGTCACGAGCCGGCGCGCGGCGACTCGGCAACCGTTGCCACCCCCACCTCGCCCTTGCGACGATCGGCGAGTTCGTCCTCGCGCCACAGCACCATCGCGAGCAGGACCGCACCGCACGACACCGCCATGTCCGCGACGTTGAAGGTGGGCCAGCGCATGTCCCCCACCCCGATGTCGATGAAGTCGACGACGCCGTTAGGCGAGACGATGCGATCGATCAGGTTTCCCAGCGCCCCCGACGTGACCAGCGCAATGGCCAGCACGCGCACCTTGTGCCCCGCCTCGGTGGTCCGGTACAGGTGCCACAGGATCGCCAGCGCGCCGACGGTGAGCGCAAGGAAGATCCAGCGCGAGTACGGCCCCAGGTGAAAGCCGAAGGCGGCACCGGGGTTGTAGACCAACGTCCACCGGAACCACTCGGCGTCGCCGAAGACCGCGCGCGGAACGCCGCGTGGCCAGAGCAGCTCCTCGGCCACCGACTTGGTGATGCGGTCGGCGAGCACCAGCACCACCACGATCGGCCAGAAGAGCGCGGCGTGACTAACCCTTCTTGGCATCTTCTTCCCGCTGCTTGCACTTGATGCAATAGCGAGCATGCGGAAGGGCGTCGAGCCGCTCGAAGGCGATGTCGTCGCCGCACTGGTGACACTTGCCGAACGTCTCCGGCGACTTGTAGAGGCGACGCAGTGCCTGGTCGATATGCCAGAGGAATCGCCCTTCCTGGCTCGCGAACAGGAACGCCTTCTCGCGCTCCATGGCGTCGGTCCCCTGGTCGGCCATGTGGAACGAGTACGACGACAGGTCGCCATCGGACGACTGGTCGGTGGCGTTGAACACCTCGTCGTACTTCCCCAGCTCCTTCAGCACGCGCTTGCGCTCTTCCATCAAGCGCTTCTCGAAGTGCTGGAGGTTCTTCTTGTTCATCGGCTTCGGCTTCTTGGGGGCCGCCGCGCCACTTCCGCCACTGGTCGATGCCATCGCTATTCGTCCCTGGTCAGGGCCACACGCGCGTGGAGTCCATCGATCTCCACCTCGTGTGCCTCGTGTTCATCCAGCACATCGTCACGGCCGACCGTGACGCGGCGAGCGAGCACCTCGCCCGCGATCCACTCCTTGTACTCCGTCACCGCCAACTCGATCTCGCCCGCCCCCCAGATCCGGAGGCCAATGCGGTCGGAGACCGCCAATCCCGATTCCTTCCGCAAGCGTTGCACGCGGCTCACCACCTCGCGCGACAATCCCTCCTGCACCAGCGCCGGCGACATCGCCGGATCGATGGCGGCAAACCGCCCTTGCGCCTCCTTCACCACCAGCGCCCCCGACGCCCGCCGCACGATCGTGAGGTCCTCCGCGTCCAGCGTATGCGTCTCCCCTTCCACGGTGAGCGCCAGTGCCTCCCCGTGCTCGAACGCCCGCAGGTGCTCGCTGGCCAGCGATTGCACCGCCTTGGCGGCCAGTGGCGTTGCCTTCCCGAACTTCTTCCCCAGGGAGCGGAAGTTCGGCTTGGCCTCCAGCGTCACGAGGTCGTCGGCCGACGTGGCCAGTGCGACCTCCTTCACGTTCAGCTCCGCGCGCAGCAACCCGAGCAGCGGCGTGACGTGGTCCGCCGCGTCGCGCGGCACCACGCACACCACGCGCGACAGCGGTTTGCGCACGTTGATCCCGGCCTCCTCACGCGCGGCGCGCCCCAGCGTGGCCAGCTCGCGCACTTCCGCCATTCCGCGCTCGAGCGACAAGTCGCGTTCCGCGGACAGGCCTGGCTCCCGCACGTAACGGGCAAGGTGCACGGAAGTTCCCGTCAGCTCGCGATGCATCCAGTCGGTGACCAAAGGCGCGATGGGTGCCAGCAATCGCGTCGTCACCACGAGGCATTCGTGCAACGTGGCAAAGGCGGCGCGATTGTCCGCTCCATCCACGTCATAGAAACGCCCTCGCGACAGGCGCACGTACCAGTTGGAGAGATCGTCGACCACGAACGACATGATGGCGCGCGCGGCCGTCGTAGCATCGAACGCCTGCATCGCCCCCTGGACGCTCGCCTCGACGTCGGCCAGGCGCGAAAGGATCCAGCGATCCAGCACCGGCCGACTCGCGACCGCCGGATCGCTGGCCGACGGCTCCCAGCCGAAGTTCGCGTACAGCGCAAAGATCCCGCTGTACACGTTCTTGAGCGTGACGAGGAAGCGCGCCGCCGTGTCGCGAATGGCGTCGACGTCGAATTGCTTGGGCGTTCCCAACTGGCTCGACGCAATGAGGAAGAGTCGGATCGCGTCGGCGCCGTGCGAGGCAATCACCTCCCACGGATTCACGACGTTGCCGCGCGTCTTCGACATCTTGACCCCGTTCTTGTCGAGAACAAGGTCATTCACCACCACCGCGCGATACGGCGCGGCCACCGCCGCGCCATTCCCGTCCCCCGTCCCCCGTCCGCCCTGTTGTTAGGCAGCGCATCCCCCAACCCCGTGGCGATTGCCAGCAGCGAGTAGAACCACCCGCGCGTCTGGTCGAGCCCCTCGGCAATGAAGTCGGCCGGGAACTGCTGCGCCGTGCGCTCCTGGTTCTCGAACGGGAAGTGCCACTGCGCAAACGGCATCGATCCCGAGTCGAACCAGGCGTCGATGACCTCGGGTACACGCCGCATCGTCCCCGTGCCGGAAGACGCTGGCCACGTGTAGGCGTCGATGAACGGCTTGTGCGGATCGAAGTCCGCGGGGAGCGTGGTCCCGCACCGCTCGGCGAGCTCGGCGAACGAACCGATCGCCTCGATCTCGTTAGGGTCCTGGTCGTTCACCCACACGGGGAGCGGCGTCCCCCAGTAGCGGTCGCGCGAGACAGCCCAGTCGATGTTGTTCTTGAGCCACTCGCCAAAGCGTCCTTCGCCCACCTCGCGCGGATGCCAGTTCATCGCCGCGTTGCGGGCCATCATGTCGTCCTTGAACGCCGTCGTGCGCACGAACCACGACACGCGGGCGTAGTACAGCAGCGGCGTCTTGCATCGCCAGCAGTGCGGATACGCGTGAAAGAGCTTCCCCACCTTCCACAGCGTGTCCTGCTCCCTGAGCACATCGACGATCTTCGCGTCGGCGTCCTTCACCCACATCCCGCCAACCACCGGGATCTCTTCCGAGAAGCGCCCGCGCGCATTCACCGGCTGCAGCATCACGAGGGCATGCTTCTGCCCCATGGCGTAATCGTCGGCGCCGAACGCCGGTGCCATGTGCACGATCCCCGACCCATCCTCCGCCGAGACAAAATCCGCGGTGACGATGACTTCGTGCTCCCCGGTTCCCTCGCCAAACGGCACCCAATCCAGCGGGCGCCGGTAGCGCTTCCCCTCGAGGTCGCGCCCCGTGAGGCGCTGCACCACGTCCCACCGATCGGTGTAGTCGTCGCCCAGCACCGCCATCGCCCGCGCCGCCGCGAGGATGATGGTCCAGTCGGCCCCCGTCTTTTTCCGCAGCTCGACATACTCGAGATCGGGATGCACCGCGAGCGCGACGTTGGACACCAACGTCCACGGCGTCGTCGTCCACACAAGCAGCCGGCGCCGCCCCTCGTCTTCTCGTCCTCTCGTCTTCTCGTCTTCTCGAAGATCTACTGCAATGAACAACGACGGATCTTCCACATCCTCATACCCCTGCGCCACCTCGTGTGACGACAGCGCCGTCCCGCAGCGCGCGCAGTACGGGAGGATCTTGTGCCCGCGATACAGCAGCCCCTTCTCGTACAGCGTCTTGAGCGCCCACCACTCGCTCTCGATGTAGTCGTTGGTGTAGGTGACGTAGGGATCGTCGTAGTCCATCCAGTTCGCCACGCGCTCCACCAGGCGTTCCCACTCCTTGCGGTACGTCCACACGCTCTCGCGGCACTTCGCGTTGAACGCCTCCACGCCGTACGCCTCGATGTCGGGCTTCCCCGTCAGCCCCAACGCCTTCTCCACCTCGATCTCCACCGGGAGCCCGTGCGTATCCCACCCCGCCTTCCGGTCCACGAGGTGGCCGGTCATGGTGCGATGACGGCAGAAGAGGTCCTTCACCGTCCGCGCAAAGACGTGATGGATTCCCGGTCGTCCATTCGCCGTGGGCGGGCCGTCGTAGAAGACAAACGGCGGACTGCCGGCGCGCGCCGCCAGCGTCTGCTCGAACAGCCGCTCGGCGCGCCAGCGCGCCAGGACCTCCTGCTCCAGGTCGTCGGCCGGGCGGTCGCCGGGGAGGAGTTGGAAGCGCGACACGCTCACACCCGCTCCAGCACGCCGGTGATGAGCGACGTGAGCTGCGGCTCCGCCTTGGCCGCCACGGCGATGATCTTCTCCAGCGATGCCGGCTCCAGCGCGTCGGGGAGGCACATGTCGGTGATGATCGAGACGCCGAGGACGCGCATCCCTCCATGCACCGCGACGATCACCTCCGGCACCGTCGACATCCCGACGACGTCGGCGCCAAGCGTGCGCAGCATCCGATACTCGGCACGCGTTTCCAGGTTAGGGCCGGTCACCGCGACATAGACGCCCTCGCGCAACGTGATCCCCTGTCGCCTGGCCTCGGCGCGCGCCGCGTCGCGCAGCGCGACATCGTACGGCTCCGACATGTCGGGAAAGCGCGGCCCCAGGCGATCGTCGTTGCGCCCAAGGAGCGGGTTGTCGCCCAGCAGGTTGATGTGGTCGGCGATGAGCATCAGGTCGCCCGCCTCCCACAACGGGTGCATCCCGCCGCAGGCATTGGAGACCACCAGCGTCCGCGCGCCTAACGCGCGAAGCACGCGCACCGGGAAGGTGACCTGCTGCAGCGAGTAGCCTTCGTACCGATGGAAGCGCCCCTGCATCGCGATCACCGCCTTCCCCGCGAGCGTCCCGCACAGCAACCGCCCGGCGTGCGACTCCACGGTCGACAACGGGAAGCCCGGGATGTCGCCGTACTCGATCACCTGCTCGACTTCGATCGCCTTCGCCAAGCCGCCCAGCCCAGTCCCCAGCACGATCGCCACATCGGGGACCCGTACAAACCGCCCCCGCACGGCCGCGGCCGCGCGCTCGATCCCCTCGAAGGAATGCCCGCTCTCGTTAGTCACTCGTCTTCTCGTCTTCTCGTCTTACTGTTCCTTGAACAGCGAGTCGATCCACTCCGGGGCAGCCGCCGCATCGCTTTCGCGCGCCTCGGCCGCGGCGCCCGAAACCGTACCAGGGTCATCGCGCCGCAGCGCGGGCGTCGCCGCCGCACTCCCTTCGGCGGCCTCGATTTCCGAGAGCTGACGCTCCACCATCGTGCGTAGCTGCGCGAGGTAACTCCGCCGCTGCCGAGTGAGGAGCTCCAGGTCGCCCTGGACCTTCCGGATCTCGTTGGTTGCGCCGGCCACGATGCGCTCCGCCTCGGCGCGCGCCTCGCGCAGGATGAGCTGCGCCTCGCGTTCCGCCTGCTCGCGCACCTCGGCCCGCAGCTGCTGCGCCGAAATCAGCGCCTCGTTGATGGCCTTGTCGCGCTCGCGAAAGGCGCGCAGCTGCTCGTGAAAGCCCTGCGCCTTCCCCTCGAGCACCTGGCACTGCTTCACCAATCGCTCAACCTCGCCAGCCGCCTGCTCCCGGAATTGGTCGACGCGCGCGCGATCGTAACCGCGCAGTGCGCTCCCGAAGTCGTAGCGCCGGATGTCGAGCGGTGTCAGGTGAAATGATTCGTCGGTCATGGCGTGCGCTCTCCAAACAGGATCGTCCCCAGGCGGACCATCGTCGCCCCCTCCTCGACCGCAACTTCGAAATCGTTCGACATTCCCATCGACAGCTCGTGCGCGGCGTGTCCCGCTTCGCGCAACACATCACGCGCGGCACGCGCCCGTGCGAACGTGGAGCGCAGCAGCGCCTCGTCGGCATCGAACGGCGCCATCGTCATCACGCCCGCCACGTCCAGCGCCTCGAGCCTGCGCAGGCGTGCCGCCTCGGCCGCCAGCTCCGATGGGTCGTACCCTCCCTTGCTCTCCTCACCGCTGGCGTTCACCTGCACCAGGACGCGCAGACGCGTCCCGGCCTTCTGCGCCACGTCGTGCAGCGCATCGGCCAAACGCGCGCTGTCCATCGAATGCACCAGGGCAAAGCGGGTCGCGTGCTTCGCCTTGTTCCGCTGCAGGTGCCCGATGAGATGCCACGCCACCGGTGCGGCGACGTGCGCCATCTTGTCGAGCGCCTCCTGCACCTTGTTTTCCCCCACCGAGCGAATGCCGCACGCCCACGCAGCCTCGACCGCGTCGGGGCCATGCGTCTTGGTGACGGCGATCAGCTCGACGCGCTGGCCGTGAGCGCCACGCGCGACCGCCGACGCGATGCGCGCCTGCACCGACTGGAGTCGATCCGCCAACCCCGGAAAAGGCATAACATGATAAACTATCGGAAGTTACAAGTCGATTCAAGTAAACCGGGCGGCGACGAATTCACCCCGCGTGCACGCGCCAGTGCGGCGGCCGGACAGTCCAGCAGGCGCTGAACGTAGCGTCCTGTGCCGTCGCGTGCGGCTGGCGCGCTCGCCGTCTTACCGCCCACTGCGCGTCGCCGCCCCGCCGATTCGATGCGCGAGAGCGCGATGGCGGTGGAGTCGATGACGGGTGCTGCATCGCCGCGTCCGCTGTCGGCGATGAGGGCGATGCTGGCCGCGTATGACATCCCGACCAGGCGCCACCCCTTCCCGGGGGCGACGGCGCGCCGATCGTCGCTGCTCACGGAGACGGCAACGTGCAATGGACGCCGCCGTGCTCGTGCGCCATCGCCAATCGCCGCGAGTGTGGGCTCCAGGCCGCGCCACTCGGCCGCAACGCGCTCGGAGAGCAGGTCGTGGCGGCGCGCCAGCTCCGTGCGGTACCACGTTGCGCCAAGGAGCGGAATGGTCACCGTCGTCACATCGCGGCGCAGCCCCTCGACCTCCTGCACGTACCAGAGTGGGAACGAATCGTTGTCGCCCGCCACCACGAGCACCGCTCTCTCGGGGAGATGAGCCAGCAGTTCCACCGCCAGCTCGCGTGCCAGCACGGCGTCGGGCGCGCGTCGGCGATCGACCGCGCGCCAGTTGAGTGCCAGCGGAAGCAGCGCCAGCAGCATCACCGCTCGTGCGAGCGGGCGCGCCTGCGGGCGAGCACCCAGACGCGCATCCGGGCGCGTAGCTGACGCGGGCGGACGCGTCACCGAGCGCGCGAGCCGATCCGAGAGCGCCACGAGTCCGCAGCCGCACCAGAGCCCAGCGACGAGGAAGGCGAGGGAGAAGAAGTAGTCACGCTCACGCGCCTCGTGCATTGCATCTGGCGGGAGGATGCCGATGCCGAACGAGGGGCCGGCGCGCAGGTTGAGGACGATCACCACCCCGACGGTCGCACACAGGAAGAGGAGCGTCATCGCCTTCCAGCTTCGCTCGTCGCGGCGCCGGTGCCAGGCGCTCCCAACGATTCCCAGCAGGACGAAGGCGACCGTGATGGGCGTGCGCACCGGCGAAATCCCCGGCGCATCACTCAGCCCCGCGGCCACCTGCCAGTCCGTGTACTGGATCACGTTCCCCAGCTGCAACCAGAAGGGAGCGCGCCTGGGCCAGGGCGGGGGAACGTCGTACTGTCGCCGGGCGACGATGTCGACCAGTGCCTGCCACGAGGTGGCGCTCCCCTCGTTGATCGTCGGGTCGTGACGGGCGCGCACCAGCATGACGAGGACGAAGCTTGCCCCAAGCACGACCATCGCCAGCGAACCGAACGCCCCCCACCGCGCCTCGCCGGAATCGTTTCCGTCAGGCGCAAGCCAGGCCGCCAGCGCCAGCAGCACGCCGACCATGACCGGGAGCGGCCGCACCGTTCCCAGCCCCACCGCCACGCACCATGCGGCGAGCGGGGCCAGCGCCGCGCGTATCGAGACGGCGGCGGAGCGATCGGTGGCCGCGAGCAGGATGATCGCCGGGCCCGCCACCAGCGCGCTGATGTGCAGCGGAACGGCAAGCCCGAAGCAGAAGGCAATGGCCACGCGATGACGCACGCTCCAACGTGTCCCGGCACGGTCCGCGAGCAGCAGGGCCACGGCGATGAGCAGTGTCGCGTAGGCGTAGACCTCCGTCTCCGTGGCGCTCTGCCACACCGCCGCCATCCCGCCACCCGCCAGTGCCCCGGCGACACCGGCAGCGGCGCGCCCCGTCCAGCGCGTCATGAGCCCCGCCATGATCGCCGCCGCCCCCGCCGTGCAAGCGGCCGACGCCAGGTTGACCGCCACGGCGAACGGGAGCCACCCCAGGACCATCGACCACGCGCGCGCCGCAAAGACAAACAGCGGAGTGCCGGGCGGGTGCGGAACGCCAAGCGAGTGGATCGCCGCCAGGAACTCGCCGCTGTCCCACAGCGTGACGGTGGGGGCAAGCGTTGCCACGTAGGCAACGAGAAGGGCGCCGCCGCTGATCGCGGCGGCGCCCCTGGGCGACAGGCGAGCGTCCAACGCTCGCGTTAGGCCGGGCTGACTTCCGGCCCGCCAAGCAGCGGCGGGACCGGCTTGGGCTGCGCCATCGGGATCGGCGTGACCGGCGCCGCCGGCGGCAGCGACGACGGCGGAAGCGGAGCCCGCGGCGGGAGCTTCTCGCCGCGCACCAGGATCTCGAAGTCCTCGCGCGTCAGCGTCTCGCGCTCGAGGAGCATCGCCGCCACCGAGTCGAGCAGGAGGCGGTGCTCGGTGAGCGTCTGCACGGCGCGCGAGTACGCGTCGTCGATCACCTTCTTCACCTCGGAATCGACGAGCTGCGCCGTCTTCTCCGACACCTCGCGCCGGCTCATGATCTGCTGGCCGAGGAAGACCTCCTGCTCGTTGTCGCCAACGAGGATCGGGCCAATCGCGTCGGACAGCCCCCACTGCGTCACATAGCGGCGCGCGATTGCCGTGGCCTGCTGGATGTCGCTGGCGGCCCCGGTCGTCACGCGGTCTCGCCCGAAGATGATCTCCTCGGCGGCGCGGCCGCCGTACGCCATGACCAGGCGCGCCTCGAGCTGCTCGCGCGTCACCGACACGCGATCGTCCTCGGGGAGCGTGAAGGCCACGCCTAACGCACGGCCGCGCGGAACGATCGTCACCTTGTGCAGCGGATCGTTCCCCTTGACCATGACGGCGCAGACGGCGTGTCCCGCCTCGTGGTACGCCGTGAGGCGGCGCTCCTCCTCCTTCATCACCAGCGACTTGCGCTCGGCGCCCAGCATGACCTTGTCCTTCGCCTCTTCGAGGTCCGTCATGTAGATCTTGTCGTGCCCGCGGCGCGCCGCCAGCAGCGCCCCTTCGTTCACGAGGTTGGCCAGGTCGGCGCCGGCCATCCCAGGTGTCCCGCGCGCGATGCGATTGATGTCGACATCGTCGGCAATGGGCTTGTTGCGCATGTGCACGCGCAGAATCCCTTCGCGCCCGCGCAGGTCCGGCGCGTCCACGACGATCTGGCGGTCGAACCGCCCCGGGCGCAGGAGCGCCGGGTCGAGGACGTCCGGACGGTTGGTGGCCGCGATGAGGATCACGCCGTCGTTGGACTCGAAGCCGTCCATCTCCACGAGGAGCTGGTTCAGCGTCTGCTCACGCTCGTCGTGTCCACCGCCCAGCCCCGCACCGCGGTGACGCCCCACGGCGTCGATCTCGTCGATGAAGATGATGCACGGTGCATGCGCCTTCCCCTGCTCGAAGAGGTCGCGCACGCGCGACGCCCCAACGCCGACAAACATCTCGACGAAGTCGGAGCCCGACATGGAGAAGAACGGACGCCCCGCCTCGCCGGCGACGGCCTTGGCGAGCAGCGTCTTCCCCGTGCCCGGCGGCCCGATGAGGAGCGCCCCCTTGGGGAGGCGTCCACCGAGCTTGGTGAACTTCTGCGGATCCTTCAGGAACTCGATGATCTCCTGCAGCTCGATCTTGGCTTCGTCGCAGCCGGAGACGTCGGCGAACGTCACCTTGGGCGTGTCGCCCGTGAGGAGCTTCGCCTTCGACTTGCCGAACGAGAATGCCTTGGCCCCCCCCGCCTGGATCTGGCGGAAGAGGAAGATCCAGATCGCAATCAGGACAAAGTACGGGAGGAAGTTGAGCAGGAAGGTGCCGACCGACGGACGCGCTTCCTGCGCGTCGATCACGACCTTCTTGGCCAGCAGCTCCTTCACCTCGTCCGGGCTGTCGGCCATGGGGAGCTTGACGGTGAACTTCTTCACCTCGCGCCCCTGCACCATCACGCGCTGCGTGAACTCGCCCGTGACCGTGGAACCGGCGCGAATCGTGGCGCGCGCGATGTTCCCGCGATCCAGCTCGGCGCGGTAGTCGGAATAGTTGACGGACGTCGCGGGCTCACCCTTCGAGCCCGAGAACTGGATCACCGCGACGGGGATCAGGATCACGAGGATCCAGAACGAGAGCCCCTTCGAGAAGCGACCCCAATTGAACTGCTTCTTGGGAGGAATCGGCGGCATGTCTGCGGTCTCTGGTTACTGCAAGCTTGCAATATACGGCAAGTGCCGGAAGCTCTCGGCGTGATCGAGGCCATAGCCCACGAGAAACTCGTGCGGGGCGTCGAAGCCGGAGAACCTGGGCGGATACGTCAGGTGCGTGGCGATGTGCTTGTCGAGCAGGGCGCAGACCTCGAGCGAGCGCGGACGGCGCTCCTGCAGCAGCGCCATGACCTTACTCAAGGTTCGGCCGGAATCGACAATGTCCTCCACCAACAGGATGTGCTTTCCTTCGAGCTCGGTTTCCGGATCATACACCAAACGTACAAATCCGCTCGAAATCGTCTCGTTCCCGTAGGAGGCGGCGACGAGGAAGTCGACCTTGAGCGGCCGTTCGATGCAGCGCACCAGATCGCTCAGGAAGATGAAGCTCCCTTTCAGTAACCCGAGGACGAGAAGGTCGCCATCGGGATACGCGGCCGTGATCTCCTTTCCCAGTTCCACCACGCGCGCGGCGATGGTCTCGGCGGGAAAGGCGATGCGCTTGACGGTGCGTCCCTCGAGACGCGGATCATGAACGGAGGCGTTCACAGACGAAGCAGACTCGCGGCCGACCGGGCCGAACGGTTGCCGCGCTTCCGCGGCGCACTCCGGGAATCCAGACAATCTCGCCATCCGCCACGACAACCGGCCACCCCTCGCGATCTGGCGCGGCGACCCGCCGGTCGGCAAAGAAGCGCTTCACGCGGCGCGGCCGGCCGCCTGACGAGTCCATGCGATCGCCTGAGCGCCACGCCCGCACCTCCAGCGTCGCCTCGGCCGGGAGCCAGCTCGACCAGGGATCCTGCTCACTACCCGGTTCCATCTCCGCGTCACGGTGCCCTTCCCCTCGCCCAGCGATTCCGGCCGTCGGAATAATCTCCTCGTGCGCGTCGCCGGTCATTGGGTGAAGCTCCCACACAGGGCGGAAGCGAAAGCGACCGAAACGCGTCTCGGCGTCGGTGTTGAGGCGCGCATCCGGCGCCGTGGGTGGCTCGCGCCGCCTGATCTCGACCACGTCGCGACGATGCACGGCCTCGTACCCGCCGGAGAGAGGGATGCGGAGCCCGCCACGGCCGTTGACGGCGAAGTGCACGAGGCGCTCGGTCCCGCGCCAGTCCAGTGCGAGCCCCGCCCCTTCGGCCACCGTCTGCCAGTAGAGCGCGCAGGCGAGCGGCGTCCAGCTCCGGTCGGTGACCTGCCGAGCCAGCGCCCGCCCCTCCCCCGTTTCCAGCAGGTGCGGGGCGACGGCAGCGGTGCACTCCGTTCGCAGCGCGGCGGCGCGATCGGCCAGGGCGAGCAGGTCGCCGGCGATGCGCGGGTCCGCCGCGCACATGGCCGGGAGCAGGTCGAGGCGAATTCGATTGCGCAGGTGCTCGCGCCGAGCGTTTCCCGGGTCGTCGACGTGCGCGACGGCGTGCGCGGCAGCATAAGCCAGCACGTCCTCGCGCGAGACGTCGAGCAGGGGGCGCCGAATGGCCGAGGGGGCGCGGAGCGCGCTCAACCCTCGCGCGCCGGCGCCGCGCATGGCGCGCATCACCACGGTCTCGAGCTGGTCGTCGCGCGTATGGGCCGTGACGACGTGTCCGTCGTGCTGGCGTGTTACCCCTCTCAAAAAGGCCCAGCGGGCAGCGCGCCACTGCGCCTCGCTGGCGCCGGCAAGCGGTTGCTCGGGCGCTCCCGTCACCACGGGAAGTCCCCACTCCGCCGCGAAACGTTGCACGTGCTGCACGGCGGCCCGGGCGTGGGTGCCCGTACCGTGGTCGAAGGTGGCGACGACGACGCGTCCGCCAGCCCTCGCCGATGCGCACGCCTGCGCCATCGCGTGCATGAGCACCATCGAATCCACGCCTCCCGAGACGGCCAGCACCAATCGGTCGTCACCAGCGAGTAGCGAGGCGACGAGCGTGCGAATGCGCGCGGCGGCGTTTGGAGAGAAGGCGATGGACGTGGGGCCTCGGCTTGACGGCGCTCGCGAGGCGCACGATTGAAGTTCGCATGCCGCGCCAGCGCGAATGCTCTCGGAATCTATCGTGAAAAGCTGAGCGGATGATCGCCCGTTGTCGGGAGGCGTGGCGCACTTTCGCGGTGTCGGCGCGCCCACTACTTTTTCGTCGTCACTGACGACCTTTTTCGACCTGAGGACGGATCGTGGAGCATTCAACGCCGCTGGGCACGCTGTGGGCCGGACTCGGACTGGGCGCTTTCTACCTCGCGCTCACCTGGGTCAACCTCCTCCTTGGCCACTTCCTGACGCCGCTCTTTCTCATCCCCCTCACCTGGCTGCAGGACGCCATGAAGGGCAAGCGCGCGTAGCGTCGCGTGACGCGGCCGTGCCAGGGCGCGTCTGAATTGCAGCAGTGACATCGCAGCGTGGGACGAAGGCACCGGGCCTTCGTCCCATCATTCGTTAGGGACATCGCGGTTGCGGCGCGCACCACACGGGGCGCGCGACGCCCGCCTCACTGCCGTGCACGGGAGCCTTCCATGCTCGTGATCCTCCTGCTGGTCATCGTGGTGGTGGCGTTCTGGTTGGTTGGCGCGTACAACGGCCTCATCGCGCTCAAGAACCAGGTGGCGAACGCCTGGAAGCAGGTCGACGTGCAGCTCAAGCGTCGGCACGACCTGATCCCCAACCTCGTGAACAGCGTCAAGGGGGCGATGCACTTCGAGCGCGAGACGCTCGAGGCGGTCGTGGCGGCGCGCAACAAGGCGATCCAGGTGGAGCAGGGCGGCGGCGGGGTGGCGGCGACGGCGCAGGCCGAGGCACAGCTCACCGCCTCGCTGGGGCGGTTCATGGCGGTGGTCGAGGCGTACCCTGACCTCAAGGCGACCGCCAACATGTCGCAGCTGCAAGAGGAGCTGGTCTCGACCGAGAACAAGATCGCCTTCGCGCGACAGCTCTACAACGACACCGCCACGCAGTACAACACTCGGCAGCGGCAGGTCCCGACGGTCTTCGTGGCCGGCATGGCGGGCGCGTCCCCGGTGGAACTCTGGGAAATCGAGGACAGCGCCGAGCGCGCGCTTCCCAAGGTGGAGTTCTAGCACCTGGGCACCGACCTCTTCACGCAACAGGCGCGTAACCGCTCGCGCTCGCGCTGGGTCGTCGCCGGCTTCATCGCCTTCTTTGCCTGGTTGGGGTTGGGCGGCGACGTCATTGCCTATCTCGCAACGCGGGATGCGGAACCGGGAACGTATCACCACGTCTTCCCCGCGCTCGGCGTGCTCCTGACGGTGGTGGCGGCTGCCATCGCCGCGTATGCGTGGAGCACCGGCGCGCAAAAGGTGCTCTGGTCGACCGGGGCGCGCGAGGTGATCGATCCCGTCACCCCCGTCGAGCGCGAACTGGTCAACGTGGTGGATGAGATGGCGATCGCGAGCGGGCTCCCCCGCCCTCGCATCTGGATCGTCCCCGACGACGACCCCAACGCCTTTGCCACGGGGCGAGACGAGCGCCTCGCGCACGTGGCGGTCACGGAGGGTCTGCTGCGCACGCTCTCGCGCGACGAGCTGCAAGGCGTCGTAGCTCACGAGATGGGGCATATCCGGAACCTCGACGTGCGCCTGATGACGATCCTTGCGGCGCTGGTGGGGGCGGTGGCGCTGCTGGGCGACGGGATGTGGCGCATGATGGGGCGCGGCGGGGTGCGCCTCTCCTCGGGGAGCGGGCGGCGCAGCGGCAAGAAGGGGGACGCGAACATCCTGCTCATCGTCCTGCTCCTGCTCTGGTTGATGAGCTGGTTCCTCGCCCCGCTCATCACGCGGCTCCTGGCCATGAGCGTGAGTCGCGAGCGCGAGTATCTCGCCGATGCCATGAGCGCGCAGTTCACGCGCAATCCGCTGGCGCTGGCCAGTGCGCTGGAGCGAATCGAGGGGGCCGCGTCGCCAACGCGCGCCATCAAGAAGGGGAGCGCGCACCTCTGCATCGCCGATCCCCTCGGCGCGTCGCGCCGCGTGGCGACGCTCTTCGCGACGCATCCCCCCATGGCCGCACGCATCCAACGGCTGCGCGCCATGGGATATGCCGGCTCGGGCGAGGAGCAGCTGACGGGGAGGTCGGCGCCTCGAGCCTAGTCGCTCCGCGACCCTGCTCACACAATCCGTGTGTGCCACGCCGAGCCGAGGCCGCTGCCAGACCGTGTAAGTTCGTCCCGCTCCTCTCCCCTGCGTGCTCCACGTACGTCCATCTCCCATGCCTGCCAGCTTCACGATGTCCTCACGCGTGCGGCGCGACCGCCGCGCGCTCTCCCTCGTCGTGCCGACGCTGCTCGCGGCGCTGCTCGCCTTTCGCCCGGTCTCGCTCGCACAGGCGCAGTACCTCACGCGTCCCGAGCGGAAGTGGGAGACGATCGAGACGGCGCACTTTCGACTGCACTATCCCGCAGAGATGCGGGTGTGGGTTCGTCCGGTCGCCGAGCGAATGGAGTCGGTCGCGTCGTCGGTGAACGCCCTCGTGGGGAACGCTCCCACGGCGCGTGTCACGGTAATGGTCGAGGATCCCTCGAATGTCTCGAACGGGTTCGCCGTCCCGCTGCTGGAGGGGCCGGTGATCTTCCTCTGGCCCACGCCCCCGGCGCCGTCGCTGACGTTCGGGCCGCACCGCGGCTGGGGGGAAATCCTCGCGGTGCACGAGTACGGGCACATTGCGCACCTCACGATCCCGACGCGCAGCGGAGGCGAGCGATGGCTGTGGCGCTTTGCCCCGACGCGTCTGGGTCCGGTGGCGCGCAAGAGTCCGGCGTGGGTCATCGAGGGGTACGCGACGTACATCGAGGGGAAACTGACCGCGAGCGGACGCCCCAACTCGGTGGGGCGCGCGGCGGTCCTGCGGGAGTGGGCGCTCGAGGGGCGGCTCCCTACCTACGGACAGCTGAACGATGCCGAACCCTACCTGGGCGGGGCCATGCGATACCTGGTGGGGAGCGCCTTTCTGGAGTGGTTGGTCGCGCGCAAGGGGGACGAGAGCCTCAACCACCTGTGGCGCCGCATGAGCGCGCGCGAGCGTCGCAGCTTCGCCGAGGCATTCCGCGGCGTGTATGGCGCGGATCCGGACGACCTGTACGGGGCCTTCTACACGGAGGTGATGGAGAAGGCGCTCGAGTCGCGCCGTCAGTTGCAAGGCGAGGGGCTGGTGCAGGGAGACCTGGTGCAGAAACTCACGTGGGGGACGGGTGAGCCGGCGCTGTCGCGGGATGGGTCGCGCGTGGCGGTGGTGCTGCGCACGCCAAACAAGCCGTCGCGCGTGGTGGTCTGGTCGTCGCGCGACGAGGGGCTGGACTCGAACGTGGTGCGCGCGCGCCGGCGCATGCTGGCGCGTGACCCGCAGGACGTGGCGCCGTTCGACTCGTTTCCGGCGCCCAAGCGGGCGCAGAAGACGCTCTTCGCCGTGGCCGGGCGCGGGCACGACAACCCGCGCTGGTTCGCCGACGGCGATCGCCTGCTCGTGAGCCGCGATGAACCGTTAGGCGACGGCGCCTTCCGCCCCGACCTGTTCATCTGGAACGTACGGCGCGGCGGCGTGCGGCGCGTGACGCACGGCGCCGGCATCCGCTCCGCCGACCCCGCCCCCGACGGCCGGAGCGCGGCCGCGGTGCGCTGCTCGGCCGGCGTGTGCGACCTGGTGCGCGTCAATCTGGCCAATGGCCGCATCACCACGCTGGTGGCCGGTTCGCCGTTCGTCGTGTGGCATCGCCCGCGTTGGTCGCCCGATGGAACGCGACTGGCCGCGAGCGTGCAGCGCGACGGGCGCTGGTGGACCTTCGTCGTCAACGCGGCGACCGGGAGCGCGGCGCCCGTCGACCCGGGTGACGGCGCCAATCGCTACGCCCCGTCGTGGACAAAAGAGGGAAAGCTTGTTGTCGTGAGCGAGCGAGGTGGCGTCGCGAACCTCGAACTGCTCGACCCGGAGACGGCGGTGCCGCGCCCGCTGACGCGCGTCACGGGTGCGGTGGCCGCCCCCGACGCCGCCCCCGACGGCAGCGTCTGGTTCCTCGCGCTCCACGCCAAGGGGTACGACGTGCGGCGCCTGTCGATCGCCAAGGCGTTAGGCACGCTCGAGGGAGGCGTGGTGGCGCTGGAGCCGCGCCTCTTTCCCGCCGCCCCCCCCGCCCCCACGGGACGCGGCGCGACCTTCGCGCCGCAGCAGGTACGCGGCCCCGCCGATTACGGCACGGGGCCGCGGCACTGGCGCATCCTCCCCGGCGGCTCCTTTGGGCCCGATGGCGACATGGCGTCGCTGATGATCGCCAACATCGATCCCGTGGGGCGCCTCAGCGTGGTGGCGCAAGGCGGCTACGGACAGCGCGGCGCATGGCGCGGCGGATCGATCGCCACGGCGTTGCGCCTGTCGCCGGTCCAGCTCGAGACCAGCGGATGGTACACGGAGCACGCCCCCTCCGAGCAGGCGGCGGGGAGCTTTGCCTCGCTCAACATCGACTCCCGCTTTACCGGGTTAGGCCTCGCGGCGCGCGTGGCGCGCGATGGCGGGGCGTGGGGCTTCGCGCTGCGCGCGGGGGGGAGCGTGGCACAGGTCAACGGCAACCAACTCGACGGCGCGGGGCGGGTGATGGGCTTCGCCGACTTGCGCGCGCGCCTCACCTGGACCTTCCGCGGACTCACCGTCTCCCCGCAGGTCTTTGCACAGATGGCGCAAGGCGGAACCGGCGGCGACTCGTGGACGCGCGGCTACTCGTCAGGCGCGCTGGCCATCGGGACCTCGTCGGTCGGCATCCGCGCCGAGGGGTCGGTGGGGACGACGACGACCGCCGGTCCCGGTGAGTTCGGGCGCGCCTTCGAGCAGTTTGCCGTCGGTGGGAGCTACCTCCCCTTCTTCGACCAGGCGTTCCTCTCGCAGCGCATCTCGGTCCCCTCGGTCCCCGTGGGCTACTCGTCCGGACGCAAGGTGGGCATCGGACGCCTCTCCACACGCCTGCTCGGCCTGGAACCGTATGCGCTCTGGATTGCGGCTGGCGACAAGCTCACGCGCTACCAGCGCGTCCTCGGCGCCGAGCGCTCGGTGGACGTGCCCGGCATCGGCTTCGCGCGTTTGCCGGGGACGAGGCTCCGCGCCGGCATCGGCTACTCGATGGATGAACCCTACAAGGAGAAGATCCGCCCGTACGTGAGCGTCACCTATCGGCCGTGAGCTGCATGCGCGGCGCGCACGCGAGGCGCAACCCGCCCGCGGCAGGCGGGCACGATCACGACTCGCGCGTCATCCAGGCGACATTGCACGCCTTCTCGCCGAAGATCGCCGGCGGGTGGTCGCCGGTGCCGAGGAGGTCGTGCAGCATCTCGTGCTTCACGAGCGCGGCGTCGTTCACCCACGTCTCGGCGATGTACACGTCGTGCGGCGAGTTCCAGCGCCCGATACACGGGCCGTTGGGACAGGGGAACTTGTCGCCCTTGAGCACCCAGAAGCGCACGCGGTCCATCGTGGCCTTCCGCTGCGCGCACTCCTCCACTTCGGCCCACCACTGCCGATAGACTGACGGGACCTCGAGCGGTGCCGCCCCTTCGGGCTCGTAACGACAGCCGGCAGCGCATACGACCACGGCGACGAGCGAGGCAATGTGGCGAAGACGGCGACCCTGCATGACAGCGCTGCACCCGGTGAAATGTGACCTGGCTCACAGAGAGCCGTTGCCGGGCTGGAGTGCGGGAATGGTGCCGATGCCCCGCAGTCGTCGCCGGGGCGCGACGGGGGGGGCGGGCAGAATGACCGGAATTCGGTAAGCGTGCCCGAAGCAATGGGTTACCGGGCTCATGCTGATGTGGCGCCAGCGCCGCGAGGGGGCGCGGAGGAGGCGCGCGCGGATTCGGCGTTGCGGCGCGACGCACGAGTGCGGCAGGATCGCCACAGGGGCGCGGTGTACGCGTCACGCCGGGTGGTCGTGTCGTCCCCCACGCATGGTGCCGCGCGAGGCGATCGGGTACTCTCCCAGCGCCGCGCGCAACCAGACCGTCCACCCAGTCACGAGCCATGACGCCTTCACGCCTTCTCGTCGCCTCCGCCATCGCCCTGTCGATGTGTCTCGCCGCGCCATCGGTCGCCAGCGGGCAGGGCGCCGCGCCACGCCGGCTCTCGATCGACTCGCTCCCCCGCCCCGCGGCCAACCCCGCCGACGTGTCGTCGCCGGATGCAATTCTCAAGGCGCTCTATGACGTGATTTCCGGGCCCGCGGGCGCGAAGCGCGACTGGGACCGCTTTCGTTCGCTCTTCGTGCTCAACGCGCGCCTCATCCCGACGCGCCAGCACCCGTCGGGCGGGGCCTCGGTGTCGGTGTGGAGCGCCGATGACTACGCGGCGATTGCCGGGGCGGGGCTGGAGAAGAACGGCTTCTTCGAGCGTGAGATCGCGCGGAAGACCGAGACGTACGGCAACATCATGCACGCCTTCTCGACCTACGAGTCGCGCCGCACGGCCGACCCGGGCGAGAAGCCGTTTGCCCGCGGGATCAACTCCATCCAGCTCCTCAAGGACGGCAATCGCTGGTGGGTGGTCTCGATCTTCTGGGACGCCGAGCGCCCAGGGAACGAGATTCCCGCCCAGTACCTGCCGCGTTAGGCGCCAGGCGGCAGGCGCCTGGCACGAGACGTCAGGCGCCGGGCCTGGCCTGCGCGGTGCCGCAAACGGTGCAGGCGCACATCCCCTTCCCATAGAGGGCCAGGTCGACGTCCAGCCCGCAGGCGTCGCAATGCCCCAGGACGGTGCGGAGGTTGTCGAGCGGCAATCCGCTGTTGATCAGGCGGGTGACCATCGCGCTCGGCGCCGCCGCCCCCAGGGGGCACATCGTCCCGCTGCACCAGTCGCCAATCTCGAGGCAGACCAGTTCCGGATCGTGCACGTTGGCCTGCGCGTCCTCGTGCGATTCGTCGGTGACCAGCACGTGCACATGCCGGTCGCACCCCTGACAGAACATCTGCGACTGCTTCATTGGCGCCTCCGCGACTAACTCGCTGGGATTCCGCCTCGCGCGACCGTGTGCGCGCGGGGCGTCGCCTACGGCACGACTACACCCACGACACCACGCGAGCGCCACGCGTGCGGGCCTGGAGCACCGCCTGCGCACGTTCGCGGGACATTCCGAACACCGCCGTCGTCGCCGCGTCGGCGTCCATGCACGTCGCGGCCACTACCGTCACGCTGTGCTCCGACGTGCGGCGCGGGGCCGCGGTGTCGGGATCCATGAGGTGATGGTACCGAACGCCGCGATACCGGAAGAACTGCTCGTAGTCCCCCGACGTCGCCACGGCTTCGTCGGACACCTCGAGCGTCCCGATCAGTTGGCGTGCATCATCGGGGCTTTGGATGCCGACGCGCCACTTCCCGCCATCCGGTCCATTCCCGATCGCCACCACCTCGCCACCCACGTTCACCAGCGCCTGGCGAATGCCGGCGCGGCGCAGCGCGTCACCAGCCCGGTCCACGGCGTATCCCTTGGCAATCGCCCCGAGGTCGAGGTGGAGATCGGGATCGCTGAAGCGCACCACGGGGTGTCCCGCCTCGTGACCGAGTTGCACGTGACGGTAGAAATGGCGTGCCGCCAGCTGCCGCACCGATGCGTCGGGCGGTGGCTCGTGGCGGTGCTGCACGTCCCACAGCTCCGAGACGCGCCCGATGGCCGGATCGAAGGCACCATCGCTTGCCTGCGCCCACCGGATCGCCGATTCGATGACCGCAAACGTCGCCGGCGAGATCGTCACCGCACGTTGGGCGGCGAACCGGTTGGCCCGCCCCACGTCGGAGTCGTCGCGGAAGCGCGACATGGTGCGCTCCACGCTCGCCAGCTCGGCGAACGCCGCGTCCAGCGCCTGCTCGCCCTGCGCCACGTCGTCGTGCAGGAGCGTGATGTCGGCGATGGTCCCCATCATGGGGAGCTGGCGCCGCACCAGTTGCCGGCGATGCCGGTGGGCCAGCGGGATCGACGCGACGACGAAGGCACCGACGCCAAGGACGAGGAAGTCGCGACGGGACGGCCTGCCGCTTCGGGTTGACTCGGTCATGACAAGTGATCTCCTGCAGGGTCCGAACGGTGACACGCGCCTGCACACGCCCCGCAGCCGCCCTGGGTGCACTCGGTCCGCGGGCGCACGAGCCCAAACACGACGAAGAGGATCGCGCAGGCAACGATCCCGTAAACGGCAGACATCATATGGTCCCCAGTCCGGCAAAGCCCATGAAGGCCATGGACAGGCAACTGGCGATGAACAGGACGATGGCCATGGGGCGCGCCACCTGCGGCACCTCGGTCAGCTCGGTGCGCATGCGGATGGAGGCGAGAAGCGTCAGCGCCAGCGTCAACCCCAGTCCGGCCCCGATCGCGAAGGCCAGCCCCTCGATGAGGTTGTAGCCGCGATTGGTCTGGAAGATGGCCAGCCCAAGGATTGCGCAGTTGGTGGTGATGAGCGGGAGGTAGATCCCCAACTGCCGGAAGAGGAGCGGATAGTGCTTCTTGACCGCCATCTCGACGATCTGCACCGCCGACGCGATGACGACGATGAAGGCGATGGTGCGAAGGTACGGCGCCGGCCCCAGCACATACTTGTTGAGGAACCACGCCGAGAGCGCAGTCATCAGCAGGACGAAGGTGTTGGCCAGCCCGAGCTTGAACGCGGTCTCGATCTGCTTGGTCACGCCAAAGAACGAACACAGCCCCAGGAACATGACCAGGGTGAAGTTGTTCACCAGCAGCGACGAGACGATGATCCAGGCAACGTTGCCCATCATGCCCTCACGGCGACGGCGCGCTTGTCGCGCCAGTCCTTCACGACGGTGATTCCCAGCAGCAGCAACCCGAGGGTGAAGAAGCCCCCCGGCGGGAGGACCATGAAGGTCCACGGCTCATAGCTCGCCGGCAGCACGCGGAAGCTCAGCCACGACCCGTTGCCGAGAATCTCGCGAATCGACCCCAGCGTCGTGAGGGAGATGGTGAAGCCGAGTCCCATCCCGAGGGCATCGAGGACCGAGCGGCCGACGGGCTCCTTGGCCGCGAACGCCTCCTGTCGTCCCAGCAGCAGGCAGTTAGCCACGATGAGCGCGATGAAGGGGCCGAGCGCCTTGTGAATGTCGGGGACGAGTGCCTGCAGGAGAAGTTCCGCCAGGGTGACGAAGGTCGCGATGATCAGGATGTACGACGCGATGCGCACTTCGTTGGGGAACCACTTCTTGAGCAGCGAGACGAAGAACTCCGAGCCCACGAGGACGAAGAGCGTCGCCATTCCCATGGCAAAGGCGTTCGCCACGTTGTTGGTCACGGCCATGGTCGGGCACATGCCGAGCATCTGCACGACGACGGGATTCTCCTTGAGGACCCCGCGCATGAAGTCGGTCATGAGCGGGCGTTCGAGTGCCGTGACGGCCGGCGCCGTCGTCGACTCGCCAGGAGCGTGCGCGGTGGCGGTCATGGAGCTCCTTGCTTCTTGTACGCGACGAGCAGCGGTTGCCACTTGGCGACCGCATTGTTGATGATGCGCGTGACGGCGCGCGACGAGATGGTGGCCCCGCTGATGGCCTGCACCTCGTTGGGGTTGCTCCCGCTGCGCGTCTTGACTGCCTTGAGCGGCGCCACCAGCCCGGGCCACTGCGTGGCGAAGACCGTGTCCTTCTCGATCTTGTCGCCGAGTCCCGGTGTCTCCTTCTGGTCCATGATCTTCATCCCGAGCAGCTTCCCAGTCGCCGGGTCGAAGCCGACCATCAGGTTGATGACTTCGAGGAAGCCGGGCTCGCCGGCAGAGACGGCGACGCCGACCTCCTTCCCGGTCGAGTCGTAGCCGACGAACGCCGTCGCGAGTTCCGAACGCTCGCCGCGCGGTGTCGAGGTGAGGGCGCCGCCTTCGAGATAGAGCGTGTCCCACCGCGCCGGGTGGTGCAGGACCTCGTTCACGGTGCTGCGCATGACGAGTGCCTTGTGCGCCAGGACGCTGGGGAGCGTCCACTGGTACACGATCACCACGAGGAGCCCGGCGAGTGCCCCGGCGAGGCTGAGCGTGGCGATGAGCTTCCACGCCGGGGTGTCGACTGGCGCCGGAAGGTCCGCTGCGCCGGCCTGCGCGCCTGCCTGGCCGCCACCGTGCATGTGCGCGTGACTCATGCAATCACCCGTTTGGTGGTGCCGAAGACGCGCGGCTGCGTGGCCTTGTTGATGAATGGCGTGAACGCGTTCATCAGGAGGATGGCGTACATGACCCCCTCGGGGAGCCCACCCCAGATGCGGATGACGACGGTAAGGACGCCGACACCGGCGGCAAAGACCCAGCGCCCCATGTTGGTGACCGGCGAGGTGACCATGTCGGTGGCCATGTACACGGCGCCGAGCATCAGCCCGCCGGAGCAGAGCATGAAGAGCGGATCCGGAAAGCGCGGGACCGCGAGGTGCAAGACGCCGGACACGAGCGCCACCGACGCCAGGACGCCCACGGGAATGCGCCAGTTGAGGTACGACTTCCAGGCGAGGAAGGCGCCGCACAGCAGGATCACCGGTGTCGCGGTCTCGCCTAACGACCCGCCCGTCGTGCCGACGAACAGGTCGAGGAGCGAGGTCCCCGTCCCCTCGAACTTCCAGAGCCCCAGCGGCGTGGCGGCGGTGACGGCATCAACGGCACGCGGGTGCGTGAACGGGAAGGCAAACAGGTCGCCGTGCAGCGTCCAGAATGGCGCGCGCGAGACGGGCCAGGTGGTGATGGCCACCGGGAAGGCGGCCTGGAGGAAGGCGCGCCCGAACAGCGCCGGGTTGAAGATGTTCTGCCCAAGTCCCCCAAACACGATCTTGCCGAAGCCGATCCCCATCGCGCCGCCCAGCGCCGCCATCCACAGCGGGAGGCCGGCCGGCAGCGAGAGCCCGAGGAGGAGCCCGCTGATCATTGCCGAGCCGTCCAGGAGGGAACCGGACTTGCCGAAGACGCGCTCCGTGACCAGCGCACCCGCGGTTGCCGCCACGATGATGAGCAACGACCCGATGCCGAAGAACCACATGGACGAGAGAATGATCGGCACGAGCGACGCGACCACCGTCCACATGATTCGCGGCGTGCTGTCCGTCGACCGCAGGTGCGGCGACGCCGTGACGACGAGGCGACTGGATTGCTGCGACGCACTCATGATGCCGCTGCCTTGCGCTTCTTGAGCGCCGCCTTGCTGAACGCGAACTGCTGCGAGAGGGGGATGTTCGACGGGCACACGTACGAGCAGGAGCCGCACAGCATGCAGTCCGTCAGGTGCAGCGCCTCCATCTCCTCGTAGCGCCGGTTGCGCGCCAGGTCGCCGAGGAGCGACGGGTTGAGAAAGACCGGACACGCCTCCAGGCAGCGCCCGCAGTGGATGCACGGCCAGACCTTCTCGCCACGCACCTGCTGCGCCGTCAGGACCACCACCCCAGTCGTTCCCTTCGTGACCGGGGCCTCGAGGTTCCCCTGCGCGGCCCCCATCATGGGACCGCCGATGATCACCTCGGCGGCGTCTGGCGTGAGCCCACCGCAGTAGTCGAGCAGGTCGACGAGCTTGGTGCCCACCGGGACAATGAAGTTGCCGGGCTTCTGCACCCCATCGCCGCTTACCGTGACGATGCGCTCGATGAGCGGGAGCCCGGTCTCGAAGACCTCGGCGATCGCCGCCGCGGAGGCAACATTCTGCACGATCACGCCCGCCGAGGCCGGGAGCTTCCCCGATTCGACCTCGAGCCCCGTGACCGCGTGGATGAGCATCTTCTCCGCTCCTTGCGGATACTTCACCGTCAGCGGCAAGACGGTGATGTCGAGGTCCTTCGGGAGCGCGGCGTTGAGCGCGGCGATGGCGTCCGGCTTGTTCTTCTCGACGCCGATGACCGCCTTTCGCACGCCTAACGTGTGCATCATCACCCGCACGCCGAACAGGACGCGCGCCGGGTACTCCACCATCGTCCGGTGATCGGTGGTGAGGTACGGCTCGCACTCGGCTCCATTGACGATGATCGTGTGGATCGATACGTCCCTGGGCGGGGCCAGCTTGACGTGCGTCGGGAAGGCTGCCCCGCCGAGTCCCACGACGCCTGCGTCCTGCACCGCCTGGATCACCTGGTCGGGTGTGAGCCCCTCCCAGTGCGGCACCAGGCGCGGGCGCGGCAGCTGCATGGCATGCCGGTCGACCTTGAGCCGGATGGCGATCGCCATCGTGCCGTCGATGTGCGGCCACCAGTCGATGTCGACGACCGTCCCTGCCGCCGACGCATGGATCGGGACCGAGACGAACCCGTCGGCATCGGCGACTTTGTCACCGCGCTCGACGTGATCGCCCACCTTGACCCGCACCCGGGCGGGCTTTCCGGCGTGCTGTCGCACGGGAAGCACCACCTCGTCCGGGAATGGCATCCGCCGGATGGGGAGCGCCTGCGTCAACTCCTTGCGCTCCTCCGGATGGACGCCGTGCCTGAAGCCACTCGCTGTCAGCATCGCCTCACCTGTTCGCTCAGTTGAACGGCTTGGCGCGTTCGACCCACTTCGCGAGATCCTTCTCCTTGGGATTGAGCGGCGTCCCCGGATGGATCGCACCGACGGGACACTTCTCCGCCGCTTGCACGAGTTGGGCAAAGGTCCCGCCATTCGGGTCCTTCACATAGGCCTGCTTGTTGGCGTTGTAGGCGAAGAGCTTCTTGCTCAGGTTCGTGCACTCGTTGCACGAGGTGCACCGCGCCGACTCGACATAGGGCTCGATGGCCATGTCGTCGTCCGTGGCGGGCGCGGGCGCCGTTGCGGCTGCCGCGACGACGGAAGCTGGCGCCGGTGCGGCTGCCACTGTTGCGGCCGGGGCAGTCGCCGCGGCCGCGACTGGCGCTGTCGCCACGGCCACGGCGCCGTTAGGCGAGGCACTCGTCGCCACGTTAGGCAAGGCACTCGTCGCCCCGTTCGGCGAGGCACTCCCCGCGCCGTTGCCAGACGCTGGTTCCACGAGCAGCGGGAGGGTGAGCGACGGCAGGCTGGTCATCAGTTCCTTGGCCAGGTGCTGGCCGCCGGCGCTGCGCAGGAGCCCTTCGGCGAGCTTGCGCGCCACCAGCGTCGGATACGTCGCCTTGAGGTTGGCGATGCGCTGCTCGTACTCCTGCGTCAGCGCCGCCGCCTTGGCCTCGAACTCCGCCTCCAGCGACGCCGCCATCGCCTCGCGCACCGAAGCGGGCTGCTCCACGCCGGCCATCTCCTTCAGCTCAGCCCAGAAGTGCTGCCGTTCCTCCGCCAGCTGCACCATCTCCGCCGACACCTTGAGGCGGTGCAACTTGCCGTCGGCGCCACGCGTGTAGATGAACGGTGTCTTTCCCTCGCGCCCCTCGGCGTCGAGCGCCAGGAACTCGTGGAACGGGAGGAGGTCGTCGGAGACCTCCTTGAGCTCCTTGAAGTGCTTCTTGAACCGCCCTTCCGTCGCCGCCCAGTCGGCGGTGGTGAGCGGCAGCGTCATCACCTGCTCCCTCCCCTCGGCATCGTCGTAGCGCAGTTCGTACTCGGGCCACGCGCTCTCCAGCGACGGATTGCCGCTGAGGTCGAGACAGTCGGCGACCGAGTTCCCCGCATCCGGATCGAAGGTCAGGAAGGGGAAGGCGCGCGCCTCCAGCGCGAGGCGCGCCGAGTGCTGCGACGCATCGTCGGCCAGCCCGTGCTCCACCGGGCACGGCGTGTAGATGTTGAAGACGGCGGGGCGCCGCTTCTGCAGCCCCTTGAGCACACCGGCAATCAGGTGCGACGCCGACGCTGGCGACGACTGGTGCACGAAGGTGCCGCGATGCGCGATCGCGATGAGCGCGAGTTCCTTGCGCATCTCCGTCTTGCCATGCTGCGCCGGCCCAAACGCCGCCATGTCGGCCACCTGGCCGGTGAATCCCGACGTGCACGACTGCCCGCCGGTGTTGGAGTACACCTGCGTGTCGAGCACGACTACGCGAATCGGCTTCCCCGAAGCCATCAGGCGTGACAGGTTCTGGAACCCGATGTCGAGCATCGCCCCGTCGCCGCCCATCGAGATGATCGGCGGGCACATCGAGAACTCCTCGTCGTCGAACTGGCGCCAATCGAAGATTGCCAGTTCGGGCTCGAGCACCGACGCGTCATACGACCCGTCGAGGATTGCCTGGACACGGCGCACATGCACGAAGCCGTCGGCCATCTTCCGCATGTGCCCCTCGAAGACGCCGATCGCGACCGAGGGGGAATCCTGGAAGAGGTGGTTGACCCAGGGGAAGGGATACGGATTGTACGGATAGGTGCTGGCCCACACCGACGAGCAGCCGGTGGAGTTGGCCATGCCGAGCGAAGCACGCCCTTTCCCGCTGGGCCCCTCGGTGTAGCGCCAGCGCAGGTCCTTGAGTGCGTGGATCTCGCGCGCCAGCAGCGCGAGGCGCTCGCCCTTGGACGGGTCCACCGGGACGGCGACGCTGTTGCTGCTGACGGAGGCGGTCATCGCCTCCATGTCGGCGCCCTCGAGCAGGAGTGCGCGCGACGCGTCCTCGAGCCCGGCAATGAGCGTGTCGAGGTGCGCCACGTACTTCGTCACGCGCGGCGTCATCATCGCCTCGATCGACGAGACGATCAGGTGCACCGCGGTCTTCTCGCCGCATCCCATGCACGCCCCGTCGCCCCCAACCATCGAGCGATACGTCTCCTTCTTGAGGAGGAGCGACGACAGGACGCCGATCCCCTCCTCGAGGTTGGAGACGTTGATGAAGCGGTCGTCGGTGTCGGGAAGCTGCTTCCACAGCTGCCAGTTCTTGCGCAGCCGCGACAGGATCGGGGCATCCTGCTTGACCGTCACGAGTGCGTGATCCGGGCAGACCTCGACGCAGAGGTTGCACCCCTTGCACGCCTCGGGATTCACGGTGATGGACAGCAGCCCTCCGCTCCCCTTCGCCTTTCCTTCCGGGAGGTCGTAGAACGGCTTGGTGCGCGCCAGCGGGAAGTCCGCGATGGCCGCGTGCACCTTGGCAAACTCGCTGTCGAGCGCGGCCCGCTTCTCTCCCTCGAAGCCCATCTTGCCGGCGACGATCGGGTAGGCGGCGGCCAGCGCATCGTGGAAGAGGAGCGTGGGGAGCGCATCCATCTGTCGGCGCGCCTCCCTGGCCAACGGCTTGGAGATCTGCCGTACGCGATCGAGCGGGACACCGTTGGTGGCCTGGTCGATGCCGGCGCCAATCACGTCCTCGACGCTGTTGACCAAACCGGGGATTGCCGAATCCGGGCACTGCGTCCAGCACTGGCCGCACCCGGTGCACTTGCTGGCGATGAAGTCCGGCACCTCGAGCCGCACGCCCGACATGTCGCGCACGGCGCCGGTGGCGGCGGGAATCGCACTGATGGCGGCGAAGGGATCGGCAATGCCATCCTGCGAGATCTTGCACAGGCCGCACACCTGCTCCCAGAAGCGCCCGGGATTCCCCACGCCGGGTTCGGCGTTAGGCGTGTCCATCACGTCCGGAATGCCGGGCACCTCGCCCACGAAGCTGTCGTCGAGCGGGACGTGGAACGGCTTCACCTCCTGCACCTCGTCGAAGCCGCGCCGGATCACGCGCACGTTGTCCTCGACCACGCGCTCGCCCTTCTTGCCGAACTTCTTCACCAGCTGGTCGCGCAACCCCTTGAACAGCGCCGCCTCGTCGATCCCCTCGCGCTTGGCCAGCGGCGAGACCGCGAAGAACGCCCCCATGAAGGCCGTTCCCTGCATGCGGTAGCGCAGCTCCACATCCGACGCCTCGCTCGCCGCGATCTTGAACGCGTCGAGGACGTGGAAGCTGATGTGCTTCTCGGTGATGGCCTGGCGGGCCCACACCGGGAGCGCCTTCCACTGCTCGTCAGGCGACAGCTCGCTCTGCAGCACGAAGACGCCGCCATCCGACAACCCGGCAAACGGGTTGGAGTGGCGGAAGACGTTGGGGTCAGGCGACAGGACGACGTCGACGTGCTTGAGCTCGGAGTTGAGGCGGATGGGCTCGTGCGCCAGCGTGGCGTAGAACGTCGTCGGCTGCCCCTTCTTCTCCGAGCCGTACTTCGGGTTGGCCTTGACGTTGACGCCAAACAGCTCGAAGGCGGTCATCGCCAGGTTCTTCCCCATCGTGATCGCCCCCCATCCACCCACGGAGTGGATGCGGATCGACAGCGCCCCGGCGGGCATGAGGTTGACGTCACCCGCCGAAGGGAGCGAGAGACTCGCCAGCTGCGGATACTCGTCCTCGAGCTGCTCCTGCCAGATCTGCAGCTTGGGAAGGTTAGTCCCCTTGCGGATGAAGTCGACGCCGAGATAGAACTGGCGCCGGCGCGCCCCATTCGGGAGCATGTTGTCCACCGCGGCGATGATGTCGCCCGGCTGGAGGTCGCGGCTCCCGAGACCGTAGCACCCCGAGTAGAAGACCGGGACGTCGTCTGGCGAAATCGATGCGAGCCTGGGATACGGCACCGGCTCGCCGCGCGCGACGCGCGCGTTCTCGCTCCCCTGCCCCATCGCCGCGCGAATCTCGCGCAGCAGCGGAAGGTCGACGGCGAGCGGCTGGTCCGTGCGCTCCAGCACCACGACCCCCTTCTTCCCCTTGAGCAGTCGCGTGATGCAGTCGGCCGGGAACGGGCGGAACATCGTGACGTTGACGACGCCGACCTTGAGGTTGCGCTGCGCGCGCAGGTAGTCGGCCACCGCCTCGGAGTTCGAGACGACCGACCCCTGCCCGACGATCACGTAGTCCGCATCGTCGACACGGTACCCGGACGTCCGTGCATAACGACGACCGGTGAGCGCCGCATACTCCTCCATGGCGCGGTCGGTCAGCTCGGCGACATGGTCGAAGTAGAACGGGCGCTGCGCCGCCACGCCTTGCGCGTAGCTGTCCTGGTTTTGCACCACCCCCAGCATCGCCGGGTAGTCGAGGTCGAACATCTCGGGGATGCGCCGGCGCTTGGCGCCGAACACGAGGCGCTGCGAGGGCGTGGGCGACTCGATGAAGTCGGACGGATCGCCCAGGTACTGCTTCACCAGCGCACGCTCGGGGAGTCGCATCGACTCGATGACGTGACTGGTCAGGAAGCCGTCCTGCGCACACACGCCGGGATTGAGCGACAGCTCCGCGATGCGATGGGCGATGAGGTTGAGGTCAGCCGACTCCTGCACGTCCTTGGCAAACAACTGGAAGAAGCCGGTGTCGTCGATGGCGTGGTAGTCGTCGTGCCCCGCGTGCACGTTGAGCCCCTGCTTGGTGATGGCGCGCGCTGCCACGTTCAGCACGTACGTGAGGCGCTTGCCCACCGCCGCGTACAGGGACTCGTGCATGTACACGATCCCCTGGCCGCTGGAGAAGTTGGTGGCGCGGAGCCCCATCATGCTCATCCCCGCCGTGACGGCGGCGGCGGCATGCTCACCTTCGGGCTCGAAGAAAAGGAGGCGGCGCCCATTCACGTTAGGCTTGCCGTCGGCGACCGCTGCCGCCCATCCCTCACCCATCTGCGTGGACGGGGTGATTGGATAGGCGCCAGCGGCCTCCGAGGCCGCGGTCTCCATTTCCACCACTGCGCTGCTCCCGTCCATCGCTTCCACGACGCCCGGGAACGGCGGGGGAGCAGCGGGGGCCGGTGCCGGCTGCGCGGCACTCTTGCCAGGCCAGATGTTCATGCGACGGCACTCCGAGCCGTGGTCCGACGAATCGAGGCGAACTGCGCCCCTTCAAGCCATACGATCGCGTCGGTGGGGCAGCGCGCGACGGCGCTCGCCTGTTCCTGCGCGATGAGGTCGTAATCGATGACCGCCACCCCCGACGCCACGCTGATCAGCCCCGGCGCCGAGTCCTGCACGCACCGCCCGCAGGCGGTGCACGCCACCTTGCACTGCTCCAGCACCTCGTCGCCCGCCACCAGGTTGCGGCACTGCACCAGCAGGTGATGGTCGATGGGCATGAGGACGAAGAGGTCCTTGGGGCACGCCTCGACGCAGTCGCCGCACGCCGTGCACTTCACGGGGTCTACCACCGGAATGCCGGTGACGCTCATGGCAATGGCGTCGAAGTCGCACGCCACCTCGCAGTCGCCCAGCCCCAGGCATCCCCACGTGCACCCCTTGCCACCCCCCGCGACGGCGGTGGCCGCCGCGCACGACCGCGGGCCGCGATACTCCACGCGTTGCAGCGCGACGTCGGTCCCGCCAGCGCAGCGCAGGCGCGCCACGCGCTTGACCGCCTCGCCCTTGTCGACGCCGAGGAAGCCGGCGATCGCCAGGACCCCCTCCTCGTTGGACACGGTGCACCCGGCGGGGGCCACCTTCCCCGCCACCGCCTGCTCGGCAAACGCTCGGCAGCCGGGAAGGCCGCAGGCGCCGCAGTTGGCGTTGGGAAGCATCGACGTCACGATGTCGATTCGCGGATCCTCCCACACCTTGAGCCGGTTGTACGCCAGCGCGATGAGGACGGCGAAGGTGAGCCCCACGCCGCCGAGGATCAGGATAGAGGAGAGGATCATTGCGACACTCCGCGCGCCGTCACGCCATGCCCTGGAGGTCCGCCTGCCCCAGGAGCCAGCGCGCCAGGACGTCGACCGCCTCGGCTCCCTGCTCCCCCCCGCCACGAACTACGCCGGCCCCCGCCGACGAGCCAGCCGCCAGTGCCTCCAGCTGCCGCAGGTCCTCCTGCATCTGCCACGCACTCATCCCGCCTAACGCCGAGCGTGGCGCCGCCGGCATGTGCCACACCGAGAGCCGTTGCCAGGGCTCGCGCCCGCGCGACGGATCGTGCTGGAAGTGCGCGGCCTCGCGCGGAACCAGGGCGGCGATCGCCGTGCCGCTGGTCGTCGCCACGAGGTCCAGCCCCGTCTCGTCAGCGGTCTGCAGTACCAGCGTCCCCGGCGTGATCAACCGGACGAGTGGCGCCGGCGGCGAGGCGCCGCGCACCACGAGGACGAGCTTCTCGCGACCATCGAGGAAGTCGGCCAGGCCGCCGATGTGCAGGTCGGCGCCGTCCACGGAGACGACCAGCGGCGGCGCGAAGCGACGTTCGGCCTTGGTCCACGTGCGAAACGCGAAGGTGTCGAGGAGCCCGTCATGTTGCGCGGGATCGTAGCGCCCGCCGCGCAGCAGCTCGATGGCGAGAACCGCCCCGAACGCCCGCCCCGCACGCGCCAGCGCGGCGTCAACCGCCGCGACTAGCGAGCTGGCAGCGGGGACATCAACGAAGTGCAGCGCCACACCGCGGGCAAGCACGTCGCGCAACACGTCAATGGCGCGTTGCAGCCGGTCGCGGTGCGCCACCGACAGCGCCGGGCGCACGGCCGCAACCGCGGCAAAGCGCGCCACGTCGAGCCGCCCGCGCGCGAACTCCCCCAGCTCCACGCCAACGCGCGCGACGTGCGCCGACTCGTCAGGCTCCTCGGCGGCGAGGAACGACTCCGCCTGGGCGAGCGCGCCCGCGACCGTCGAGCGGAACTCCCCGATGGGACGCGCGAGCCGGTCGAGCGCCAGTTGGACCCTCGGATCAGACGGCATAGCGATCGAGCTCCGCATTGAGGAGGTCCGTGCGCTCCTGCGAAGTGCGCGGCGTCACGCGACGCACCTCCTCGTACCGCGGTCGCGCCGGGTCCTTGAAGTAGACGCCGAGCTTGATGGTGTCGGTGGCATCCGCCAGCTGCCGCGCGCGATCGAGGTCGCGCGGGTCGTGCGCGATGCGCGACTTGTAGATCGCGTCCAGCTCCGGCACCATCACGCCGTCGTCGTGCACGAGCATCTCCACCAGCGCCGGCTTCTTCACCGCGTCGGCAAAGATCCCGGGGGTGAAGACCGGGCAGCGCTGCAGCACGCGGACAAACGAGAGACCGCGATGATGGTAGGCGGCCCGCAGCGTCGCATACAGGTGCGCCGGCACGAACTCGGCCGTCTGCGCGACAAACGATGCATTGCTCACGCCGAGTGCCACGGAGAGCGGGTTGAGTGGCATCAGGATCGAGCCGTGCGGCTGGGTGTTGCTCGGTACGCCCTGCGGCGTCGTGGGCGACGTCTGGTTCTTCGTGAGGCCGTAGATGCCGTTGTCGAGCATCATCACGACCATGTGCGGGTTGTAGCGCAACGTGTGCACCCAGTGCCCCGCCCCGATCGACGTGCAGTCGCCATCGCCCATCACCACAAAGACCGACAGCTCCGGACGATGCAGCTTGATCCCCGTTGCCACGGGCAGGGCGCGCCCGTGGATCCCGTGAAAGCCGTACGTCCTGAGGTAGTGCGGAAAGCGTGACGAGCACCCGATCCCGGAGACAAAGACCGTCTCCTCGGGCTTGAGTTGCTCGGCGGCCAGGAGGCGTTCCACCGCGGCGAGTACCGAGTGATCGCCGCAGCCGGGACACCATCTCGCCCGCGCCCCTTCGTAATCGTTCACCTCGAAGGTACGCTCGTCGTCCGTGGCCAGGACGTGGAGGGAACAGGCGCTCATGCGTCACCTCGCGCCGCGCGCGTCTGTGGCATCAGGGAGTGAATGGCCTCGACGATGGCGCCGGGGCGCAGCGGTTCGCCCGGGGTCCGCGTCCAGCAGTCGACATCGATCAGCGTCTGCGCACGCAGCAACCACGAAAGCTGGCCGCGGCGGCGGTTGTCCTCGGTGATGTACGGATCGCCCATCGAATCGCTGTAGTTGATCTCGACCGTCGCCACCTTCCGGAAGCGCGAGAAGATCTCCTTGAGCCCCGGTTCCATGGGCGACAGGAAGCGCAGGTGCAACGCCGCCACCGACAGCCCCGCGGCGCGCGCTCGATCCACCGCTTCCTCGATCGCCCCCTTGGTGCTCCCCCATCCCACGATCAGCAGTTCGCCCTCGTCGGCCCCGTACGTCGTGGGCGGCGTGAGCAGCGAGCCGAGCACGGCGAGCTTGCGGCTGCGCATCGCCATCCCCTTCGCGTGGACGCCGGCGCTGTACGCCACCTTGCTCCCCTCGTCGTGCGAGAGCCCGGTGACGGTGTGCATCCCGCCCCCCTGCCCGGGAATGACGCGGCGCGAGAGCCCTGTCTCCGCATTCCACTGGTAGGGCTTGAGCCCGTCCGGGATCGCCGAGAGGTCGATCGGGTCGGCCTGCCACCGCGCATCGATCGCCGGACGCGGATACGGCTGCACCCCGGTGGCGAGGTTGGCATCCGACAGCACCATCACGACGCAGCGGAACGCCTCGGCAATCCGGCGCGCGGTGACCATGACGTGGAAGCACTCCTCTATCGTCGCCGGTGCGATGACGACGCGCGGGGCGTCACCCGGCTGCGCGTAGAGCGCCGCCAGCAGGTCCGACTGTTCGACCTTGGTCGGGAGCCCGGTGCTGGGGCCGCCACGTTGCACGTCGACCACCACCAGCGGGATCTCGGTCATCACCGCGAGGCCGATGAACTCCGTCTTGAGCGCGAGTCCGGGGCCGGAGGTGATGGTGAAGGCGACCTTGCCCGCGTACGACGCGCCGATCGCCACACCGGCAGCCGCAATCTCGTCCTCCGCCTGGTGCACCACGCCTCCAAAGCGCTCGAACACCTCCGACAGGTAGTGCGAGACCGAGGTGGCCGGCGTGATGGGATACATCGCGCACAGCTCCATTCCCGAGGCGATGGCACCCATCCCCAACGCCTCGTTGCCGTTCATCACCACCATGGCGCGATCGCTCGGCGCCGGCGGCACCTCGACGCGGAAGTCCAGGTGCTCGCTCGCCCAGTCGTAGCCCAGCCGCACCAGGTCCACACTGCTCTGGTAGACCGCCTCCGACTTTCTGCGGAAGGTGTGGGCAATCTGCTCGTGGATGCGCTCGAGGTCGCGGTCGTAGATCCACGCGAGCATGCCGAGCGCGAACATGTTCTTGCCCTTGCGCGGGTTGTCCACCAGCGTCAGGCACTGCTCCTCCATCGGCACCGGGACAATGCGGTAGCTCGCGCCGCTCAGCTCCTGCATGGCGCGCGTCCACTGCTCGCGAATGTCCGGATCCTCGTGCGTCGCCCACTTGTCCTCGATGAGGATCGTGGCATCCGGGGCGAGCGCCGCCAGCCGGTGGCGCGCCAGCAGGACCTGCTCGTTGAAGGCGACCACCAGGTTGGTCTGGTCGCCCCAGTTGGTCACCGCGGTGGCACCGATGCGGATTCGGTTGCCGCTGGCCCCCTCGGGCACGCGGGCCGGGGGCTGGATCTCGGCGGGGATGATCTCCACGGTCCACACGCCGTTGCCCATCTTGGCGGTAACCGCTCCGAAGATCTGCGAACACTTCTGCGCCCCTTCACCGGAGTCGGAGACGACTTCGACGGTGTGTTCACGCAGTCGACGGACCTCGGGCGCCCTTCTGGGCGCGAGGGTTCTGCCGCTCGCCACGACTTCGTTCGTCACGGACACGACGGACTCCTCCGGGCGGCGCATGTGACCGTCGGCGGGTCACTGATGCATGATGCGCCTGTGGTGTAGTACCTCCCGGAGTCACCTGCCCGCCAACGCGAGCGCTGCAGGGAACAGCGCCTCCGGTCGTTGCGTACCGACGCAGAGAGCATCGGACTTGGGACGGGATTCGTCTGTCGGGAAACCCGCTGACGACTTCCGGGGAAATGGAGGGGAAGCGCTGACGCGACCAAATCGCCGTGCGTCTTCTCCTGTTTTTCTTGAATAGGGGAGTTGGTTTGTCGGCGACGTCAGCAATAGGTTCGGGCGGTCGGACCGCACCGGTGTCTCGGCGCCCCGCTCACCCGGCGTCCGTCTCGCCTAACGAAAAGGTCCGACCACGCCACCCCCGCGGTCGGCGCGCCGACGACAGGACCAGGCGCCACGCGGCCACCGGGTCGGACAGCGGCGACAGCCAGAAGCCGATACCGCACCGCTCATAGCTCCCGCGGAGCGCCCCAAGCATCGCCAGCCGGATGATCACCAGCGCCACGTTCACGCCCAGCAGTGCGCGAGCGGCCCACCCCTCGCCGGTGACGAGGCCCAAGGCGAACGCCGCGAGCACGAGCCACGGCAGCCCTTGTGCGAGGACGACGTGGGCGACGTCGAACCACTGCCGGGCGCGGGTGGTGGCGTCGCTCAGGTCGAACGAGCGCCCCCACTCCCGCCACATGTGCGCGAGTCCCTCGTATGCACGCACCTTGTAGAGCTCAGACCCGTCCAGGAAGCCTACACGGACGCCGCGCGCGGCCAGTGTGCGCGCGAGGGTGACATCGTCGGCCCACGACTGCCGGGCACCTTCGTAGCCGCCGTTGGCCAGGAGAACGTCGCGGCGCGCCAGGAAGCACTGCCCATTGGCCATCACGCGATGGGGCGGCGGATCGACCATCCCGGCGGCCCCGACGCGATAGACGAGCGTGAGGAGCATCGACGGCTGCAACCACTGCTCGCCCACCGTCATGTCGGCGAAGCGCGGGGAGAACGAGACCACGTCGTAGCCGTGCTCACGCGCCGAATGCACGACGGCGGCCACCATTCCCGGTCGCGGCTCGGTGTCGGCGTCGATGCCGAGCACCCACTCGCCTGTTGCCGCGAACAATCCATGCTGGAGCGCCCAGACCTTTCCCACCCACCCTGGTGGGAGCGGCGGATCGTTCACGAGGCGAAAGCGCGCGTCGCCAGCCGCAACGGCCTCCACCAACTCCGGCGTGCCGTCGGTGGAATGCGAATCGACGACGATCACTTCGGCGAGTGGCGCCCCCTGGCGCCCCAGCCCCGAAAGGCACGGCCCAATGCGTCGCGCCTCGTTGAGCGTGGCGACCACGACCGACACCGACGTCCCCTCCAGCCCTTCGGGACGCGGTGCAACGGGGGGGCGGCGCGTCCGCCCCGGAAGGAGCCGCGCGATGACCAGCACGAGCGCCGCCCCCTGCAAGGCGGCGAGCCAAGCGAGAATCGCTGTCACACCAGGCAAACGAAGCGCGCGGCGCGGACAGTTCCGCGCCGCGCGAATGATGCAACGTCGCCAGGCGTCAGGTTATCGACCGCTGGCTGCCTTCTCACCCGTTTCCCCCAACAGCCAATAGCCGAACCACTGCCGCAACCGCCCCAGGCGATCGACGAGGAGCCACGGCTCACCCGTGCGCGACAGGTCGTGCGTAGAGCGCGGGTACCGCACGAACTCGACCGGCGTCCCCTGCTTCTTGAGCCCGATGAACCACTGCTCGGCGTCCGTCATCGGCGTGCGGTGGTCTTCTTCCGACTGCACCATCAGCGTCGGCGTCTTCACCTTGCGGATGTAGCGGATGGGAGAGAGCGAGTCGTACATCGCCGGGTTGTCCCACGGCTTGCCATAGAACTCGAACTCCGTGAGCCCCTGTGCATCCGAGGTGCCGTACCACGACCACCAGTCGCTGATCATGCGATCGGTTTGCGCCGCACGGAACCGGCTGGTCTTCACCGTGACCCACGCGGTCATCACGCCGCCGTACGACCCCCCGGTGACTCCCATGCGCGTCGAGTCGATGTCGGGGCGCTTCGCGACCAGGTCCACCGCCTTCATCAGGTCCTCGTAGTCCTCGGCGAACCAGCGTCCGCGCGTGGCGTACGTGAACTTGGCCCCGTAGCCTGACGAGCCGCGCGGATTGGTGAAGAGGACAAACATCCCGGCGCCGGCCAGGTTCTGGAACTCGTCGAACCATCCCTCGCCATAAGCCGAGTGCGGGCCGCCGTGGATGTACAGCGCCACCGGATACCGCTTCCCCGGCTGGTATCCGTACGGCTTCATCAGCCACCCTTCGATGTCGAGGTTGCCGACGCTCTTGTAGGTGAAGCGTTCCGCATCGCTGAAGGCCACATCCTTGAGGAGCGCATCGTTGAAGCTCGTGAGGCGGCGTTCGTTGCTCCCGTCGACATTCGCGATGTAGAGTTCGGTCGGCTTGTCCATGCTCGTCGCGACGTACACCACGTGCTGGCCCGATTCGTCGGTGGAGAAGCCGCGCAGCTGGCGGCGCCCGCCCAGCACTTCCTTGAGCGACTTGTCCCTGGGGTCGAGGTGAAAGAGCGCCGAACGCCCGCCGACCTCGGCGCCCATCAGGATGCGCCCGTCGGGGAGCCACTCGAAGGCGCCCGGCTCGTACTGCCAGTCACCCAGCAGGTTGGTGGGCGTCCCGCCATTCGCGTCGACGACATAGAGCCGCTCGCTGCTCGTGCGCGTGGGAGAGCCGGTGAAGGCGATCCACTTCCCGTCGGGCGACCACTGCGGGTCTCCCTCACTCCCCATCGCACTCGTGAGGCGGCGCGGCGTGCCGCCGCCAACCGGGATGATGAAGAGGTCCGCGTCGTTACGCGGCGCCTCGTCGCGCTTGGCGTTGTACGGTAACCGGGCCAGCGAATCACGCTCGGCCTCCACCACCGAGTCGGGGCGCAGCGCCGGATCGGCAATGAAGACGATGGACTTCCCGTCAGGTGAAACAACCGCCGACCGCCGCGAATACGCCGTGCTATCGATGAGTCGCTTCTTCCCCGTCGCGTCCAGCGGCTGCATCCACACCTGCATGGGGCGATACGTCCGCTTCTCGCGCGGCCCGGGAAGGAAGCCCGGCCCGTTGGACTTGTAGCGCATCTCGGTGATATGCCGCCCGTCGAAGCGCGCCGGCTCCACCGGGCGCGTGATCGCGCCAAACGGCGGGCGCGCCATGGGCTGCATGCGGGCGAACGGATCGCGGCGCGTGGTGTCGACGCCCGCGGAGTCGGCCGCTCCCCCCTCACTCCACACCACGAATCGCTTGTCGCTCGGCACCGAACCCGCCGGGTAGCGATCGGTCGCGACCGCCTCACCACCAGGTTGATCCATGCGCAGCCCCCACGAGCGCCCCCGTCCGCCTCCCGGACGCTGCGACGCAAAGAGGAGCCACGTCCCGTCCGGCGACCAGCGCGGATTCGAGGACTCGTACGCAGCGGTCGTGAAGCGTTGCGCCTCACCGCCCGCCGTCGAGACCACCCAGACCTCGCTGTGGCGCCGGTTCTCGCTCTCCTTGACCGTGGTCACGGTGAAGGCCACTCGCTTGCCATCGGGGGAAATCGATGGGCTGCCGAGCGTGGTGACCTTGTACCAGTCGGCAGGGGTGAAGGCACGCCCTCCTCCCTGAGCCCCGATGCCCGCCGGCGCGAGCGTACTGATGGCGAGCAGCGCCCCTGACGAGAGCGCGATGCTGACGGATGTTCGCATGAGATGGCTCCAGACGTGATGATTCAGGCGCTAAACTCCGGCCGGGCGACGTGCGGCGCCAGTGCCGACGCCCGTATACGAAGCGCCTCCCCACAATGCTGCCCGTTCGGGCATCCATGTCGAGTTCGACCACCTCCCTCCCGCTGCGCTCGTTGCGACTGCGCCCGGCGCCAGCCGGCGGGAGCGAGCGCTTTCCGTACTCGGTCCCCGCCATCCGCACGATGGACGTGCTCGACTTCCCGTCGGCGGTCACCTTCTTCGTGGGAGAGAACGGGTCGGGGAAGTCGACGCTGCTGGAGGCCGTTGCTGCCGCCGCCGGGCTTCCCGCGGTAGGGAGCGAGATGCGCGTGGAGGCCGACGAGACGCTCGTCGCCCAACGATCGCTGGCGGCGAGCATTGCGCTCAGCTGGCGCCGCGGCCGGGCGCGGCGCGGTTTCTTCCTGCGCGCCGAGGACTTCTTCGGTTTCACAAAGACGCTGGCGCTGATGCGAGCCGCCTTCGTCGCCGAACTGGCCGCGGTGGACGAGGAGTACCGCGATCGCACGGCGTACGCGCGCGCGTTGCGACGCGGGCCGATCGCCGCCTCGTTGCATGACATGGAGGCGCGCTACGGCATCGACCTCGACGCCAACTCGCACGGGCAGAGCTTCCTCAAGCTGTTCCAGTCGCGCTTCGTCCCCGGTGGCCTCTATCTCCTGGACGAACCCGAGGCGCCGCTCTCGCCGCAGAGCCAGCTCGCGCTCATGGCGATGCTCAAGGAGATGATTGCGCAGGGTTCCCAGTTCATCATCGCCACGCACTCGCCCATCCTCCTCGCCTTTCCCGACTCCACCATCTACTCGTTCGACGCGCTCCCGGTGAGCGCCGTGCCGTACGGAGCGCTGGAGCACGTCGCGCTCACGCGCGACTTCCTGGCGAGCCCCGATCGATTCCTCCGGCACCTGTGAGGAACGTCGGGCGCTCGTCGCGGCAACCATCGGCGCCCCTCGTCAGGCAGGGGCGCACGCTGTAGGTTCTGCCGCACCGATGGATACGCCGCTCACGCGCCACGCCGGCATCGAGCTCCCCATTCTGTGCGGGGCGATGTACCCCTGCTCCAACCCGGCGCTGGTGGCCGCCGTTTCCGCGGCCGGCGCGTTAGGCATCCTGCAGCCCATCTCGCTCACCTACGTGCACGGGCACGACTTCCGCGAGGGGGTGCGCCTCATGCGGCGCCTCGCCGGCGGACGCCCGATCGGGATGAACGCGCTCATCGAGGCCACCTCGCGCACCTATCACGAGCGCATGGTGCGATGGGTCGAGATCGCGCTCGAGGAAGGGGTTCGCTTCTTCGTCACGTCGCTGGGAAACCCGCGCTGGGTGTGCGACCGCGTGCATGCAGCTGGCGGAGTCGTCTACCACGACGTGACCGAGGCGCGGTGGGCGCGCAAGGGGGTGGACGCCGGGTGCGATGGCCTCATCGGGGTAAACGCGCGTGCCGGCGGGCATGCCGGCTCGCGCACCATGGAAGCGCTGTACGACGAACTCGCCCCGTTTGCCCTCCCCCTCGTGTGCGCGGGCGGGATCGGCGACGTCGATGACTACGCGCGCGCACTCTCGCTCGGCTATGCCGGCGTGCAGATGGGGACGCGCTTCATTGCCACCGACGAGTGCAGCGCGCACCCCCGCTACAAGCAGGGGATCGTCGACGCCGATGCGCAGGACATCGTCCTCACCGAGCGCCTCACCGGCGTCCCGGTCGCCGTGATCAACACCCCCTACATCCAGCGCATCGGGCTGCACGCCGGCCCGCTGGCGCGATGGCTCCTGCGCGCTCGCACCACCAAGAAGTGGATGCGCACCATCTACGCACTGCGCTCCGTGCTGTCGCTCAAACGTTCGAATGCGCGCGGCGACGCGTCGCGCGACTACTGGCAGGCCGGCCGCAGCGTGGCAGGGATCCACGCCGTGGAGCCCGTGGCCACGATCCTCGATCGCTTTCGCCGCGCGACCGTGCCCGCGCCGCCCCTCACCTCCCACGCCTGATGCCCATGCGCGTTCGATCGTTCGGCGTTGCTCGCTCCCGCCTTCTCGCCGCGACCGCCGTGGCCGCCCTCGCCGCCCTGGCCGTTATCCCGGGGTGGCGCGTTGCAGCTGCCCAGGGCGCGCCCCGCCCCACCCTCGCCATCGTCGGCGGGCGCATCATCGACGGCTACGGCGGCCCGGTAATCGAGAACGGCGTCATCCTCGTGGCCGGCGAGCGCATTGTCGCCGTCGGGCGCGACAACGAGGTGAAGGTCCCCGCCGGCACCCCGATCATCGATGCCAATGGCCACACGGTCATGCCCGGCCTCATCGACATGCACGTGCACCTCCACATCGTGGGGCACGGCGACTACAAGCGATGGGACGACCTCTACGGCACCCGCGACGCCTCGGTCGTGATGCCGATCGCCGCCCGCCAGCTGCTCTCGGCGGGCGTCACCTCGGCGCGCGACCTGGGGGCCCGCCTCGAGGACATCCTGAGCGTGAAGCGGCGCATTGCGGCTGGCGAGATCCCCGGCCCGCGGCTCTTCGTCTCCGGGCCATTCATCCAGCACGAAGCCTACGAGAAGTACGAGGAGGCGTTTCGCTGGGGCGTGAACGGCGCCGACGACGCGCGACAAAAGGTGCAACGCATCATCGACGCCGGCGTCGACGTCGTGAAGCTCATCGACCAGGACCAGATGACCGACGCCGAAGTCGCCGCCGTCGTCGCCACCGCGCACAAGAACGGCAAGCCGGTGGTCGCGCACGCCCATCGCATGGCCGAGATCCGCGTGGGGCTCACGCATGGCGTCGACAACTTCGAGCACACCGGGCTCGGCACCGCCCCAGGCTACCCCGACGATGTGCTGCAGCAGCTGCGCGAACGCAACTCCTCCCTGTACTGGACGCCGACCGTCTCCCCGCTCTACACGCTCTACGAAACCGGCTCCGTCTTCCCCGAACGCCTCGACGACCCGGCGTGGCGCGCCTTCATGCCACAAGACATGGCGCAGGAGATCCGCGCGTCGCTGGAGCACATCCCGCAACTCCCGTATTACGCGCTCTTCCCGTCGCGACTCCCGCTCCTCCCCACCAAGTTCCGCCAGCTGCGCGAGACCGGCGTGCGCTTCATGATCGGGACCGACGCCGGCATTCCCGCCATGTTCCATAACGACGCCACCTGGCGGGAGATGGTGAAGTTCGTCGAGTTCGGCGTCTCGCCGATGGAGACGATTCAATCCGCCACGCTGTGGCCCGCGCGCTTCCTCAGGCAGGAGGCCAACATCGGGGTGCTCGCGCCTGGGCGCTACGCCGACATCATCATGGTCAAGGGAAATCCGCTCGCCGACATGACCGTCATGCGCGACGTGCGCGTGGTCATCAAGGGCGGACAGCGATTCCCCTAACGCGTCCGATGCTCGTCAGGGAAGGCCCGCGCGCAAGGCACCGCTCCATGGGCGCCGTGAGACCAGCGCCAAGCAGTCAGCTGGCCGCTCGATTCTCGCCGCCGGCGGGAATCGCCAACTCGCGCTTGAGCGCGTGCAGGACACATCGTACCCCGCCGTTCTCCCGAATCTCGTTGGGGCGCAGTCCCGTGTAGCGCTTCATCATGTTCCGCATCGACGTCCCGGACGGGAAGTCGAGAATCAGCGCCACCTGTTCAACCGAACGCCCCGGGTCCTCGAGCAGGCGGGCCGCGGTCAGGAGGCGACACCATGAAATGAGCGCGCTGGGCGTTGGCAGGTGCGCCCCCTTGAGCCGCCCCACGAGCGTCTTGCGATGGACGTTGAGCGCTTCGGCCACCTGTTCGACGGTGATGGCATGTCGCCCGTTCTCCAGGCAGAACTGCACCATGGGGACCACGTTGGCCGGAAAGTGCGTCTCGAGCTCGGCGACGATCGAGCGAGCCGAGCAATGATCCGCCGCCGCGGCGAGCGCCGAGCGCAGGGAGTGGCGCAGGTCGTCCACGTCGCGAAGGACCAGATCGTTGATCCCCGCGCGCGCAAAGGCGAGCACGTCGCGCGATGTGTCGGGAGAGATGGCGAAGTACAGGAGGACCGGGACGCTGGGGAAGCGTTCGCGCACCTGCCTGACGATGGGAAGGGTGGATTGCCCCTCCCGGTCGCGCGTATCGACGACCGCGACGCCGGCGAGGTTGCTCTCGACGAGGGCCAGCAGTTCGGACTGACGCTCACACCAGCGAACGGTCGCGTGCCCGCGCAGCGCTTCGTTCAGCCGAGCCCGCGACGCCGGATCCCATACCAGGGCGGCAACGATCATCCGGTGATTTCAAGGACGAGGTTACACCATGTATGGGGATTGCCCATACGGTGTCGGTGTCGTACGCGAGGACATGACAGGTTTCCCCCAACCACCACTTCGCCCTGAGGCCACCGTATGAACCGTGCAACTCGTTTCGCCGCCTACGCCCTCGTCGTCGTCAGCGTCGCCGCCTGCTCGTCGTCCCCGATGGGTCCCGACAGCGCCGCGCGCTGTGACGCGAAGTCAGCGAAGTGCATCAATTCGGACTTCGTGAATCCTCACATCGACTTCGTCAATCCGCACATCGACTTCGTCAATCCGCACATCTAGTGGCGAAGGCGAGCGCTTCGGCGTCGGGCTCGAAGCGCTCCAAGGTAGTCACGACGTCGCGAGACGAGTCTCCGAGCTCGCGCTGGGCCTCCAACCGGGCGTCCCGCGCGAGCTCGGCGCGTTCCACCTGATGCGACAGCTCATAATACCCGCGCGCGACCGCGATACGCGCCACTTCCTGGCGGAAGCGCTCGGCGGTCACCTCGTCGCCCAACGCCAGATACGCCGCGGAAAGGTGATAGAGCCCTTGGGCGTTCTCGTACGGCAGCGACGACTCCTCGATCGTCTGCAGCAGTTCACTCTGCAGCCGGGTCAGAAGCGGGAGATCCTCGAGGCGGCCAGCCGCGAGCGCTGCCCCGCCCAGCGCCGACAGCCTGACGCGCAGCCTGTCGGTGCGGGCCAACGCCGAGAAGAAGCCGCGCAGCGCCGCCCGAGGGTACCCGTACTCGAGGCAAAGCTGGGCCAGGTTGGTCAGCGTTTCCGATTCGCGCGTGACATCGCCCATCGCCAGGCGGAAGGCCTCCCACCCGTGGCGAATCGCAGCGTCCGGGTCACCGGTCACGCAGGTGACAATGGTGAGGCCCTGGTGCGCAAAGAACTCCAGTTCACGCGATCCCGCCGTCGTGGCCAGGTTGAGTCCATGCTGGAAGAAGGCGCGCGCGCGCGGGTAGTTGCCGCGAACACGCGCGATGACGCCGCGCCCCAGCGAGGAGCGAGAGAGCAGCTCGTCGTCGGAGGACCGCTCGCCAATGGCGCTGGCGGTGCGGTACAGTTCGTCGGCGCTGTCCAGCTCACCCAGTTGGCGCGCAACGCGTGCCTGGTCTGCGGCCAGCAGCCCGCGCTCGCGATCGGAGGCATCGGCGGCAACGGTCCGCGCAGAGCCGAGGACCGAGTAAGCCACCGATAGCGCCCCCGACTCGGCCATGCGCGCCGCGAAGCCACGGCAGGCGCGCGAGACGGAATTGGCGCCGGCGCGGGTCTCGATCGCCGACAGCCCGGCGATCATCATGCGCAGGTCGTTCAGGTGCGCGGCGTCGCCCACGAAAGTCCCCTGCGCCGAGTCGGCAAGGTCGCGCAGCGCATTGGCCGACTGCAGGGCAAGTTGGTCACGCACTACCTCACCCACCTTGCTCAGGCGGCTGAGACAATGGGACAACAAGAGCCAGACGGTATCGGCGTTCCCGAATTCCGACCGGCGATGATCCCGGTCGAGATCGTTGCGATAGGCGTCGAGCGGGCTGAGAGGAGCAAGCATGGGCTCCGACCACCGGGCTGAGTTGGGAGGCAATAATTCGCCTCCTCGGCTATTTGCACAAGGTTGCGCGCTGCTAATTGAAGCAGAGTACGTGCCCGCCAGCCTCCGGAATTGCATGTATCGGGTGAGATAGCGACTCGCATCCTGTTGTCAAACAAGGCGTTGCGGCGCGCACTTGCCGTAATTCATCCCCTGGAATCTTGTTCACCCGGTACCGCATCCCGCCAAGTGCGCCGCATCACGCGAGGCAGGAGACGTACGCCCACTCGGCGCTGGCGGACGGCTGTGGCGTGCGATCGACGGCTCGGTGCCGCAATTCGGGGGTGGACGAGCGCTTGGGCGCCCTGCTCTCCTGGAGGAATCCAACCCGGCCTAGCTCCCTCCGCGTCAGGGAGGCGAGGCGCTGCGCGACGGAATGCCGAAAGTGCGCTGGATGCGCACGGTGCGTTCGAGTTCGTCGGTGGACTGCAGCACCTTCAGCCGCAGGTCGGTTGGGAGGGTGCGCCGTGTGTCGAGGAACTCGCGCACGATGGCCAGCGCGCGCTCACTCGTTTGCCCCTCGATGAACGAGCCGATCCACGCCCCGACGAAGAAGATTCGGCGATTGCGCTGGATCCACGGGAGCGAGTCGAGCGCCGCGGTGAGATACGGGAGGGAGAGCGACTGCGATTCGAGCGTGTTGAAGCCGTCGAGCGAGGCGGTGGCCCAGTCTTCGTTGAGCGACTTGTCGGAGAAGTAGCGCTCGAAGTAGGCGCGCTTGGTGGCGGAGTCAGGGCGTGCCGCCGCGGCCACGAAGGCGCGGCGCGCTCCCTCGGCCGAGCGATCGCGTGCCGTCTCCGCGCGCAGCAGCGAGTCGGCGCTGCGATGGCCTAACGAGACCAGCCGCGTCACGATTGCCCAGCGCGTGGGGGGACGCAGCGGCTCACCGGCCACCGTGGCGCTGTCCAGCATCCCCGCGAGCATGTCGACGGTTGGTTGCGTGGTCGCCACGCGCACCCAGGCGTCGTAGTGCGCCTTGCGGATGCCGTAGGGGAGTTCGGTGTTGTTGGCTCCCGCCAGCAGGGTGCGCTCCACATCGGGGAGGAAGGCATCGCGCGAGACCGGCGACAGGTAGGCCGTCGCGGCACGCGTGAGCCGCGCGATGATCCCGCTCACGATCTGCTCGTCTCGCTCGCGCGGCAATTCGCGCAGGGCGGCGCGAACGAAACGATCGGGCGAGACGAGCGCCTCGCGCACCAGGTCCCACATGGCTCCCCACAGCATGGCGCGCAGGAAGGGATCCCGCACGTTGCCGATCTCCCGCTCGACGTAGGCGACGCTGCGCGGGTCGAGGAGGGTGAGGGCGTACCCCTGGTCGCGCGAGTTGGCGAAGACGAGGTTGGGGGCGGCGCGTCCCGTCAGCTCGTCGACGACAGTCGTGTCGCGCGTGATGGTGAGCGGGATGCGCTGCGCTTCCCCGCTCTCGGGGAGGACGAGCAGCTCGAGCCGCATGGGCCACGCTCGCGTCCCGGAGAGTGCGCGTGCGGGGCGCTGCACGATGGCAAAGCGCGCAATGCGCCCATCGCGCACGTCGAGCTTCTGCTCCAGCACGGGAAGTCCCGGCCGCAGGATGAAGTCGTCCCCCCATGGGCGCAGCGGGCGCCTGGCGGGAACGGCGATGGCATCCAGGAGGTCGCGCCACGTGGCGTTCGCGTAGCCGTAGCGCTTCACGAACAGCTGCAATCCCTCGCGGAACGCCTCGTCGCCGACCAGGAAGTTGAGTTGCTTGAGGATCCCGGGCGCCTTGTTGTAGACGATCGCGCCGTAGTTGCTCTTGGCCTGGTCCAGGTTGCCCAGGCGCTGCCACACCGGCGTCGTCCCGTCGGTGGCATCGACGGCGTACGCGGCGGGCTTGTTGCGCAGGTAGAAGGTCTTCCACGCCTCGGACGAGGGATCGATGGCGTCCTGCATCTTCGCCGCCATGTAGGTCGCGAAGCCTTCCTTGAGCCAGAGGTCGTCGAACCACGCCATGGTCACCAGGTCGCCGAACCACTGGTGGGCGATCTCGTGATAGATCGTGGCGGTACGACCGAGCTTCTGCGGGAGGGTGGGACGTTCGCGGAAGACGAAGCGTTCCTCGGAGTAGAAGACCGCCCCCGGGTGCTCCATCCCGCCAAAGGGAAAGGCCGGTGCGAGGACGAGGTCGAGCTTCTGGAAGGGAAAGCGCGTCTGGAAGTAGTCCTCGAGCCACGTCGCCGCGCGATCGTTGGCGAGGATGATCGAATCGGCGTCCACATCGGCCAGTCGTGACTTGCGCACGAAGAGCGAGATCGGCTTTCGGCTCCCCCTGGCTTGCACCTCTTCCCACGGCCCGGCGGCGAATGCGATGAGGTACGTGCTGAGCGGCTCGGTCTCGCGGAACGTGGTCACGACGCCGCGTGAGGTGGGGGCACTGCGCAGCCGTGTGCCGTTGGCCACGGCCTTCCACCCGAACGGCGTGGTGAGCGTGAAGGTGACGCGCGCCTTGAGATCGGGCTGGTCGAAACAGGGAAAGAGGAGCGACGCGTCGGACGGGACGAGGAGCGTGTAGAGATAGGTGGCCGAGTCGCTCGGGTCCTTGACGCGGATGATGCTGGCGCCGGCAGCCGCAATGGGCGTGGCGAACTCGAGGTCGACGCGGTTGTTCCCGGCGTGCAGCGCATTCGCGGGAATGCGCAGGTGGGCGCCGTTGTACGGCACGTTGCCGAGCACGCGCCCGTTGGCGCGCACGCGTCCGGTGAGCGCGCCGCGAAAGTCGAGAATGACGTCGCCGGGGCGCTTGAGGGCGAAGCGAATCGCCACGCGACCGGTGGCGGTGTCGGCGGCGGTGACGTCGAGCACGAGGTCGTAGCGCACGTCGCGCACACGCTCGGCCCGCCATGTGGCCAGCGCGAGCGAGACGCCCGGGACGAGGAGCGAATCGCGCGCTCCCTGGGCCAGGGCCGCATGCGCTGGGATGGCCATGGCAGGGATCGCCGCCAGCAGCCCGGCCACGAGGGCGCGCGACGCGCGGGCAGACGCAAGGAGAAAGCGCCCGGGGCGCTTGGAGCCTGTCATGTCCAGAGCGTAGTCGAACGCCAAGTGGCATGGAAGAGGCCGTGGCCCGTGCCTATCGCGACTTTCCCACTACCGCCGATACAGCCGAGGTGGAATCTTGCGCGAGCCGCGCCACACGCGGCCGCAGCGATGAGGCTTCTCCTCCATCTCGAGCACACAACGCACATGCGCATCGCGAAGGTCGGAGTGATCGGCGCCGGAGCCATGGGGAGCGGGATCGCGGCACTGGCCGCATCGGCGGGACTCCCAGTCGTCCTCCTGGACATACCGGGCGACCCCGACAGGAACGGCGTCGCGAAGGGGGCGCTGCAGCGCGCACTCAAGGCCAAGCCGGCCCCCTTCATGGAGGGATCGCGAGCGGCGTTGGTGGCGACGGGCAACACGGAAGACCACCTCGCCATGCTCGGTGACTGTGACCTCATCATCGAGGCGATCATCGAGCAGGTGGCTCCCAAGCGCGAGCTGTTCGAGCGGCTGGAGGGCGTGCGCAAGGCGGCGTCGATCGTGGCGTCGAACACGTCGGGAATCCCGATGCGACTCCTGCTGGCGGGGCGCAGCGAAGGGTTCCGCCGCCACTTCCTGGGGACGCACTTCTTCAACCCGCCGCGCTACCTGCACCTCCTGGAACTCATCCCCACGCCGGAGACCTCGGCCGATGCGTTGTCGGCAACACGCGACTTTGCCGAGCGTGTCCTGGGCAAGGGGGTGGTGCTGGCCAAGGATGTCCCGGGGTTCATCGCCAACCGGCTCGGCATCTTCGGCATGACGCGCGCGTTGCGGCTGATGGAGGAGTTCGACCTTTCGATCGACGAGGTCGATGCGCTCACCGGCCCGCTCATTGGTCGCGCCAAGTCGGCCACGTTCCGCACGGGCGACATCTCGGGGATCGACGTGCTCGCGCATGTGGCGGCGGGGACGTCGCAGACCACGGGCGAGGACTTCTCGCTTCCGGGGTGGGTCACGCGGCTCGTCGAGATGGGGCGCCTGGGCGACAAGACGGGGGGCGGCTTCTACCGCAAGGAGAAGAAGGAGATCCTGACGCTCGACTGGAAGACGCTGGAGTACAAGCCGCAGGTGAAGCCCGTCTTCCCTGAGCTGGCCTTCCTCGAGAAGTCGTCACTGCAGCAGCGCTTCAAGGCCTTCACGACGGCGGGGGGCAGGCACGCCGAGTTCGTGCGCGCGTTGCTGCTGACGGTGGGGCACTACACCATCGAGAAGACGCCGGAGCTGGCGCACGACATCGTGTCGGTGGACCGGGCGCTGGAATGGGGATATGCGTGGGAGATGGGACCCTTCCGCCAACTGGATGCGATGGGGCTCGACTTCGTGCGTGCCGGCCTGGCGCAGCGCGGGCTTGGGGAGCCGGTGCTCCTGCGCAAGGCACAGGAGTCGTTCTACCGCGACCTGAGCAGCGGGCCGCGCGCCCTGACCTTTGCCGGCGACTATGCGCCGATCGAGCCAATCCCGGCGCACATCGACCTCCCGCTCGTGCACGTGCGCACCGGCGCGGTGGACAAGAACGACGGCGCCGCCATCCTCGACATTGGCGACGGGGTGCTGCTGCTCGAGTTCCGCGGCAAGATGAACACGCTGGGCGCCCCGGTGCTGGAGATGCTGGACGTGGCGCAGCGGCGAATTGCGGCTGACGGATATGCCGGGCTGGTCATCGGCAACAGCGACCCGCGCACCTTTTCCGCGGGCGCCGACCTCGGCGCGGTCGTGCAGGGCGTGCAGGCGGGCGAATGGAAGCTGCTGGAAGGAGCCGTTCACCGCTTCCAGCAGGGGGTGATGTCGCTGCGGCGCGCCCCCTTCCCCATCGTGGTCGCGCCGTTCGGGCTGGCGCTGGGCGGCGGGTGCGAGTTCTCGCTGCACGCCGCGCGCGTGCAGGCGCACGCCGAGCTGTACATGGGACTGGTGGAAGTCGGCGTCGGGTTACTGCCGGGCGGGGGCGGGACCAAGGAACTCCTCTTCCGCTTCACCAACGAGCTGTCGAAGTACGAGGAAGCAGACCCCTTCGAGGGAGTGAAGCGCGCCTTCAAGGTCATCACGATGGCGACGACGAGCACCAGCGCACTGGAAGCGCGCGCCCTGGGCTTCCTGCGCGATTCGGACCGGATCTCGATGAACCGCGACCGCCTCCTGGCCGACGCCAAGGCGCGCGTCCTCGACCTCGCGCCCGACTACGTGGCGCCGCCGCCCATGAGCATCCGCGCGTTAGGCAAGGAGGCGATGGGGAACCTGACCTACGGCGTGTGGGCCATGCGCGAGGCCGGCTACATCACCGCGCACGAGGTGACGATCGCCACGCACGTGGCCTACGTCCTCTCGGGGGGCGATGGCCCGCCGCGCGACGTGACCGAACAGGATGTGCTCGACCTCGAGCGCGAAGCGTTCCTCACCCTCCTCGGCACCAGGGAGACGCAGGAGCGCATCGTGCACACGCTCAAGACGGGCAAGCCGCTCCGGAACTAGCTCCCTCCCCAACTCTTCGCGCGACCAAGAGAGACCAACATGCCAGATGCAGTGATCGTGAGCGCGGTGCGCACGGCGGTGGGGCGCGGCAAGAAGGACGGCTCGCTCGCCGGTGTGCATCCCATCGACCTCTCGGCGGTGGTGCTGCAGGAGGCGATCAAGCGCGCCGACCTCGATCCGCGCACCATCGACGACGTCATCTGGGGGTGCGCCATGCCGGAGGGGGCGCAGGGGCTCAACGTGGCGCGCCTCGCGGTGCTTCGCGCCAGGCTCCCGGTCGATGTGCCGGCCGTGACGGTGAACCGCTTCTGCTCCTCGGGGCTGCAGACGGTGGCGATGGGGGCGCAGGCCATCATGAGCGGGATGGCCGATGTGGTGGTGGCAGGCGGCCTCGAGATGATGAGCCAGGTCCCGATGTCGGGCTACCACACGCGGCTCCATCCCGGGATGACCGAGGAGATGATCGCCATGGGGCTCACCGCCGAGCGGGTGGCCGATCGGTGGAAGGTGAGCCGCGCCGACCAGGACCAGTACGCGTATGAGAGCCATGCCAAGGCGGCGGCGGCGATCGAGCGGGGGGCGTTTGCCGACCAGATCGTCCCGGTCCCGGTGGAGCGCGTGACGTGGCGCGGGACGACGAAGGAGGTGGAGGAAGGGTTCTTCGCGATCGACGAACTCGTGCGCACGGACACCAGCGTCGAGCGGCTGGCCAAACTCGGAGCTGCATTCAAGGTGGGGGGGAGCGTCACGGCCGGGAACTCCTCGCCCTACAGCGATGGAGCAGCTGCGGTGTGCCTGATGAGCGACGTGCGGGCGCGGGAGCTGGGGCTGCGCCCGCTGGCGCGACTGGCCGGCTACGCCGTGGCCGGCGTGGACCCCGACATCATGGGGGTGGGGCCCATCAAGGCGGTTCCCAAGGCGCTGGCCAAGGCGGGGATCGCGCTGTCGGCGCTGTCGCTCATCGAGTTCAACGAGGCGTTCGCGTCGCAGGCGCTGGCGGTGGCGCGCGACCTCGGCTTCCCGATGGACAAGGTCAACGTGAATGGCGGGGCCATTGCCCTGGGGCACCCGTTAGGCGCCACGGGAGCCAAGCTCACCACGCAGCTCGTGCACGAGCTCGGCAAGCGCGGCGGCGGTCATGGCCTGGTGACGATGTGCATCGGCGGTGGCATGGGGGCGGCCGGCGTGTTCGAGGTCTACCCGGCGTGAACCCACTCCCGCCCGCGGCGCCGGCCAGTGGGCGGGCGCCACCGGCGGGCCGTCGGAGCGCCTAACGGTTGCCGATCCGCCCGCGGTCCACGGCGCGCACCGCCGCCTCGCCCAGCGCGGCGACCGCCAGGTCCAACCGCGCAAAGCGTTCGTCGCGCGTGAAGCCGCGCACGTAGCGCGCAAGGATCTGCTGTGCAATGACGGCGACCTTGAACAGGCCGAACGCGTAACAGAACACCGGCTGCGCCACCCCACGCCCCGTCGCCGCCTCGTAGCGGGCCACCACCTCCTCGCGCGTGAGGTTTCCGGGCAGCGCGGTGACGCCGAGCCCTAACGAGCGAAGCAAGGGCGGGTCGTTCGCCTCCACCCAGTACGCGAGCGTGGTGCCGAGGTCGAGCGAGGGATCACCGATTGTCGCCATCTCCCAGTCGAGCACCGCAATGACGCGCGCGGGGTCGTGCGGGTCGAGCACCAGGTTGTCGTACTTGAAGTCGTTGTGGACGAGCGCTGCCGCTTCGTCGGCGGGGGGCGACGCGCGCAACCACTCGACGATGCGATCCACGTCAGGCTGGTCGCCGGTGCGCGCCGCCTCGAATCGCCGCGCCCAGCCGCTCACCTGTCGCGCGACATAGCCCACGGGATTGCCCAGCGCGGCGAGCCCGGCGCCGGCGTAGTCGACGGCGTGGATCTGGGCCAGGGTATCGACCGCCGCCTCGCTCACGCGCCGCATCGTGGGCGCATCCAGCGCCAGCCCCGCCGGCAGGCGGTCCCGCAGGATGATCCCTGACGCGCGCTCCATCAGGTAGAACGGGGCGCCGATGACGGCGGGATCGTCACAGATGGCGAGGATGCGCGGGACCTTCGCGTAGGCCGCGCCTAACGCCGCCAGCAGCCGTGCCTCGCGCACCACGTCGTGCGCCACTCCCTTCCCCACGCCAAATGGCGGCCGCCGCAGCACGAAGGAGCGCCCGCCGGTGGTGACAAGGTAGGTGAGGTTGGAAAAACCACGCGGGAACTGCGAGAGTTGCAGCTCCTCGTCACCGGCGAGCCCATGCCGCGTGAGATAGAAGCGCAGCGCCTCGACGTCGAGCGCCTCGCCATCACGCACGGGCGCGGCCTGGTCGACAAACGACTCGCTCATTCGCGCACGGTGATGCCGTACCCCTTGAGGATTCGTCGCGCCACCACGCTCTTGTGCACCTCGTCGGCGCCGTCGTAGATGCGCGCCGCACGTTCATGGCGGAACCAATAGGCCAGCGGCGTGTCGTCGGTCATCCCCAGTGCGCCGTGCACCTGGATGGCCCGGTCAAGCACGCGCTGCAGCACGCCCGCGGCGAAGAACTTGATGATGGAGACGGACTCGCGCGCCGCCTTGGCCCCCTTCTCGTCGATCTGGCGCGCGGTGTCGAGGATGAGCAGCCGTGCCGCATCGATCTCGGCGCGCGACTCGGCGATCATGTGCTGCACTCCCTGTTTGGAGCCGAGTGGGACACCGGGAGAGAGCTCGCGCGACACCGCGTAGCGGCACGTCAGGTCGAGGGCACGCTCGCAGATCCCCATCCAGCGCATGCAGTGGTGGATGCGCCCGGGACCAAGTCGCTCCTGCGCCAGCGCGAAGCCCGCGCCCTCGTCGCCGATGCGGTTCGACACCGGGACGCGACAGCGGTCGAATCGCACCTCGCCGTGTGTTGCCCACCCGTTCCCCTCGTCGCCCATCACCTTGATGTTGCGCACGAGCGAGAAACCGGGCGTGCCGACGGGGACGATGACCTGCGAGGCGCGCTGGTGTGGCGGCGCATCGGGATCGGTCACCGCCATCACGATGGCAAAGGCCGCACCGTCGGCCGATGAGGTGAACCACTTGTGGCCGGTAATGACATACTCGTCGCCCTCGCGCACCGCACGCGCCTCGAGCCAGATCGGGTTGGAGCCGGCGCGCTCGGGTTCGGTCATCGCGAAACACGACCGGATGTCGCCGCGCGCCAGCGGCTCGAGCCATTGCAGCTGCTGCGCCGCGGTCCCGTGCCGGTGCAATAACTCCATGTTGCCGATGTCGGGCGCCTGGCAGTTGAGCGTGTAGTGGCCAATGGGCGTGCGCCCCAGTTCTTCGCTGATCCCGGCGAAATCGAGGAAGGGAAGGTCGCGTCCGCCCAGTGCGGCGGGGAGGTGGGGAGCCCAGATCCCGCGTCGCCTGGCCTCGGCGCGCGCGGCATCGAGCGCGGGGAGCACCGCTCCCCATGGTTCGTTGAGGTAGCGATGCTCCAGGGGAAGCAGGACCGTATCGACGAAGTCGCGGACCTGCGAGCGCAGCGTTGAGGCGTTCGACATGTCGTCCTCGCGCGTGCGAGGGATGTTTAGATCGTGTAGCCGCCGTCGGCCATGTACGTCCCGCCCGTGCAGAACGAAGCGGCATCGGAAGCGAGAAAGCGTGCGAGCCCGGCGATGTCGTCAGGCTCGCCCATGCGCGGGATCGGCTGGCTGCGCAACACCTGCGCGCGCACCTGCTCGTTTCCCCACAGCGCGTGGCTGAAGTCCGTCTTGATCAACCCGGGACAGATCGCGTTCACGCGCACCTTGTCCTTCCCCCATTCGCGCGCCAGGACCTGCGTGAGGCTGAGCAGCGCCGCCTTGCTCACGCTGTAGATCCCGAGGTTGGGCTCGGGCGACACGCCGCCAATGGAGGAGATGTTGATGATCGAGCCGCCGCCGCGCGCGGCCATCGAGGGATAGAATCGCTTGGCAAGCTCGAACGGCGCGCGGAGGTTCACGTCCATGATCTTGGCGAACGCCTCGGGGGTCGTCTCGAGCGAGGGGCCATACACCGGATTGACCGCCGCATTGTTGACGAGGACGTCGATCCCGCCGTGTGTGCCCAGCACGCGCTCGGCGAGCGTGTTGAGGTCATCGAGGCGTCCCACGTTGGCCGGGATCCCGTCGGCCTTGAGCCCAGCCGAGCCTAACGCCTCGACGGTTGCCGTCACCGCCGCTTCCTTGCGCGAGCTGACGATGACCAGCGCCCCCGCGCGGGCGAGCTCGGTGGCGATGGCCCGCCCGATCCCGCGCGTCCCCCCGGTAACAAGGGCAACCTTCCCTGCAAGCTCATACGCCATGGCTTCGTGTCGTTGGAGTGATCTCGCCTTAGGCTGTCGCTGGGGCCGGTGTCGCTTCCCCTACTGCACCGCCCTGTTCACCACCGGAAGCACGATCTTCGACGCCCGGGTCGCCGTGCGATACACCCGCTGCGTGGCCACGATGAAGTCGCTCGGCTTCGCTTCGAAGATGTTGGGGACGAACTTCTGCGGGTTGCGGTCGATGAGCGGGAACCAGGTGCTTTGCACCTGGATCATCACCTTGTGCCCCTTCTTGAAGGTGTACGCCTGCGTGTGCAGGTCGATCGTCACTTCGGTGGGCGTGTTGGGGGTGATGGGCGTCGGCTTCTCGTAGCTCTTGCGATAGCGGCCGCGGAACACCTCGTTGGCCACCATGAACTGGTAGCCATTCATCTGCAACGGCGTCATCCCCGTGTCGGGGTACACGTCGATGAGCTTCACGATCCAGTCGGCGTCGGAGCCCGTCGTGGCCGCGTGCAGCGTCACCGTGACGTCGCCAGCGATCGTGAGGTCCTCGCTAAGCGTGGGGAGTTCCCACGAGGCGACGTCGGGGCGGTTGTGCGCGAAGCGCTGGTCATCGGTGAGCCAGTGGCGCCACGTGGACCCGGGGCCATACGTGGGCGCGATGGGTCGCGGGCGATACGGCACGGGCTTGTTTGGGTCCGAGACGTAGCTATCGAAGTCGTTCGGCCCGGTGGCCTTGGGTGGCTCCCAGCCAAGCTTCCCTCCCTCTCGCATGTAGAGGGCGCGCGCCGAGACGGCTTCGCGGGGCGGCCAGGCCGCGTAGCGACGCCACTGGTTGCTCCCCGCCTCGAAGACGAGCGCTTCCGGCAGCGCCAGCGTCCCCTTGTCGTGCAGGTACTTCGCGAAGAACGGCGCCATGATCGAGTCGCGGAAGAAGCGCGCTGTAGGCTGCCCGAACTGGATGTTCCCTAACGAGGATCCCTCGCCACCCATCCAGCCGCCGTGGTTCCACGGGCCCACGACGAGGAAGTTCTGGTTGTTGGCGTCGTGCTTTTCCAGCGCGCGGTAGATCGTGATGGGGCCGTAGAAGTCCTCCTGGTCCCACCACGCGGCCACGTTGAGCGTGGGCATGGTGACGCGCGTGAGGTAGCCCTTCATCGCCTGCCGCTGCCAGAACTCCTCGTAGTTTGGGCGGCGAGAGAAGTCGTTCCAGGTGGGGAGCTTTCCCTTGAGCAGCGAATCGTTGATGGCCTTGAGCGACCCGATCTTGAGGTACCAGTCGTAAGTGTCGTAGTCGTCGAAGGCGAACTGCGTCATCTCCTTCCCCGACTCCATCATCGTGGCGTACTCGAAGCCGTAGCTCAGGCGGAACGCCCCGTTGTGGTGGAAGTCGTCACCAATCCACATGTCGGCCGGTGACGCCTGCGGCGACACGGCGCGGAGCGCCGGGTGCGGGTCGAGCATGGCCATCGCCGTGAGCCACCCCGGATAGGAGACGCCGGTCATCCCGACGCGCCCATTGTTGCCGGCGACGTTCTTCAGGAGCCACTCGATGGTGTCATAGGCATCGGTGCTCTCGTCGATCGCCTTGGGATCGTTGCGATCGCGGCGCGGCGCGCGCTGCATGACGAACTCGCCCTCGGACTTGAACTTCCCGCGAATGTCCTGTCCGACGAAGATGTACCCATCCTTCGCCAGGAAGCCGTAGCCGGCATTGAGCATGGCCGGCTCCATGCCGCGGATGCCGTACGGCGTGCGGATGAACATGATCGGGAGCGGCCCGGCGGCATTCTTCGGCACGAAGACCTTGGTGTAGAGCTGCACGCCGTCGCGCATCGCGATCATGACCTCCGATCGCGTATACTCGATTGCCGGCGCCGCGGGAGGGGCCGGTGGCGCGGCCTGCGCCGCCGCCTCGCCACCCCCAACCGTCACCTGCAACGCCCCCTGCAACACCACGCCCGCCAGCAGCATCACGCTCGCCTTGCGCATATCCCCTCGAAAGTGAAAGCCGAAGTCCTTCGTCGCGTCGTCCCCTCGTCCCCAGCCTTCGCTGGGGCAGGCTTCTCGTCCTCTCGTCTTCTCGTCTTCTCGTCTTCTCGTCCTCTCACCCCCCCACCGCCGCAATCGCCTGGATCTCGATCTGATAGCCGTAGTGCAGCTCCTTGACCGGAACGACTGCACGCGCCGGTTTGTGCGCCCCCATGATGCGCGTGTACGCCCGGTTCACCTCGCCCCACAGCGCGACATCGCTGATGTAGATCGTCATCTGCAGGACTCTGTCCAACCCGCTCCCCGCCGCCACCAGCACGGCATCCACGTTGCGCAGCGTGCGCTCGGTCTGTTCTTCCATGCTCCCCACGACATGCTCGCTGCTTCCCGGCGTGATGGGGAGCTGTCCCGCCACGTAGACGATGCCGTTGTGCACGATGCCCTGCGAGTAGTGTCCCGCCGGGATCGGCGCCGCTGGGGTGAGGACGACGTCCATGAGTTCGCTCCGTGGCAGGTCAGAGGGTGATGGCGGGCTGCACCACGCCGCGGCACTCGCCAAGTCCGAGGCGGGCATACCCGGCGCGCTCGCACGAACCGCGCAGGATCACTTCGTCGCCATCCTCGAGGAAGCGACGCAATTCGCCGTTGGGGAGCGTGACCGGCTCCGTCCCGCGCCAGGTGAGTTCGAGCAGGCACCCGCGCGAGTCCTTCGCCGGGCCGGAAATCGTTCCGCTCCCCAGCACGTCGCCCGGCTGCAGGTTGCAGCCGTTGCTGGCGTGGTGCGCAAGGAGCTGCGCCATGGTCCAGTACAGCTCGCGCGCGTTGCCGCGCGACAGGCGCACCGCCTGCGCGTCGTCCTCCCGCATGCGCGCCGTACGCAGCCACACCTCGATCCAGACATCGAGGCCGCCCCGCGACTGGTCAGTGGCATCCGCGAGGTAGGGGAGCGGGGCAGGATCGCCGTCGGCGCGGGCAAAGGCTGGAACCCGGTACGGGGCCAGCGCCTCGAACGTCACGACCCACGGGGACAGCGACGTCGCGAAGTTCTTGGCCAGGAACGGGCCGAGTGGCTGGTACTCCCACGCCTGGACATCGCGGGCCGACCAGTCGTTGAGGAGCGCAATGCCGAACAGGTGCTCCTGCGCATCCTCGATGGGGATCACCCGACCTAACGAGTTTCCCGGTCCCACGAAGAGGGCGAGTTCGGCCTCGTAGTCGAGGCGGCGGCTCGGCGCCACCGTCGGCGCCCCCCCGTCATCGCTCCCCAGCTGTCCATGCGGGCGCACGACGGGCGTCCCGCTCACCACCAGCGACGAGGCACGCCCATGGTACCCGATCGGGACCCACTTGTAGTTGGGCAGCAGCGGGTTGTCCGGGCGGAACATCGCCCCGACGTTGGTGGCATGGAACACCGACGCGTAGAAGTCGGTGTAGTCGGACACGTGCGCCGGCAGCCGCAACTCGGCGTCGTGCTGCGACACCAGGAGCGATGGCGCCACGGCCTGCGCGGAGCGTCCCGTCTCGGTATCGGCGCGCAGCAGCTCGCTCAAGGCGCGACGCAACGCAGACCACGACGGCGCACCGAGTGACATGAGCCCATTGAGCGACGGCGATGCGCAGGTGCGCGCCGCCTGCCCGGCATCGTCGTCGAGGAGCCCGGCCGCACTCGCCGCCGCGACATCGAGGATCATGCGCCCGATGGCCACGCCGACACGCCATGCCTCGTCGCTCCCGCGGCGCCGGAAGACGCCGTAGGGGAGGTTCTGCACAGGGAAGTCGGTCGCGCCATCGTTGGCGCTCGCCACCCATGAGCGAAGGTCGGGGCGATGGGTCTCGTTGAGCATGCGACGCTCGCGCTACTCCGCGTACAGGGTTCCCAGGTCGTCCAGCGGCTCGCGAAAGGAGCACGAGCCGAAGGCGATGGCGAAGTCGTGCCGCATGGCGGCGAGCGCCTTCACCGACGCGCGCCCCCCTTCCCACCGTATCTCGTCATCATGAATGCCGAGCATCGCGCGATTGCGCCCATCCAGCGTGAGCACGAGCTGCTCCAGCGGTGCGCCGGCGCGTGCCTGCGCGGCGGCGAGGAAGAGGTTCAGGTAGCCGAACATCGTTCCCTTCGCTGCATTGGCGGCGTAGGTCAGGCGATACTCGCCGCGCATGGGGTGATGCAATCCCGCGGTTGCCTTGAACGGGAGGCCGGCGTCGGCACAGGCCCGGAGAAAGCGCGCCACGTCGCGCGGTGCGGGGATGGCGTCCGGCGTGATGCCGCCGGTGCGCACCTTGGCGCGGGCGCCGATCGACTGCACCGCGCGGACCAAGGGCGCAAGCTCAGCGGCCAGCGGCAGCTCGACATAGTGTTCGGTGGAGGGAAAGACGCCGGCAAGCGCACGCACCTGTTCCACCGACGCGACCCTGGATTCCACGCTGTCCACGCAGGCGTGAGGGAAGCACGCCACGTTGAACGCGGCGATGCGCTCGGCGTCGGCCGCGGCGCCCGCCGCGCCGTTCGCCGCGGGATCGGCGCCGGCAAGGGCACTGATGCGCCACGGGGTCGCGCTGTTGCCCCACGCCGTTGACGCGACCCGCGCCAGCTCGGCGAGCCGGGCAGCCGGGACCACCAGGCGCCCTAACGACCAGGAGTCGGCGCTGGCTCGGTAGTCGCGATAGTTGGCCACGACCGCCGGCAACTCGAGCGATGCCGGCGGGAAGAGCCCCGCGTAGTCGATCGCCCCGGCGAGCAGCGCGCGCATCGACGGGTGCGCGAGGATCGAGTCGCGCATCGCGGCCGCGTAGGCGTCGTTCATCGCGCGCGTCGTCTCGACCTCCCCGTCGGGCGCTGACCGTCGCTCGCCCCCTTCTGCTTGGTGCCGGCGCGCGCGAGATGCTCGTGCGGGTGGCGAGCCGCGGCGTGGTGGGTCTTGGGGAGCTTCGCCTTCCGTTTGGGCGGTGCCTCGAGGATCGTTCCCCGGCACTTGGCGGTGCCGCACCGGCAGAGGTACAGCTGCTCGTCCTCCTCCGTCGTCGATTCGTCGCGCGCGTAGGCGTAGTCGTAGAACAGCTCCTCGCCAGCCGCAATGGGACGCATCGCCTCGATGAAGATGCGTCCGCGGTCGTCGATCGCCTCGCAGTTGGGATCGCACGAATGGTTGATGTAGCGGGCATCGTTCCCGTTCACCGCCCCATCGATCACCGTGCGCGTCGTCACGGCAAAGAGGAAGGTGTGGTGGCGACGCTTGGCGTCGTCGTCGTAGCGCGTGTCGGCCTCCTTCCACGTGATGCGCTCACCCTGGTACTCGGCAATGCGCTCGCCCTTGCGGATGTCGCGAGAGGCGAAGCACCCGCGCCCCTGGATGGCGGAGCGCCGGACCGCGAACGGTTGCGGCTCGGCGACCTGCTTCGTGCGTTTGCGCCTGGCGGCCATCGTCACTTCCCCGCGGCGCGCGACGCGCGGACACGCGCACGGAATCGTTCGGCGAGCAGTCGCCCCATCTCCGTCTCTTTCGCCACCCACTCGGCGTTGCGGAAGGCGATGGGGTTGATCTGCGCGCGATACTCGGCGAGCCACGGCTCGACCTTCGTGTACAGGATCAACCCCTCGCCGTTGCTCTCCAGCATGAAGTCGGCGTGCATCACGCCGTGGCGCGCCATGGCGTACACCATCTCCCAGTACGACAGCACCTGGCGGTACGCCGCATTGAGCGGATGGTCGTGCTTCGTTACCGCCAGCACGTCGTCGAATGTTGCGGGGTTGAAGGCGCTGAACAGTTGCTGGCGCGACTCGCGCATGACGCTCTCGCGACGCAACTCATACAGCTTGAGCACGAGTTCGGCGTCGTGATGGTCCGGGAAGTCCTTCGTGAGCACGGGAAAGGCGGCTGGAAGTCTGGATGTGTGCAACGGGATGGGACGCGCGGCGCACAGACAGCGCATGCGCCGCGCTTGCGCCGCGCTTTGGCAGCGCTCGCGCGGCGCCATCGAGGCGTCCTCGAACGGCGAGCGGAGTATGGCGTTGCTCAAGCGCCGTCGCCAGTCATTGCGCCGGCGTGTGCGCACCCACAGGGAGCACTCGCCGATGCGACGAGGGCGGGAGAGCCTAACGCTCTCCCGCCCCGTGGTCGTGCGGCGGTTCCCGCTCCAGCCGTCGACGGTTCGGCGCTACCAGTTGACCGGGATGCGCGGACGGCCACGGCGGCGCGGCGGACAGTGGTCGACTCCCACGCCACCGCCACGGATGACGATCCCGATGATGTCACCAATCCCCTCCCCTCGCCCATCACCCCGACCGCCGATCCCGCCATTCCCGTAGCCGCCTCCGCTTCCACCCCCTGGTACGTCGACCGGCAGGGCCGACGGGCGCGGTGCGACGGTAGGAACGCGCGGAGCCTCGTCAGCGGGGGCAGGAACCGGCGCGGTCTCTTCCGGCGCCTGCGCCAGTTGTACCTCGTCAGCCACCTGCGGCGCCGGCGACGACTTCTCCTCGGGGAGCTGGACGTTGGCCGATCGCGTCGCGACACGGCGCCGCTGCGGAGTACGCTCCACCGGTGCGGCCCCGTTGACCTGCTCCAGCTCGGAGACGTACGCCATGGGGCGCGCGTTGTCGGCGCCAGCCAGCTCGAACTTGGACGTGGAGGCCTCGAGGTCCTTCTTCAGGTCCTCGGACATTCCGGTCGTCCTGGACGTGTCGCGGCCGCACGCCACCACGAAGAGCGACACCGGAACGAGCAGTCGAACGAGGCGAATGCGCATCGGATCCTCGAGGGTGAGGCAAGACTCTAACGCGAACGACCGGGACCGCCACCTCCTACCAGCTTGCCGGCGGAGCGCGGCCCTACGCTCAATATGCACGGCGCGGGCCAATCGCCCGTACCGCATTCTCGCTGGGACAATGCCCTGGCGCCACGGTGAGCTGTCCTCATGCGCTGACAGGGCACCGTCCCACGAGTGAGACACCCGAGCCGACGCTCTCCCTCACGCGGCGTCAGCTCGCGCCCTCGCGCCCCTACCGCGCCATGGCCGGGCACGCCGCGCCGGCGACGCTGGGTGCGCCGTACTTCGCGTGCACCAGACGGGCGGTCCCATCGGCGCTGACGATGACCGTGAACAGATCATCGTACAGGTCATCGCAGATGTCTGGGAGCTTGGGCCCTCCCAACGCGCCGACGATGGCCGGCACGGTGTTGCTGTGCCCGACAACGAGGACGGTTCGCCCCGCGAAACGCGCCCGGATTGCCGAGGCAATCCCCTGGACATGCTCGGCCACCCCGCCCTTCACGTCGATTACCTCGGGGGTGATCCCTAACGCCTCGGCGAGCGGTGCCGCCGTCTGCCGCGTGCGCTGGAACTGTGTCGTGATGATCGCCGAGACGCCGGCTTCCTTCCCGATCGAGACCAGCGCCTGCGCGCGAGCCGCGCCGGCGGCGGAAAGGGGGACGTCTCCGCTCGGCCCCGCCTTCTCGGCGTGTCGCACGACGAGGACGACGGTGTCGCCCGTCCCGGCGCGCGGCGCGGCGAATGCCAGCACGGCGACGGCTACCGGCGCCAGGAGCTTGAGTGAGATCATCGGTCTCGCGGACGAAGGTGGAGTTGGAGGTGCATCGCCCGGGGACGATGCGGGAGACGCGGCCGTCCTACACGCCAAGCCGCGCGCGCAACGATGTCACGTGCGCCACGTGATGCGCGCCGTGCCACGCGTAGAGTCCCACGAGGTGCGAGAGCGTGTGCTGCCCCGTATCGGGGTGCACGTAGCGGCGATCGAAATCGGCGTCGGACATGGATCGCATGACGCGCACCCAGCGGTCGTGCACGCTCGCCAGCAGCTGCAACGATACCTCGATCGGGGTGTCCTTGCTGTCGGAGAGGAGCGCCCACGCCGCTTCGTCGTACGGCTTGATGGTCGGGCACTCCTCCGTCAGCGCCAACTTGAGGCGAACGTAGGCATTGAGGTGCGAATCAGGGACGTGGTGCACCACCTGCCGCACGCTCCATCCCCCCGGCCGGTACGGCATGTCGAGCACCCCGTCGTCGAGCCCGCGAACGGCGTCACGGAGCGCTGCCGGCGTCGCGGCAATTCGGTCGATGCACGCCTGCCGCCACTCGGGCGCGTAGCCAGGCGGTGGCGCGTAGCGGCCGATGGGATAGCGCAGCTCCTGTTCGGTCATGTGGGCGAGTGGAAGTGAGGGGACACTGCCGAGTGGCTGGCGCCAGCGCCAAGGAAGGTAGCGCCGAAGGTGTACTCACCGCACGGCGGCGTGACGAACTGGGCGCGGGAGCGCGGCGCCTGTCACCGCCCTCGCCACCAGCCATCGCTCGCCGGTTGTGCGCGCGCGAGAGGAAGTGCAGCCTACGGTGCGTCGACTTTCCCGCCAGCATCCGCGCACCGAGCTCGGCGCGCCACCACTCTCTCACGTCTCCCATGCGTCGCTCCCGCCCGCAGCGCTCCCTGTTCGCCGTGCATCGCTCGTTCGCCGCCCTGATGGTCGCGAGTCTCCTCGCCGCGGCTCCAGCGCAGGCGCAGCGCCCGCTCAAGGTCTACATCTCCGTGGATATGGAGGGGATTACCGGTGTGGTCAGCGCCGACCAACTCGGCCCGACTTCGTTCGAGTATCAGCGCGCCCGCGAGTGGATGACGGCGGATGCACTCGCGGCCATCCAGGGGGCGCGAGACGCCGGCGCGACCGAGATCGTGGTGAGCGACTCGCATGGCAACGGGCAGAACCTCCTGCTGGACCTCCTCCCTGAGGATGTCACCGTGATTCGTTCCTGGCCGCGCCCGATGATGATGATGGAAGGAGTCGACTCGTCGTTCGCCGCTGCGGTCTTCGTCGGCTACCATGCCGGGACCTCGAACGTGCGCGGGGTGCGCGCGCACACGATGTCGAGCGCCACACTCACCGGCGTAACGCTCAACGGGCGCGAAGTTCCGGAGGGGGGAATCAACGCCGCGCTCGCCGGGCACTTCGGCGTTCCGGTCGTGGCCATTTCGGGCGACGATGCCGCGGTGGCGGAAGTCTCGCCCTTCGCGGCCGGGATGGAGGGAGCGATCGTGAAGCGCGCCATCTCGTTCCACTCGGCGGCAACGCTCGTTCCCAAGGCGGGGCAGGCGCTCATTCGCGCCAAGGTGAAGGCGGGGATCGAGAAGCGGGCACGCATTGCACCGTTTGTCATGCGCGGCCCGGTGACGGCCGAGATCTCGTTCAAGCACTACCGCGCCGCCGAGACGCTGGCCTACCTCCCGATCGTGACGAGGGTCAACGCGCACACCGTTCGCTTCGTGGGGAAGGACATCCTCGAGGTCTCGCGCTTCCTCGAGTTCGTGGAGACCTACCAGCCGGACCTCACGCCCTAACGAGTCGGGAGGGCGCGGGGCGCGAGCCGGGCGCCGCGGTTCACGGTGGCGCGCGGCGGTTCACGGTGGCGCGCGGCGGCGCGTCACGCGCTCGCGCGAGGCGGCCGGTCGTCGTGAAGGGCCGCCGGCCGGCAGGCGGCGCGCTCCCCTTCGGAACGCCGCCGCCCCCGGCTACGTTTCCTCACCGGCAGTGGGCGCAACGCCCCTGCCGGGTTGTGCTATTCGGCCCCCACCGACGCTTGCCCAGGAGTCCCTGAATGGAATGGCTCGCCGACCCCCAGAGTTGGATCGGCCTGTTGACGTTGACGGTGCTCGAGGTCGTCCTCGGCATCGACAACATCATCTTCATCTCGATCCTCTCCTCAAAGCTGCCGCGCGAGGAGCAGACCAGGGCGCGTCGCCTCGGGCTGCTCGGGGCCTTCTTCAGTCGCATCCTGCTGCTCCTCTCGATCGCGTGGATCGTGAAGCTCACCGCGCCGCTGTTCACGATTGGGTCCATCGGCTTCAGCGGACGCTCGCTCATCCTCCTCATCGGCGGGCTCTTCCTCATTGGCAAGGCCACCTACGAGATCCACGACAAGCTCGAGGGGATCGAGCACGCCAGCAGCGCGTCGATCAAGAAGGCGGCGCTGGGTGCGGTGGTCGCGCAGATCATGGTCGTCGACATCGTCTTCTCGCTCGACTCGGTGATCACCGCGGTAGGCATGGTGAATCACGTCACGATCATGATCGGGGCGAACGTCATCGCGCTCGGCGTGATGCTCCTGGCGGCGAACCCGATCTCGGATTTCGTCGACCAGCACCCGACGGTGAAGATCCTGGCGCTCTCGTTCCTGGTGCTGATCGGCACGAACCTGGTGGCCGAGGCGCTGGGACACCACATCCCGAAGGGGTACACCTACTTCGCGATGGCCTTCTCCTTCCTGGTCGAGATGCTGAACTTGCAGCTGCGGAAGCGCGCGGCGGCCCCGGTCAAGCTGCACGACACGCCGCGCACCGGCGACGTGGCGTAGGCGACGTGGCGTAGGCGACGGTCGCGGAGGCGACGGTGGCGGTGGGGGCGGTTGGCGATGGACCGCGCCCCCCAACGAGCGGCAGCGGCCAGCGACGCAGGACGCGCTGATCACTACGCTGAGAGTGCTGCTGACCGCAGCACTGAGTTTGGCGTTGAGCGCCGCGCGACGGGCGCGCCCGATGGCCGGACGCGCCCGCGCACGATGGCGAGCTACCAGTTGAACTGCAGCCCGGTGGTGAAGATGCGATCGCTCTTGTTGCGCCCGGGCTCCGGCAGGTTGTCGAAGCGGATCACATAGCCGAGCTTCATGGCGACGTGCGTCGAGAGCGGTGCCACGAGCGCCGACTCGGTGTTCATGCGGTAGTCCTCCGACGTCTCGAGATTGGGGAGGAACTCCACGCCCTGCTGGAAGTACGCGGTCTTGGAGAAGTTGTGCCGGTAGAAGGTCGCGCTGCGCACCGAGGCAAAGCTGTCCTCCGCGCCATCGGTGGCACGCTGCTGGTTCATCGCCAACCCGGCCTCGAGTGCCCAGGTGTCGGACGCAAGCGTGACCAGCTTGGCCGACAGGCCGAGCGCCTCCTCGAAGCGACGCGAGATCCCGGCGAAGGTGTTGCGGTCATATCCGGCATATCCGAACAACGCGAGGCGCGGGTGGAACGACCAGTCGCTGCGCCAGTTCGTGAAGAGCAGGTTGGACGTCTGCTTGCCGTCCTGGCTGGCGTAGATGGAGCCGAACTGCTGCTTGTGCTCCCAGCGGCCCGCGCGAAGGATGAGCTTCTCGCCCAGGTTGAAGGTGGAGACCTCGGTATTGCCGGTGGTGCTGACGTAGCCCAGGTCTGCGCTGAACTCTCGCGGCTTGGGCTTGTCCTGCGCGGCGGCAACGGAGGGAAGGACGAACAGGGCTGCGGCCAGGAGGCGGCAGCGGTAAGTCGATGCGTTCATGGCACCTTGGGCGCGTGGTGGCTCACGGGAGAGCGCGGCCGGACGCGACGTCAACGCCGCGCTGGACGGCCGCGCGCGAACGGGGAAGACCGCACCCTCCCCGACGCCTCGCAAGCTAGTCGTGCCCGGGCGCCAGCCGCAACGCGAGGGCGCGGCGCGTTAGGCCGAGCTCGCTGTCGCCGTGTCGCCGCGCGGGGCGCGGACGATGCGCGCCGTGGTGGCGATCTGCCCCGCGTGTCGTTGCGCGTGCTCGGCCGTGTGAAAGAGGAGACCGAATACGGTCGACGGCAGCGCCGCCCGTCCGACGGTGCGCGGGGCGAGGAGCTCACCGGCGCGGGAAGACCACTCGTGCAGCTGTCGAAGGGCGTCGGCCAGCGCCGTCTCGACCTCGGCCCAGAGCGCGTCGCCGTCGACGGTGGGCGCCGGCGTGGCGCGCTCATCGCGCAGCCGCTGCAGCTGCGCCTCGTCGAGGGGGCGGCCGGCGGCGTAGGTCAGGAGGCGATCGGTGCTTGCCGCCAGGTGCCGCGCGTGCCAGGCGATGCTGGGGGCACCACCGGGCGTGGCCCGCACCTCCGCGGCCGGCGCGCCGCGAAGGAGGCGCGAGAGCTCCTCGCCAACCTGGAGGAAGGTATGCGCCGCCGGCTGCAACATCGGCGCGATCCCCGCCACGGGCCCCCGCAGCCAGACCTCCGGGGCGCTCACAGGTAGCGCGACTTCACGAGCGCCACGTGGTGCAGCTCGTGCCCAGCCGTGACCCACGCCAGGGCACGCACCGACATCGCGTTGTTGCTGGCGATGCCGCGGCGCATCCACTCCGTCGCGTTGAGCGAGGCGAAGAGCAGGACCGACGCCCGCCGCACCGCCTCGAACTCGTCGCATAACGACGCCAGCGAACGATCGTCGAAGCTGGCGTTGCCGATGTACGCATTCTCGTCGAACGAGGAGAGCGCCGTCTCGTCGTTGCGCGCGAAGCGCAGCGCGCGATAGGTGAAGATGCGCTCGGCGTCGATGATGTGTCCCACCACCTCGCGAATGCTCCACTTGCCCGGGGCATACCGTCCCAGCGAAACCTCCTCGCCGATGGTGCGAAGAAAGGCGAGCGACCCCTCGGCCTGCGTGGCGAGCGTCTCCACCACATCGCCTGTGGGGACGTGCCCGATGTAGCCGCCGTAGTAGGGCGCGTACTCCGTGGCTTCGGGGCGGGTCGTGCGAATCACGTGCACGTGAGACATGAGTCCTGTCGATCGAGTGGTGAATGGGCGGCGCAACGCGACTCGCCTGCCGCCTCAGGGTTTGGCCTTGCGCGAGAGGGAGCGGAAGTACTCGCTCACCAGGTCGCGATAACCCGGCGGGACGTCGTTCCCACCGCCGAGCACCGGCCCCTCGCGCTCGCGTTCCCCAAGCTGGCGACGCAGCGAGAACTCGAACTCCTTGAAGCCTTCCAGCGTGGCGAGGCGCAACCGCGCCAGTTCCTCCGGATCGTTGAAGGAACGTCCGGACTCCAGCGATCGCAAGCGGGCAATGAGCCGGTCGAGATCGGCGGTGGAGACTCCGTCACGCGCAAGCTCACGACGCAGCGACTCGGCGCTCTCGCGTTCGCCGCGCAGCTCGCGCGAGAACTGGCGCGCATCCTCGGGCGAGAGGCGCCCGCCCCCCGGTCCGCCCTGCCCCGACCCGCCCATCTGGCTGCCGTTAGGCGTGGGGAGCTGGGCACCGCCACCGCGCTCTCCCTCGCCGCGACCGCCCTGGCCAGCCGTGCCCTGACCTTGTTGGCCGCTCTGGCCTTGCTGGCCGCCTTGGCCTTGCTGACCAGCTTGGCGACTCTGGCCTTTCTGGTTACTCTGGCCCTGCTGGCCTTGCTGGCCCTGCTGGCCGGACAAACTCCGCTGTCCCTGGGCGCCGTTAGGCGACGGTTGATCGCCCGCCGACCCGCCAGCCGGATCTCCGGAGCGACCGCCATTCTGCTCCCGCATGCGCTCCCGCATGCGCTCGCGCATGCGCTCCCGCATGCGCTCGTCGAGCGAGGCCAGCGAGCGGACGAGGTTGCGGGCCTGCGCCAGCGACCGCGCACGACGCTGCGTGCTGTCGTTCGCAGCGCCGGAGGCCGCGCGAGCGACCTGCGCCGAGAGCGAGTCGAGCGCGTTCCCGATCTCCCCCTCGAAGCTCTCCACCACTTCCTTCGATTGACGCCGCACGAAGTCGCGCGACGCGGTGATCATGTCGTCGATGCGCTTGCGCCGGATCTCGTTGGCGGCGTCGCGCAGCTGGCGGGACGCCCCTGCCCCCTCGCCGCGGTCGCGCAGCGCCTCGCGCGAGAGGCGGTCGAGCTCCTGCTCCAGCTGCTCCACCTCACGCGCCATCTGCTCCTTGCGCGCATCGAGCCGATCCAGGCGTAAGCTGCGATCGCTGGCGTCACCCAATCGGCGCACTTCGTCTCGCACGTCGCGCTGCTGCTCGGCCAGTCGCTGCGCCCGCTCTGCCGCGCCCTGCATCCCGCGCGCCGACTGGGCGCCGCGGGATTGCTCCAGCAGGCGTCGCGCCTCATCCAACCGTTCCTGTGCTGCGGAGCCGCGAGCGCTCCCCTCCTGCCCCTGGCTGGACGCCTGCCGGCGCATTGCGTTGGCGGCGTCCTGCAGGGCGCGTGCGGTTTCCTGCATCTCGCTCGAGTTCTGCTCGCGCGAGAGCCTCTCCAGGCGGCGCGCCAGCTGCTCCGCCTCCTCGGCCATCTGGCGCTGCGCGCCGCCTCCGGCGCCACCGCTCGACGGCGCCCCCTGCAGGCGTTGGCGCGAGCGCTCGCGCTCTTGCTGCTGGCGGGCCGCCAGCCGCTTGAGGCGTTCCAGCGCCTCGTCCACCTCGCGTTGCGCCTGTTGCTCCTGCGACCCCTGCACCTGCTCGTACTGGTTGCGCAGCTTGTCGGTCTCCAGTTCGAACAGGTCGGCCAGGTCCTCGGCCTCGGCGTTGCCTCCCCCACCGCCACCACCGCCGCCGTTCTGCAGGCTCACCTGCACCTCCTTGAACAGCGCGTCGACCTTCTCCAACAGCTGCAACGCGCGCTGTTCGGGCGACAGCGCCTCGGCGAGCTTGCGGCCACTCAGCTGCGTCTCGGCATCGGTCATCTCCGAGAGCACACGCGGCATGAGTTCGGCCATGGTCCTGAATGTCGTGTCCGCCGCCTGCACCGCGGGGCGCCTGAGCCGGTTGAGCGTTTCGCCGACGTCCGACCGCAACTTGCGCTGCGCGAGCAGGATGGTCGTCACGTCGGAGCGGAACTCGGGGGTCTCGACGGCCGGACGATCGCGCTGCGACTTGAACGTCGCGGCGATGATCTCGCGTTGCCGCGCGACCAGCGTCCCCGGATTCTCACCCTGCGCCCCGCCACCACCGCCCCCCGCCTGCTGGCTCTGCCTGTACTCGCGGTCGAACGGACGGACGGTCAGGAAGTAGATGTCGGTCGACGCACTCTTGGCTCCCGACACCGCGTCGTTGTCCCACGCCTTGGCGTAGTAGGCAATCACGTCCCCCGCCTGCAACGACATCTCCTCCAGGAAGAGCGTGTGGCCGGCACTCAGCTCGCGCGGCCGCCGGCCGCGCCCCTCGCTCAACACCACGACCTTCTCCTCGCCGCCGTTCACCTGGTAATGCAGCTCGAGCTTCCCCACGCCGTAGTCGTCGGTCGCCTCGGCCTCGATCAACACCTCCTCGACGCTCGACGGGCGCGCGTCGCGTCCCGGCTTGCGCATGTGCACCTGCGGTGCGCGGTCCTCCAGCGCGTCGATCACGTAATCGACGTTCCCCGCCACGCGCGTGCCGTCCGTCGCCTCCAGCTCGATGCGGTAGAAGCCATCGCGTCGCACGCCCAGGCTCGCCGTCAGCGTGCTGTCATCCAGGCGCGAGAGGACAATCGAGGAGTCGCCGCCCAGGACCAGACGTCCCCCGCGCACGGCGCGCGTCGCCCGCACGCGCACCGTGGCGCGCGTCCCCTTCACCGCGGCGATGTCGCCCACATCCTCCAGTTGCTCGGGCGCAAGCCCCGTGTAGGCCGGGTACTGCAGCCCGAGATCGGTGCGTCGCACCGCTGGCAAGTCGCGCACGCCGATCGTGAACGGCGCCGAGCGAACCCCGTTGGATTCCACGAAGTACTCCGCATTCTCCCCGATGTCGAAGAGGCGCGCGGTGAAGCGGGTGGAGTCCTTGCCCGGCCCCATCAGCAGTCGCTCCCATTCGCCATTTGCCCCGCGACGCACCGCAAGCTCCACCACGTCGCTCCGGAAGCCGAGGAGCGCTGCCGACACCTCGAAGTCGCTCCCTCGGGCGATGGTCGCGTTGCCGGGCGTGACATCGATCGCGTACACCGGCGCCGCTGCCACGTCGCGCCACGGCGATAGCAGTAGCCGCGCCGACTGTCCCATCCACGACGGCCCCCACTGCACCAGCGCCACCGCCGAGGCGAGCGCAATGACACTCAGCGCGAGCGCGCGCTGCGTCGAAGCCAGTTCGATGCGGGCCACGGCGGGAGAGCGCGTCAGTCGCCGACCGGCGTCGGCAAAGAGCCCCTGCGTGAGGAGCGGCGAGCGCGCCTCGTCGGGCACCGCGGTGGCCGCGACCTCGACCGCGCTCAGCACCGCCCCGCCCAGCTCCGGCACGCGCTCCTCCACATACAGCGCCAGCCGCGCATCCGGGAGGCGCCTGACGAGCGGCCACACGATCCACCGCCCTCCCACCGCCGCCGCCAGGGCAGCGAGCAGCCAGCGCGCGACCCGCACGCTCTCCGGCGAGAAGCGCGCCGCCTGCAGCGCCGCGGCCGCCACACCAAAGGCAAACAGCAGGACGACGAGCGTCATCGCCAGCCCAACGGCGGCGTGCCGCCAGCGCCAGCGCCGTCGCACGCGCCGCAGCGCGGCCATGAATGGGGGCGTGCCCGAAACGGTCGGTTCGGCGAACGTTGCCATGGCTCGTCTCCTACCTCGGCTGTAACCGGCGGCGCGACACCCGGCTGGCCAGGATCCCCTCGGCCAGCAGGACGAGCGCCGTCACCACCAGAAGGTACCACCAGATCGATTGCGTGCGCTCCTGGGCCCGCAACTGTTCGATCGGGTCCGCGGGCGCCGCCGCATCAGCCACCTCCCCCGCGGGGGCGAGCGCATTCGTGAGTCGCGCCGGATCGAAGCTCGCAAACTCGAGCTCGGAGGGGGGCGGGTTGGCGGCAACGGTCCGCGCCCGGTCGTTGGGCGCCCCCGATCGGCGCACCTCGTACCAGCCGGCGCGCCGCAACTCGAGCACGGCGGGCTCGCCCGCCCCGCCCACCCCGAGGCGTGCGCCGTCAGGCGCAATCACGCTGAAGCGCATCGTCGCCAGCGCCATGCTGTCGCCGGTCATCCCCTCGCGCAGGTCGACCGACTCCCCAACGGCGAACGACGCGCGCTGCGGGCGGTACGAGGCCGTGTACTGCGCCAGCTGCTGCAGGAACGGAAGGAAGACCGCCTGGCGCGGCAGGTCGTTCCACAACCCATCGAGGCTGCTCCCCCAGGTGAGGAGTCGGCCGCGCCCCAGGCGGTGCTCCACCAGCGCCGCCGCGCCGTCGTCGAACCGAGCCAGCACTCCGTCAGTTGCAAGGATGGGGCGATACCGGAAGAAGCGCGCCGCCGACAGGTCACCGCTGCGCGACCCTCCAAAGACCGACAGCGCCGGGTGCGACCGATCCACATACCCCAGCACCGCGCCCCGCTCCCCCAGCCGATCGACAGGCGCCCCAATCTCGCCCGGCAGCAGCGACGCCGCCGCCGTTGGCCATCCGCGCGGCGACGAGCGCTCGCCCAGCGCGTTGAACATCCCGCCACCGCCGCGCACGAAAGCCAGCAGCCGCGGCGCACCGATTCCCGCCGGCCACCCCGCATCGTTCAGGACGAGCAACCGCCGTCCCTCGAGATCGGCCGCCGTGGCGCGACTCGCGGTCATCGCCCTCACGTCAAAGGCCGGTTGATCGCCAATGGCCAGAGCGCGCGCCGCAAAGACGGCGCGGTCGCTCGAAGCCTCGGGATGCGTCAGGAGCAGGACGCCGAGCGATGCCGACCGGCGCAGCACGAAGTGAAGGGCATCGTCGGCGGTGAGGGCATCAGGTGCAATCACGATGCGCGCCGGCGCTCCGTCGGCCGGCACCGCCACGGGAGAGAAGGCGACGGTGCCGCCTCCGTCAGCCGCAAGGTCCAGTTGGCGCCGCTCCACCACGCGCCCCGCCACCTCCAGCTGTGCCGCGACGCCCTTGACCGCCCCCCCGACGTTCACGATGCGCGCCGCCACGATCACGCGCTCGCCAGGCGCGGCGGGGTCGCGCCGCATCTCGATCGAGCGCACCGAACGGTCCACCACGCGGTCCGTCGAGACATCGACGGGGACGATCGTCGTCGCCGGCGGCATCGCGACATCGTCGCCCAGGTCCCACGCGCTGCGCTGGAAGTCGCTCACCACCACCAGTTCCTTGCGCGGCAGCCGCGAGACCCCGAGCAGCCGGCGGGCCACCCCGACTGCCGGCGCCAGGCGCGTCCCCGCATCCACGGGCTGGATGGTGTCCAGCGCCGCGCGCAGCACCGACGCATCCGACGACGCATCGTTCACCGCGCCGGCCCGCACGTCGAACGGGACGAGCGTCAACTGGTCACCGCGCCCCAACGACGCAATGCGTGCGCGCACCGCCTCCTGCGCCAGTCGCCACCGGTTGCCATAGCGCATGCTCAGCGACCGGTCGAGGAGGACGACCACCTCCGTCTCGCCGCGCGTCGTCGCCGCCGCCTGCGTCGTGCGCGCGAAGACCGGTCGCATGAACGCCGCCGCCAGGAGCGCGATCACGAGACAGCGCGCCGCGAACAGGAGCCAGTCGCGAATGCGCTGCCGGCTGGCGTGCTGGTACGGCGTGCGCTGCAGGAACATCAGCGATGGGAAGGCGATGGCGTCCTTGCGCTCCTTGTGCACGAGGTGCACCAGGATCGGGATGCCGATCGCCGCCAGCGCGGCCGCAAACAGGGGGGCGAGGAAGGAGAGCTGCATGGCGATCGCGCTAGCGCACCGTCCGCAACCGTTCGCGGCGCACGAGGTACTCGAACAGGAGCGCGTCCAGCGGCTGCGACGTGTCGATGAACATGGCGTCGATGCGATGCTCGCCCAGCCTGCGCTGCAGCGTGGCGACATGATCGGCCACCAGGCGGCGGTACTCCGCGCGCAATCGCGACGGGACGACCGGGAGCCGGACCCCGCTCTCCACATCCTCGAAGGTGGAGGCGTCGCTGAAGTCGAAGCTGCGCTCGAGCGGGTCCAGGAGGTGCATGACGATCACGTCGTGCCCCGCATCGCGCAGCGGGCCGAGTGCCGAGATCACGCGATCGGGCTCCTCGTACAGGTCCGACAGGACGAGCATGAAGCCGCGCCGGCGCTGGCTCTCGGCGATCTTGGCCAGCGGTCGCGCGAGCGCGCCGCCCCCGCGCGCCACCGCACGGTCGAGCGCGAAGAGCACCTGCGGCAGGTGCCTGGCAGACGGCGGGACGTAGTCGACGAGGTCGCCCCCAAACGATGCGAAGCCAACGCGGTCCCGCTGGCGATGCGAGAAGTACGCGAGGCTCGCCGCGAGGAACCTGGCGTAGTCCAGCTTCGTGATCCCGGTCGACCCGTACCCCATCGACGCCGAGACGTCGAGGAGCACCATGAAGTTGGTGTTCGTCTCCGTCTCGAACTCCTTGAGGTAGTAGCGCTCGGTGCGCGCGTACACGCGCCAGTCGATATGCCGGATGTCGTCACCGGGCGCGTAGGGCCGGTGCTCGGCGAAATCGGTGGAGAATCCCAGGTGGGGTGAGCGGTGCAGCCCGGAGATGAACCCCTCCACCACCCACCGCGCCACCAGCTCCAGGTTGCCGATGCGCGCCAGGGCCACCGGGTCGATGAACCGGACCCCGGGCTGCAGCGTGTCATTGCGGCTGGCGGAGGCCGCGGCGCCGGGCGCGGGCACGGCCTACAGCCTCGCCTTGGGGAGCGGCACCGCCTCCACCAGCCTGGCCACGATCTGGTCCGTCGTCACCCGCTCCGACTGCGCGTGGAAGTTGGTGAGGATGCGATGCCGCAGCACCGGGGCGGCCAGCGCCTGGATGTCGTCGAATGAGACGTGGTAGCGCCCCTGCATGAGTGCGCGCGCCTTTCCCCCCAGCACGAGGTACTGCGCGGCGCGCGTCGACGCCCCGTACGACACCCACTGCTTGATGAAGTCGGGCGCCGTCGGCGACACCGGGCGCGACGCCCTCGCCAGGTGCACCGCGTAGCGCGCCACCGACTCGGCCACCGGGACCCGCCTGACGAGTCGCTGGAAGGCGACGATGTCCGGTCCCGTGATGGCGTGCCGGAAGACGTGGCTCTGGATCGCCGTCGTCGTCTGTACGACCTTGAGCTCGTCGTCCTCGTTGAGGTAGTCGATCACGACCTGGAACATGAAGCGGTCCAGTTGCGCTTCGGGAAGCGGGTATGTCCCCTCGAGTTCGATCGGGTTCTGCGTCGCGAAGACGAAGAACGGCTCGTCCAGCTGGTAGGTGCGCCCCTGCACCGTCACGCGGTGCTCCTGCATCGCCTCCAGCAGCGCCGACTGCGTCTTGGGTGGCGTGCGGTTGATCTCGTCGGCCAGCACGATGTTGGCGAAGATCGGCCCGGGGACGAACGCCATGCGACGGCGCCCCGTCTCCGGGTCTTCCTGGATGATGTCCGTCCCCGTGATGTCCGACGGCATGAGGTCCGGCGTGAACTGGATGCGCGAGAACCGCAGGTCGAGCACCTGTGCCATCGTGTGGATCAGGAGCGTCTTGGCCAGCCCCGGGACGCCCACGATGAGGCAATTCCCCCCCGCGAACAGCGCGATGAGCGCCTGTTCCACCACGTGCTCCTGCCCGATGATGAGCTTGCGCAGCTCGGCCATGACCTGCTGCTGCCCGCCCCGCAGCCTGTCGGCGAGGGCGAGATCGTCGGGGGCTTCGAGGGCAACGCTTTCCGGGGCTGTCGTCGACACGGTTTCCTCAGTTGGGGGGGTGGGGCAAGGGAGCGTTCGTCGTTGCGCGCGTCGCCCGACGGCGACGATTGGTGCGACCGCGGTCAGTGGGTCATGGCGTAGACGACATAGTTCACCGCCAGCTTGTACGCCTCGTTGGTGAGTGCAATGGGGAGGAAGCCCTCATCCGACCACTCCATGTAGTCACCGATGTCGTTGTTGTAGTCGGCGATCATCACGAGGCGCTTGGACGGATCGTTGTCCTCGTACGCGCCCCAGAACTCCGCCTGCACCGGGAAGTTGGGGTGCGACATCTCCAGCGACTCGATGTGATAGAACGAGTCGAAGATGGGGTGCGTGCGGTCGAGCTTCACCAGCGTGAGGCCGGGAAAGGCCTCCTGCCAGCGTCGCTCGAAGTTGTACCAGTGGTTCCCCACGAAGTCGTCGAAGATCAGGAAGCCCCCCTTCTGCACGTACGCCTGCACCCCCGCCTTCTCCGCCTCGGTCATGGTCCAGAAGCCGGGTTCGGAGACGTAGGCCACCGGGTAGCGGAACAGCTCCGGACTGTCGAAGGCCAGGATGTTGCTCCCCTCGAGTTGCGGCTTCACCGTCGTCAGCTCGGAGAGGATCTTCATGAAGTGGTTCTCGGCGCGCGGGTAGTCATGATCCCACTTGAGGTCCCAGCCGCCGCCTAACGGCTCGAACTTCATGCGCACGAAGGTGAACCGTCCGTCGTACGTGACGTTGGCCACCGGATCGCGCCCGGGGGAATGGCGCCCGCGCCGGAAGCCCTGCGCGGTGAGGGCGAGTGCGGGAACGAGCACCGCCGCCGCAAGTGCCCATCGCTGCCAGCGTCTCATGGCCGTTTCTCCTGGAGCGTGAGGAGGAGCGCCTGTGCCTTCTCGTAGTTAGGGGCGAGGTCCAGGGCGCGCAGGACCTCGCGCCGCGCCTGGGCCACGTCACCCGCGTCGGCGTAGGCGAGCGCCAGCTGCGTGAGCGCCTCGACGCGATCGCTCGGATCGAGTGCCAGCACCGCCTGTCGCTCGCGAATCGCCACCGCGTGACGCCCCAGTCGCCCGGCCTGCTCGGCCAGTCGCTCATGGACGCCAAGGTCGAAGGGGGAGATGAAGAGCGTGCGTTCCAGCGCCGCCGCACTCCCCGCGGTGTCGCGCCGCGCCTGCGCCAGCGCCGCCAGCTGCACATTCGCGTCGAACGCCAGCTCGTTGCGCAACGTCATGGCCTGCAGCTCGCGCATGGCCGCCGCACTGTCGCCCCGCGTGAGGTGAATCTCGGCCAAGGTCCGGTACGGCGAGTCCTCACCGGTATAGGCGGGAAAGAGTCCCTTGGCCCGCTCCAGCTCGCGGACGGCATCGTCCCAGCGCTGGCGCTCGGCCGCCGCCGTCGCGGCGTGCATCGCGTCGGCGAACGTCCCCTTCCACCGTATCGCCTCCTCGTGCCCACTCCCCTTCCCGCCCTCCATCGACACCGCCGCGAACTCGCGCGCGAAGCGCGCACGAATCCAGCGGTCGAACTCGCGATCGAAGGTCGGCGTGTCGTAGCCCAGCACGTCGCGCACCACCGTGGCCGTGTTCGCGCCGCGAGCATACGCCGCCAGCATGCCCCGAATGCCCGCCATCGTCTTCTGCTCCTCGATCCACTCGGCCACGAGCGACGCCTGGTAGTACGAGAGGATGACCTCCTGCGGAAAGCGCGGCCGCATGAAGCCATCGTTCATGCGCGAGGGCGGGGCAAGCATCCCCGCGGCATACGCGGCGAGGAACTCCGGGGAGACGTCGCTCCCCCACGACGCGCGCGCGCGTCGTTCCTCCAGCACCGAGAGCCCCTCCGAGAACCACCGCGGGATGCGATTGCCAGTCGCGCCTAACGTGAACGTGTGCGCGATCTCGTGCCAGAGCGTCGACCCCCAATTGAACTCCCCCACCTTGCGCGCGGCCGGCGAATCCATCGCCACGACCGGTCCAAAGCAGACGCCCAGCGCCCCCAGCCCCGCCAGCCCCACCGTGCGCACGGAAAAGTCGGCGTGGCTGCGGAAAAACTCGATGCGCACCGCCTCGGTGGGGCGATAGCCATAACGCGCCGACAGCGAGTCGAAGGCCATCTCCGCCAACGGCCCCGCGTAGAGCGAGAGGAGCGGCGCGTCCTTCTTCTCCATCACGAGGACGAAGCGCGGTGTGCGCACCTCGGCGTAGCCATCGAACGTGTCCAGCAGGTCGAGCGTGTTCTTCGCCCACACGTCGTAGGGGTCGATGGCAAAGGCGCGGTCGAGGTTCGCCTTTCCCTCGGCCACCTGCCCGATGCGCAGCTGGTTCACGCCTAACAACGCCCGCGCTCTCGCCGCCCTGGGATCGCGCGCCACGCCCTGGGCGGCGAAGGCGGTCGCGTCGCGATACAGCCGGTTGCGCGCCGCCACGTCGGCCAGCGTCACCTCGGCGTCGGCCGACCCCACCAGGCGCGCGTGCGCCCGCGCCAGTGCGCGCCTGAAGTTGGCCGAATCGCCGGAGAGCCACCGTGCGGCGGCGAGCGCCACCAGCGGCGGGGCGGCGCCGGTGTCGGCGGCAAGCCCGCGAATCGCCTCGTTCGCCGCGTCGTCGTAGCGCTCGACGTCGATCAGGAGGAGCGCGGAGACCGCACGTGCCTCCGGGTCGCCCGGATTGACCTCGAGCGACTGCCGCACGTAAGCCGATGGATCACCGCGGCCGTCGAACGAGAGGACGCGCGACATCCCGAGGAGCGCGCGCGGGTGGCGCGCATTGACCTTGAGCACGGCATCGAACATGGCACGCGCATCGGCCGCGTTGAACTTCTCGAGGAAGAGGAAGCCCAGCTCGGTGCGCGTATCCAGGTTGGTGGAGTCGGCGGCAATGGATTCGTCGTACGCCTTGAGGGCATCCTTGAACAGTTGCGGATCGTTGCGCCCCAGGTAGCGACAGGCGATAGCCACGGCGCGCAACTCGTCGGCGCTGAGGCGTGCGCGACTGCTGTTGTAGGTGTCGATGAAGGCGTCGAAGGTGCGCATGGCCTCATCGCGGGCCCCGCCCTCCAGGGCGAGCGTCGCCAGTTGCAAGCGCGCCGTGAGCGAGTCGCGCCCACTGTGGCTGCGCTCGTACGCCGCCCGCGCGGCTGCCACGTCGCCACGTGCGCGATACGCATCGCCCAGCAAGACGTCGCCCTCGCGCCCGCCGTGCGTGACGCGGCGAAAGCGTTCGCCCACGTCGATGGCCTCCGCGTGACGCCCCACGTCCGTGAGCGCACGCATGAGGTTGCGCGTGCCCGCCACGTGGGCGCTGTCACGCGCCAGTGCCTCGCGCGCCAGCTTGATCGCCTCCTCGTAGCGCCCCCCCTGCCGCGCCGCCACCGAACGCGCGGCCAGCGATCCCGCGTCGGCGTCCTGCGCGCAGGCCGCCGGCGGAACGCACACCAGCAGGGCCGCGAGCCCCAAACGGCGGAATGCGTTCACGGCTTCTTCCCCTCCAGCGCCTTGAGCGCACTCGCGTTTCTCGCCAGCTCCACCATCAGCGGCTCGAGCGCCTTCTGATAGGCCTCCTCGCTCATCGTCGAGCGGCGCGAGCGCAAGGCCTCGAGTCGCCCGTCCAGCTCGCGCCGCTCGGCCAGCAGCGTCGCCGCGCGCGGATCGGCCGCCAGCGTGGCCCCCCCCGCGGGTTCAAGGAAGAGCGCCCGCGCCCGCGGTCCATCGGGCCCCTTCTCGCTCGCGTCACCATGTCCCACGCCATCGCCATCGTCGTCGAGCACGGCGTGCTCGGTGGCGATGCGGTTGCCCTGCTCGAACACCCGCTCCACCTCGCGGCGGGCGTACGTGAACGCTTCGAGCAGGTTCACGCGCCCATCCTTGTCGCTGTCCGCGGCGCCAGACGCCCCGGTGAGCGCGGCCACGATGTGCGCCGGAAACAGCGTCTCGTTCTGCTCGCGCGGCGTGCGCGTCGCCGTCACCACCACGCGCATCGGGGCGGCCAGCGCTTTGACGAAGTCACCGCTTGCACTCGTCGTGTTGACGACGACGACACTAACGTCGCGCAGCGGCGCAAGCGCGGCCGCAAAGTCGGCGGCCGACATGTCCGGCCCGGGAATGTTGAAGCGCGACTCGTTTCCCTGCGCCGTGCCGTGGCCGAAGAGGACGATTACCAGGCGGTCCCCGGCGCGCATCCCTGCCGAGAGACGGCCGATCGACGCAAGGATCTGCTCGCGCGTGGAACGGGCACGCACGCGCGCGCGCGTGGAGTCTTCGGCGAGCACGACGATGAGCGAATCCGGGATGCCGAAGCGCCTGGAGGCGGCGTCGGCAATGGCGGTTGCATAGCCGTGATAGGCGTCTGTCAGGCGCTTCTCGCCGCCGACGCCGGCCACGAGGAGGATCGCCGTGCGCGGGGCGGCGCCCGCCTGCGCCTGCGCCGCGCGTGCGGCGACCGCGCCGCAGCACACCGCCGCCAGCAGCAACGCGCGCGCACGCGCCACGCCCCACCGGCGTCGCATCACGCCACCCCCCGCCGCCGCCGCAGCGCCCACTCCCCCCCAAGGGCCAGCAGGACCAGCCCCAGCAACGCCGGCATGTCCCACAGGTCCTTCTTCTCCACCACGGTCGCGCCGCTCGCGCTGTACACCAGGTCCTTGGCCACGTCTCCCGCCTCCGACGCCCGGTAGAAGCGTCCTCCGGTTTCCTCGGCAATCTGCCGCAGCATGGTCGGACGCATCTCGGCCCCGAAGTACTCCTGCATCGGCACCGCGACCCGCACGTACGTCGCCTCGCCCGGGATCGTGTCGCCACCAACTACCGCGCGCAGCCGCACCGCGTGCACCCCGTTCCCCTCGGGGACGTACGTGGTGCGGTACTCTCCGTCGCGCTCCACGGCCCACTCGAGCGCCACATCCTGTGAGACACCGCTCGGCGTTGTCACGGTCCCCACCACCGTGGCCCCGTTCGCCTTGCGATAGGCGGAGTCGCTCACCTCCGCCCGCAGCGCGACCCCTTCCCCCGGCCCGCTCTCTTCAGCGACCACCCCTTCCACGCGATCGGGAACGTCGCTCACCAGCCAGCGCAGCATCTGCCGCCAGAACGTCTCATGCGTCTGGTCGTCCACCGCCACCTGCGCGTCCATCTGCCACAGCCACGAGTCCTGCGCGGCGAAGACGATCGCCTTCCCGCGCCCGTAGCGCTGCACCGCGAGCAGCGGACGCGACGTGACGCCGTCGCTCGCCGTCCCGCTGAGGAGGATGGTGGCGCCCGGCTTGGCGCGCCCCAGGCGGTTCACCGAGGTCAGCGCCGGCATCGTCGCCCAGCGCGCCTTGGAGCTGCTGTCGTTGTCCGCGAGCTGCAACGCGGGATGCCCCGCCGCCGCCACCGTCGGCGTCGCCTGCAGCGTCACCACCACCGGGACGTCGCCCAGCACCCCCTGCAGCTCCAGCGGGAGCGCATCGCTCACCGCCGTCCCGCCATATCCCCCCTCGCCTAACGCGTCGCGCCCCCCCAGCACCAGCAGCCCGCCGCCGCGCTCGCTCACGAAGTCCCCCAGCATCCGCAGCTGGTCGGCGGTGAAGAACGACGCCTCGACGCTCCCCAGCACCACCGCGCGGTAGGCAAACAGCGCCTCGCGCGTGCGCGGAAAGCCGGCCGCCAGCTCGAGTGAATCGTCCACGCCCAGGCGCAAGTACTTGTCCCTGGCCGACCGCAGGAGCGTGACCAACTGAATGTTGCCGTCCGCCTCCACGGCGCGACGCAGGAACTTGAGCTCGAAGCGCGGCTCCCCCTCCACATAGAGAATCTTCTCGCGCCGATCGCGCACGATGACCATGGTCGAGCGCTCGTTGTTCTCGGCGATCATCTCGCCCGCCTGCGCCGGCACCTTCACGCGCAGCAGTCGCGCCCCCACCTCGGTAGCCGGGACGCGAATGCGCACCGATACCGCTTCCCCATCGCGCGGGAGGAGCGCCGTCGCCGTCCCCACGATCCGTCCCGAATCCTCCACCACCACGGGAATCCGCTCGCCGCCGTATCCGCGCTGCACCAGCACGACCTGCACGAAGAGCGAGGCATCGCGCAGCACCGCGCGTGGCGCATCCACTCGCGCCACCTCGATGTCCCGCTCGAATCGCTCGCGCCCCACCCCCACCGCGTACACCGGGATGCGACGCGCGCGCAGCGAGAGCAGTTGCTCGCTCACCCCCGCCTCCCCCGGCGTCGCCGCCGTGTTGTCGGCACCGTCGCTCAGCAGGACGATGCCGGCGGTCGGCACACCGCTCAGGTCGTCTTCGATACGCAAGAGCGACGACGCCAGCCGTGTGCGCGTTCCGTCGAAGGCTATTCCCGACGCATCGGCCATCCGCCCACCGCCCCCCAACCGGAACACGCGAAGTTGGTACCGGTCGGCGAGCGCGCGCAGCAGCGCGGAATCGGGTGCGCCGGCCAGTCGCCGCACGGCGTCGGCGCGCGAATCGCCGTCCAGGTCGCGCACCTGCATGCTGCGCGAGTCATCGACCACGACCGCCACCACGTTGCGCTGCGTGATGGAGCTGCTGAGCACGAGGACCGGGCGCATGAGCGCCAGGGTGAGTCCGGCAATCGCCACCACGCGCAGCGCGGCCAGCGCACCGCGCGTGCGCGCCGTCAGCTCACCCGGGTGGCGCAGGTACGTCGTCACCGCCAGCACGGCCGCCAACGCCCCGGCCAGCGCGATGACCCACGCCGGCACTGCGGAGGCGAACGCGAGCGTCCCCTTCGCAAAGGCGAACGGTCGGTACTTGAACAGCAGCTCGACCAGACGATCCAATCCCGTCCCCCAGCGTCGTCGGGTGCTCGTTGCGCGCGTGCACGGTGTACGTACGAATTGCGCCTACGTTCCGCTCGTGCGCAGGTGTTCGCCAGTGCGCCGCGGCTCGCCTCCTGACTCGCGTCCCAGCTCACCTCCCAACTCGCATCCTCGCGAGCCCCAACCACCGACGCAGGTGAGCGTTCTCATCCCCAAGCTGCGCCACGATGCTCCGCCGCGCCTCGGCGACGGGATGAGCCGAGTGCTTGGACGAACGGGGCGCGCGTTCGTTAGGCCGCGACGCCCGCCGGCCCGTACGCCGACGCTCCAGCCAAGGTGCCCGCCGAAGCGTCTGCCAGGGCGTTTAGCCAGTGCGTCTAGCCGAAATGCCCGCGAGGATGATGAGGTCCCATCAACGGACGAGGGAGCGCTCCCGTTCCGATCGTGCTCGGTAGACCTCGCGTTGGAGGTGCACAGCCACCGGAAACACAAAGCGCGCCCCGTGAAGAGCGCGCTCGATCATCCGGCCCAGGGCGCTGTTCAGGCGACGCGCGCGGCCCCGTTGGGCTCGAGTTCCGCGTCCGGCGCCGCCTTGCGATACGCCGAGACCGCATGCTGGAGGGCCAGCAGCGCCGATGCCTCGAACTCATACTCTACCGCCAACTCGCGCAGCCGCTGCGGCGAATGGTTCGTCAGCTTCTTGCTGGTCTCGTCACACCCACGATGGCGACGGCTGTATTCGCGCGACGCATGCCAGAGCGAGTTGGCCTTGTGCCACCAGTCCTCGTCGCGGTGCAGCGTGGTCCCCGTCACCGCTTCATATGATTTCCCGCTCGACGCCAGCACGTCGTCGCAGATGCAGACAATCCGCAACGCTCCCTGCTGCTCGTCTTCGTGCGCCCCACGATCGACAAGGCGCGCATAGCGCTGGCGTTGGCGAATGCACTCCTGCGCCGCGCGGAACATGCGATCGGCGTGGGAACGCGGCGTCTCGACCGCGGCGTTCTCGGCGGTGATGCTGGCGGTGCGGCTCGACTTCGACATGCGGCTGGCCAGAAAAGTGGGAGGGGAAGTTTAACACCGGCCCGCCTCCGAAAGGGAAGCCTCTCCCCCTCGCCGTCGGCCGGTAGTTGCAGGTGACGCCCCACCAATCGGACAGTCATTAGGGGGATCACGTCACACATCCGCCATGACCCGCGCCTCCTTCGTCGACGAACTGGAACTCCTCATTCGCTCCCGCTACCCTCTGGTGGTCCTCGACACCTGGGAGTACGAGCGGAGCGAAGAAGTCCTTCGGCATGTCGCCTCGCGCCTTTCCCTGCACTATCACGAATGGCGTCGCTCCAAGGGGGTGCGTCGCGGCGCCGGGGCGGGTGAGCCCTTTGCCGACGACACCGCCCTCCCCACCGACGCGCTGCGGCACGTCGAGCGCGAGGGGGCCGGCATCTTTCATTTCCCGGCGCTCGGCGCACACCTGCAGGACCCGCTCGTGGTCTCGCAGCTGCACGACGTGGTGGAGCGGTTCGGGATGCGGCGTGGGGCCCTCGTGATCTCGGGCGGCGACGTGACGCTCCCCGAGTCGCTTCGCCCACACGCCATCGTGGTCTCGCTCCCCGCCCCCGAGGCCGAGGAGTACCGCGCCCTCCTGGAGCGCGTGGTGCGCGACAATTCCGCGCGCATGCCGGTGCGCCTCGACCTCTCCCCCTCCGACCGCGCCCGCCTCCTGCACAATCTGGGAGGCCTCTCGCTCACCGAGGCGGAGAAGATCCTGACGCGCCTCATCATGATCGACGGGGCGCTCAGCGCCGCCGACATCCCGCGCGTGACCGACGCCAAGCGTCAGGCAGTGGAGCAGGACGGGCTCCTCGAGTACTGGTCCACCGAGAGCGGGATGGCGGGCGTGGCAGGGCTCGAAGGTTTGAAGGCATGGCTGTCGCGACGCCGGGCCGCCGTCCTCGAGCCGGAGCGCGCGCAGGCGGCGGGGCTCCCCTTCCCCAAGGGAATCCTCCTCCTCGGCGTCCCGGGGTGTGGGAAGAGCCTGTGCGCCAAGTCGGTCGCGCACGAATGGTCGCTCCCGCTGCTGCGCCTCGACCCGGGGCTCCTGTTCGACAAGTACATCGGTGACAGCGAGAAGAACTTCAAGCGTGCGCTGCGCACCGCCGAGCGCATGGCACCGATCGTCCTCTGGATCGACGAAATCGAGAAGGCGTTCGCCTCGTCGGGGGGTGAGCAGGATGGCGGCGTCTCGCGGCGCGTCTTTGGCGGCTTCCTCTCATGGCTGCAGGACCGGCGGGGCGACGTCTTCGTCGTCGCGACGGCCAACGACGTCTCGGCGCTCCCGCCGGAGTTCATCCGCAAGGGGCGATTCGACGAGGTCTTCTTCGTCGACCTCCCGCGCGCCGCGTCGCGCCGCGCGATCTTCGAGATTCACCTGCGCAAGCGGGGGTGCGATCCGGCCAGCATGTCGCTCGAACCGCTGGTGGCGGCGTCGGACGGCTTCAGCGGGGCGGAGATCGAGCAGGCGATCGTCGCCGCGCAATACGCCGCCTTCAGCGACAACGCCGCGCTGACGCAGGGGCGCATCGTGCATGAACTGGCAGCCACGCGTCCGCTCTCGCGCACCATGGCCGAGTCGTTAGGCGCACTGCGCACGTGGGCCCGCGACCGCACCGTGCACGCCGACGGCGACGCCCTCCCTCCGCCGCGTCCCGTGCTCCTGACCTGACCGGCGCCGGCTCGTTTGGCGAGCGACACCTCGACAGGCGCTCGGACGCGAACTCGTCAGGCGAGCACGGGCTCCTCGACGTCCTCGGGAAGCGACGCCACGCCCCGCTCGATGGTGTCGAGCGGCGTCACCACGAGTCCATCTTTCCACCAGCGCTCCAGCTCCACCGGCCTACCGCGGACGCGGGCGAGATCGATACGCTCGGCGAGGTACAGCAGTTCGCAGCGCGGATCGTACATCTCCGGCACCGGCGAGCGGTGATGCGTGGCGATCGCATGTGACACGCCGGCGCCAAGCCCCCACTGCAGAGCGGCCAGTCCGCCGAGCGGCTCGTGCAGCATGCGCAACACCACGCTCACGATCGACGACGGAAACTTCACCTCGCGCCGCAGCGACTTGCGAAGCTCGCCGAGGCGATCGAAGATCACGAGCTTGCCCACGTCGTGCAGCAGCCCGAGTGCGTAGGCCTCGTCAGGCACTGCCCTGAAGGCGGGAGAGAGGGAACGGGTGATGGGGGCCACGCGCACCATGTGCTGCCACGACAGGTTCACGAGATCCTGGTAGGCGCTCCCCGGACGGCAGAGCATCCCGTCGACCATCGTCCTCAGGACGACGTTGTGCACCCCCGATGTCCCCACGCGCTGCACCGCGCCGTGAAGCGAGACGACGCGCCCGCCGGCTGTGGCGTAGTAGGCCGAGTTGGCGTAGCGCAGGAGTGCCTGGCCAAGCCCGGGATCGCTCTCGACGAGCGTGACGAGCTTCGACGTGGGCGCATTGACGTCGCGCGTGACGCTCAGCGCGCGTTGCGCGGCCAGCGGCGGCTGTCGCACCACCGCCTCGAACGATTCCAGGAGTGCATCGAGGAGACGGGGCGCGTCGGTCTCGCGGTCGGCGCGACCGAGCACGTTGCTCACTTCGCCAATGCGGGTGCGGATATCGAGTTCCAGCCATTCCTGCATCTCGCGCGCGTCGGCGTCGCGCGGCACGGCGTGCAGCCCGGCCAGCGGTGCAGCGGCACTCCCGTCGGTCGCGTCGAGCGGCCTGGAGGTAGCGCCGTGCGTTGCGCGCGGGGCGTCGGTGGCCGGCGCGCCACCGGGGTCGCTCCCGCCAGGCGCAACTCCGGAACGTGTCGGCGCGAAATACCGCTTGAAGAGGTCGCCAAGCATGAAAGGATGGGAAAGGACCGTGAGCGACGAGCGCGCGGGAACGACCGCGCACACACCGCCTGCATGGCAGTATCGGCTCGCTCGGCGCGGCACTATCGCCGGTGCCGCACGGTGACGCGCGCGCGCGCTGCACGGATGACCGCGTGGCGTGGCATCGGCGCCTCGCTTTTTTGTGACGTGGCGTACACTTCGTGACAGGCTGAGGCATGCGCGCGTGAAAGAGAGTCAAAGCACGCAAAGCGAATGCGCCGGCGCATTGACGCGCGCGACCGACCCCTGTAGTGTTGCGCGCCGCTCCGCGGGGCGCGCAGCGCACGGGGCGCTAGCCGTTCCCGTCGGACGGGGCCGTATGCGCGGGCGCGCACATTGCACGAGGATGTTCGGCGTGATTCCTCGGCAGGGAGGGCCGCAACAGAACGAGATGCGTGCCCCGGCAACGCGCTCGCGTCCGCCCCGCGGAGAGTCGCACGGTCGTGATCCCCAACCTGGAGGTCTTGTGAAGCACGGGTACCTGATGATTGCAGCTGTCGGCCTCGCCGCCACCGCGTGTGCCGACGCAACCTCGCCGAGCGCCGGCGCACGCCTCGCTCCCCTCATCGTGCCGCAGGGCAACGTCAGCACGCAGGTCGTCCCCAACGAGTATCTCGTCGTGCTCCGCACTCCCGGCGACATGACGGCGCAGTCCAGCGCCGTCAGCGAAGCCAGTGCGCGGGGCGGCACCGTGACGGCGCGCTGGGATCGCGCCGTGAACGGCTTCGCCGTGCGCATGTCCCCCGCCGCCATCACCGAGCTTCGCCGCCGCGCCGACATCGACTTCGTCGAGCCGAACGGAGTCGTCCACGCCACCGGCGTCCAGTCTCCCGTAGGCTCCTGGGGGCAGGACCGCGTGGACCAACGCAACCTCCCGCTCAACAACAGCTACACCTACCCCAACACCGGCGCCGGCGTCCACGCCTACATCATCGACACCGGGCTCAATGCCACCCACACCGAGTTCACCGGGCGCGTCGGCAACGGCGCTGACTTCACCGGAAACGGCACCACGAACGACGGCAACGGGCACGGCACCCACGTCGCTGGCACCGTCGGCGGCACGACCTATGGACTCGCCAAGAGCGTCACCCTCCACGCCGTTCGCGTCCTCGACGCCTCAGGCTCCGGCACGTGGGCCGGCGTCATCTCCGGTATCAACTGGGTCATTGCCAACAAGCAGCTCCCCGCGGTCGCCAACGCCTCCCTCGGTGGCGGGGCCAGCAGCACGGTGGACAATGCCACCAACAACCTCGTCGCTGCCGGCGTCACCTTCGCCGTCGCGTCGGGCAACGACACCGATGATGCCTGCTACTACTCGCCGGCGCGCCGCGGCGTGGTGAATGGCGTCATCAGCACCAACGCGAGCACCAACACCGACGCACGCGCGTACTTCTCCAACTACGGCACCTGCACCGACATCTTTGCCCCGGGACAAAGCATCAAGAGCGCCTGGATCGGGAGCAACACGGCCACCAACACCATCAGCGGCACCTCCATGGCCTCGCCGCACGCCGCCGGCGCCGCCGCGCTGTACCTCTCGAAGAACCCGGCGTTCACGCCGGCACAGGTCGAGGCGGCCATGAAGGCCGACGCCACCACCGGCAAGATCACCAACCCCGGCACGGGAACGGCGAACCGGCTCCTCTACGTGGGCAACATCGGTGGGACCACGCCGCCGACCAATCAGCCCCCCGTGGCCAACTTCACCGTCAGCAGCTGCACGCCAGCCGTGAGGGGCAATGGCAAATCGTGCAGCTTCAACGGCACCTCGTCCACCGACGACGTCGGCGTGACGTCGTACACCTGGACGGTCTCCTCGCGCGGCGCCGAGACGTGGACCGGCTCCATCAAGCGGATCTTCGTCGGACCCCCAGGGTCGTACTCCGCCACGCTCAAGGTCACCGACGCCGGTGGCCTGACCAACTCGATCACCAAGTCGTTCGTCGTCCCCTGAGCGGCGACACCGACTCTGGCGTGTTCCACTAACGCCCAGTGACAGACAGCGGGCGCCCGTGCAAGCGACGGGCGCCCGTTGTCATTCACGAACCTGGTTGTTCCCCCGGCGCCAACGGCTGGGAGGCGCGCGCCGTCACCTCCAGCCCCGCCAGTCGCTCCAGCGCCAGTGGGAACCACGCGGAGAAGCGCGAATCGTCGGCGGCCAGCTCGGCGCGAGCTTCATCCAGCGTCAGGCGACGCCACGCGGAGACCTCGTCCGCATTGGGCGAAGGCTCCTCCACCACGCGCGCCACGAAGACATGGTCGTACTCGTGCTCGACCAGCGTGGGCGCGACCTGCGCGCGATAGATGAAGGCGAACGCAGGCTCCAGCGACACGCACTCCACCCCCATCTCCTCACGCAGGCACCGGCGCGCCGCCATTGCCGGCGACTCGCCGTCGCGCGGATGGGTGCACGCGCTGTTGGACCACAACCCGCCCGAGTGATACTTCCCCGCCGCCCGTCGCTGGACCAGCATCGCGCCCGACGCGTCGAAGGCAAAGACCGAGACCGCACGATGCAGCGTCCCGGTCTGGTGCACCGAGAGCTTCTCGGCGAGGCGCAATGGCCGATCGCTGGCGTCGACGACGATGACCGGGGGAACCCCTTCGCCAGGCGGGATGACACGGGGAGCTTGCATCGGCGACGGCCCGTTCGCGGCCGCTCAGGAAAGTCGCGATCTCCTCGATCGCGGGCGCCATTCTCGTCCAGGTGCCAGCGGCGTCTCCCGCCAGCCGCCCTACCAGTAGCTGGGGCCGGATTCGAACCGGCGACCCCGGCATTATGAGTGCCGTGCTCTAACCACCTGAGCTACCCAGCCAACACACCGTCTCGTCGCACGACCGCGCGACGGTTCGGCGGGACGGGAATTCTAATCACCTCCGCCCCCCCGTCATAGGGGGACGCCGGGTCGGCGTCACGCTCACCCCACGGCGTTTGGTGCGCTAAAGACGGGACGCGCTCCTGTCGAAGATCACAAGGAGCGTCCCACGCGCCCAGGGTAGTCCCCTGGGGTCCACGCGCGTCGACTTCCCGATCGCCCGACTCCCATGCAGCGCGTCGCCGCCCCGAAAGCGTCGCCCTCGAACGATGCGAAGGTCCAGTCGCTCGTCGAGGAGTTCCTCGCCGAGAAGCGCAAGGAACTCGCCGAGGAAGCCACCGTGCAGCAGCGCCCCCGCTCACGCGGCGCGGTGATTGGCACGCTCGCGCTCCTCTGCGCCGCCGCATGGCTCGCCCCGTACCCATCCTCCTCGCGCTACGCGCCACCCGATCCCAAGGTGACGCGCGCCAGCGGGCGATTGATCCTCTTCCTCGCCGCCCAATCGGTGACGCACTTCCGCGTCACGCAGGGCCGGCTCCCCAACTCGCTGTTCGAAGCCGGCGTGGATCGATACGACATCAGGTACATCCCGGGCACCGAGGGTTCGTTCACCCTCAGCACCAAGGTGCTGGACCAGACCTACACCTTCGACTCCAGCGCTCCCATTCAATCGTACCTCGGCCAGGCCGAGGACGTCATCTCGGCCACCGGGCACTGATGCGCACTCGACGTCGCGGCTTCTCGATTCCCGAACTCCTCGTGGTTCTGACGATCCTCGGGATCGTCGTCCGCATGGGCTTCCCACGATACACCGAGCTTCGGCGCCAGGCCGAGGCACGAGCCATCATTGGCGACGTGCAGGCAGTGCGCGTGGCCGCCTACAACTACAACACCGAACATCAGGACTGGCCGTCGGAGGCGTCGCGCGGGAGCGTTCCCGCGGAGTTGCAGCCGCTCCTTCCCCAGGGCTTCAGCTTCCAGCGCGACCGCTGGACGATGGACTGGGAGGTCTGGCCCGGCGCCGGCAGCGGCTCGCCGTCGGCGATGCGTGCGGGGACCGCTCCGCTCATCGCACTCTCCGTCGAGACCCCCGACACCTTGCTCACGAGCGCGCTGCGTCAGGCGGCACGACTCGGCGTCCCGTACCTCGTCTCGGGGTCGGAGACCACCTTCCTGCTCGCCGGCTTCGGCGGTAGCTATTGACGGTCGCGCCCGAGAGGGCGCAGCGCGCGAGAGTCGCGCCCGGTGCGCATGAAAGAAACGCGGTCGGCGCCAACGGCACCGACCGCGTTCACTTTCGAACTTGAGAAGTAGCGGGGGCGGGATTTGAACCCGCGACCTTCGGGTTATGAGCCCGACGAGCTACCAGGCTGCTCCACCCCGCGTCAGGGAAGGCGGAATCTAGACCGGTGCATGGTGAAGTCAAGTGAACGCACGGAGCCGGCGGGAGCGCCCAGGTTCGCGCGCTTTCGTTGCGCGCGGCGTCCCTGTGCCTCCCGCCACGGCATCCGCTACTTCCGCCGAGCGTTGGCGCTGTCGGGCGGATCGAACCGGTACATCAGCTCCTTGTCGCTCCGCACCATCCCGATCTCCTCGCGCGCAATGCGCTCCTGCAAGGCGGGATCGGTGGCGATACGCTTCTTGAGCGCGGTGAGCGAATCCACATCATGCTGCAACGAGTCGATCGTGTGCCGCAGGATCGCTTCGCGACTGCGCTGCCGGAACAGGTCGGTGGTCGAGTACTCGCCTCCCTGGATGGCGAAGTAGGCCGCGAGGACGAGCCCGAGGGCAACGGCGAACCGCTTCAACACGGTTCACCGTTGCCCACCGCGGTGACCAACGATCCGCAGCGCATCACAGCCCGTAGATCGCGCCGCCGGGATACTCGGCGATGTCGCCCAGCATCTCCTCGATGCGCAGCAGTTGGTTGTACTTCGCGACGCGATCGGTGCGCGATGCACTCCCGGTCTTGATCTGCCCCGCGCCGGTGCCCACCGCAAGATCGGCGATGAAGGTGTCCTCGGTCTCGCCGGAACGATGCGAGATGATGGAGAGGTAGCCGGCGGCGCGCGCCATCTCGATCGCCTCCAGCGTCTCGGTCAGCGTCCCGATCTGGTTGACCTTGATGAGGATCGAGTTGCCGATGCCGTTCTCGATCCCCTTGGCCAGGCGCTCGGTGTTGGTCACGAAGAGGTCGTCGCCCACGAGCTGGCAGCGATCGCCTAACGTGGCCGTGAGCTGCGCCCACCCGTCCCAGTCGTCCTCGGCCAGGCCGTCCTCGATGGAGACGATCGGGTACTCCTCGAGCCACTTGGCGTAGAGTTCGACCATCCCCTTGGCATCGCGCGTCCCGGCGCCGCTCTTCTTGAACGTGTACTTCTTCCCCTTCTTCTCGAACAGCTCGGAGGCGGCGCAGTCGAGCGCGAGCGCGATCTCCTTGCCGGGCGCGTAGCCCGCCGCCTCGATCGCCTCGATCACGATCCGCAGCGCATCCTCGTCGCTCTTGAGGTCGGGGGCAAAGCCGCCTTCGTCGCCCACGCCGGTGCTGAGCTTGCGCTTCACCAACACCTTCTTGAGCGAGTGGAAGACCTCGGCGCCCATCCGAAGTGCATCGGCGAAGGTCTCCGCACCCACGGGGACGATCATGTACTCCTGGAAGTCGACCGTGTTGGTGGAGTGCGCGCCGCCGTTGAGGATGTTCATGAGCGGGACCGGCATGGTGCGCGCCAGCGGGCCGCCAAGGTAGCGATAGAGCGGGAGCCCGCTCTCCACGGCCGCGGCGCGCGCCACCGCCATCGACACGCCAAGGATCGCGTTCGCCCCCAGCTTTCCCTTGTTGGGGGTACCGTCCAGGTCGATCATCGCGCGGTCGATCTCGACCTGCTCCGTGGGATCCATCCCGCGCAGCGCCGGACCAATCGTCTCGATGACGTTCTTCACCGCCGTCTGCACCCCCTTTCCGAGGTAGCGCCCGGCGGTGCCGTCGCGCAGCTCCAGCGCCTCATGCTCCCCCGTCGACGCCCCCGACGGAACGGCGGCGCGGCCGGCGGCGCCGCTCTGCAGCGTCACGTCGACTTCGATGGTGGGATTGCCGCGGCTGTCGAGGATCTCGCGGGCGTGGATGTCGAGGATGGTGGACATGGCTTCCTGTGAGGCGAGAAGACGAGAGGACGAGAGGACGAGAAGACGAGGGGGGCTAACGATGAAATACTTGGCTAGTCGGCGATTCCGGCGGGGTCGCGTTCGGTTTCGGGAGCGCTCTCGATGCCGTACAACGTGCGCAGCGCCTCGGCCATGCGGTCCCACACCAACTTGGCGAGTTCATTGCGGCGGTCGTACGAGTAGCCCTCGGTGAGGATCTCCTCGAGAAAGTGCACGTGCACGTCACCGCTCGTGACGCGCCACGACCCGCGCGGATGCACGGCCAGCGTCCCGTGCACCACGGTCGGGACAATCGGGACACCGGCCGCAATGGCGAGGACGAATGGCCCCTTCTTGAACGCTCGGAGCGCATACGTGTCGGCGCGCGTCCCTTCCGCGGCGACGATCACCGACGCCCCACTACGAATGATCGCCGCGGCGGCATCGTACTGGGCGAACGCGGCCTTCCGGTTCTGCCGCTCGATGAAGATGGTCCCCACGCGCCGGGCCGCGGGACCAAAGATCGGGATCTTGAGCAGCTCCGCCTTGGCCACCCACTTGTTTCGCGGAACGATGCTCAGCAGCGCGAAGACATCGAACCAGGAGACGTGGTTGGCCACATACATCCGCGCCGAGCGTGGCGCGACGCGCTCCGGGTTGTGCAGGTGCAGACGAACGCCCGCCGCCCACAGGATGGAACGGGCCCACAGGCGCGGGGCCCAGTCGAACACCGATCCGTGCACATCGGGGCGGCCCAGCAATGCTCCGAGAACGGCGAGCCCCCCGAATATGGGTGTGGTCACAAGGAACGTCAGTCCGACGAGAAGCGCACGCATCACGTCGAAAAGTGATCGTACCCCGCACTGAGGTCAACGCGCTCCCCCGTCGCGCCCCGCACTCCCACCACCGCCGGAGTCTCGCTCGCGCGCGCACGCGCGATCTCGCTCAGCGGAAGGGCAAAGGTGCGCGCGAACTCGTTCGCATCGATAGGATGCGGCGACGCCAGCAGGAGCTCGTACTCCTCGCCCCCGCGCAGCGCATCGGGCAACGTGCAACCGCGCATCACGGGGACACGGTCCACGTCGACGCGGAGTTCCACCGCACTCGCCACCGCGAGGTGACGCAGCTCCGATGCAAGGCCGTCGGAAATGTCGATCATAGCCCGCACACCATGCTGCGCCAGCCAGATCCCCTCCTGCACGCGCGCTCGCGGGCGGGCGAATCGCTCGCGCGCCTGCGGCTCGGGCACTTCCCCACGCTCGAGCGCGCGCAGCGCGGTGGCCGGCCCTCCCAGCACGCCCGTCACGTACAAGCAGTCGCCGGGGCGCACCGCGTTGCGGTGCGTCGGGAGCGCCGTGGACCCCATGACGGTCACCGTGATCGACAGCTCCGACGCGCGCGCAATGTCGCCCCCAACGATCGGCGTTCCGCTCAGGCGCGCCGCCTCGCCAATCCCGTCGGCGAGCGCCTCCACCGTCGTGAGCCACGACTCCGGAAGGGTGAGCGCGACCACGAGCCCCCGCGGGGTGGCCGCCATCGCCGCGAGGTCGCTGAGCGCCGCGGCGGTTGCGCGATAGCCGATCTCGGCCGGCGTGAGCCACTCGCGCCGGAAGTGCACGCCATCCACCGAGCTGTCGGTGCTGACCACGAGACGTTCGCCCGGCGGAATGTCGAGCACCGCGGCATCGTCGCCCACGCCGCTGGCTAACTCCCCCCAGCGAGCCAGCATGGCACGGACAAGGTCGAACTCGCGCCCCGAGGCGAGGGAGATGTGCGGCACGGTCCCTCCGCTCCGTCAGGCGTCGCCGACCCGCGGGAGGCGGGCAAGGATGTCGGCGCTCTCGGCGGGAATGGGACGCCAGGCGATACCCAAGGCGCGGACGACGTCGTCGAGCACCACGCCCCGCACCGGACGCCCGGTGTTCGCGATCTCGGCGGCGCGCCCATGAATCCACGCCGCGCACGCCGCCGCGGCAAAGGGGTCGCCCCCCTGCGCGAGGAGCGTGGCCGCGATGCCCGCCAGAATGTCGCCGCTCCCCGCCGTACCAAGGACCGGCGTCCCCGCCGCGCTCACCAGCGATTCGCCGTTAGGTGCGGTGATCACGCTCGGCACCCCCTTGAGCAGCACCGTGGCGTGGAGCGCCCGCGCCAGGCGAGCCCCCACCTCGAAACGTTCCGAAAGGACGCTGTCGACGTCCACACCGATCAGGCGGGCGAACTCCAGCGGATGTGGGGTCACGATTGCCGGCCGCGCGTCGAGCAGGTCGCCCAGCGCGGACTCGTTGCCGGCAAAGGCATTCAGCGCGTCGGCATCGACCACGACCGGCCCGGTCCACGCGTCGAGCCACGCCTCCACGCGGGCGCGGGTCTCGTCGCCACTTCCAAGCCCCGGGCCGATGAGGAGGACGTTGGGCCACGCGACGAGCCCGGCATCTGGAGCTGCCAGCGGCCAATCGGTCGCCGTGGCCTCGGGGACCGCCGACTGGAGCGGGGCCAGGCTGTCGGGATGGACGCAGAGTCGCACCATTCCGATGCCGGAACGCAGCGCCCCGCGCGCCGCCAGCGCCACCGCCCCCGCCATCCCCCGGTCTCCTCCCACGATTAGGAGGCGACGGCGTGTCCCCTTGTGCGCCTCGGCGGCGATGGCCGGCGTGTGCCGCGCCACCCATGCCGCGTCCACCAACGCGGGGGCGCCATCGGGGAGGTCGGCGTGCGCGCCGAGCCCGATGTCGAGCGCAACGATCTCGCCGCAGGCGCTGCGCGACAGCACCTGCGCGCGTTTGACCGTACCAAAGGTGATGGTGAGGTCTGCCGGCACACAGCCACGCGCCAGCTCGCCGGTGGTGGCGTCGAGCCCCGTGGGGAGGTCGAGGGCGACGACGAACGCACCGTGCGCGCGCGCCTCGGCGATGCGCGCGACGGAGTCGGCAATGGCGCCGCGCAACGGACCTTGCGCGCCCGTTCCCAGGAGCGCATCGACGACGACATCGACCGCTTCCGTCGGCACCCCTAACGACACCGTGCCGACGGCTTCATCGCGCGCCGTCACGGCATCGGCGGTGCGCGGCTCCAGCGCCTGGTCGACGTGTACGCTCACGCCGGCGCGCGCCAGCGCGGCGGCGACGATCCATCCGTCGCCCCCGTTGTTCCCCGGACCACAGCAGACAAGCGCGCGCCTCCCGCGGGCGGTATCGAGCCGCCCGAGGATGAGGTGCGCCGCACCGTGGCCGGCACGTCGCATCAATTGGATGGATGGGATCCCCGCTGCGATCGCGGCCGAGTCGCGAGCGACGGCTTGATCGGAGGTCACGACGCGGGGGGTCATGGAGCGTGTCGCGACCGGGGAGAGCGTGGAAAGGTTACTTGTGTGACTGGCCGACCGTGCGACCGAAGCTGATCTCGCCGTTATCGATGCGGATGTTGAAGCCGCACTCCGGATTGCTGCACACCCACGCCTTGTAGGTGATTGGCGCACCGTCGCGTCCGTAGTCGCTGAGCGGGAGAAGAACGCCCTTTTCGCACTTCTGGCAATTCGGGAAATCCATGGGTTGGGTCACTACGCCTCCAAGCGCGTGAAAGAATCGTGTTGCACCTCGCGACACGAGATCACGCCAGATGAGCTGCGCTCCAGGGATACGCTTGCTCAAAGGCGTGATCGAACTCGTACACGTCGACAAAGTCGAGGCGCGAATCGGTAGGCTGGCTCATGAGGAGCCCCAAGTCCACCATCGTGAATACGATGTCACCGACATCCGCCGTCGCCCGCACGCCCCAGTGCTCGAGTACCAACCGCGCCATCACACCAAACTTCTCGAGCGCGAGATCACGAACCGCCGCCGCGAGCTCTCGCCCGTCGATGTGCCGACGTTCCGCGATTCGCCCTTGTTGAAACTCGAGTGCCGCAAGCACGAAGAGATACGCGTGCTCATGGAACCTGGTCTCTTGAAGGCGGATCTGATCCCAGATCCCGTCTCGAAAAGCCAACTCCGCCACCCTCGCAGTTCTCCCGCGGGTCTTGCACCCGCCAAACAGAAAGTCCGAGCAGTTGGATAAAAATGCGGACGCGTAAACAGGGACACAACCCACACTTGTTCCGCTCCCTCTCGAGTGTCGGCGCCGCCGCGATCTCTCTTGATGGAATGTCGCTTCGATGCGTCTATCCTAATGAAGGGTCGCCGCCGCCCGCGACGGGCACTGGGGAAGCGCCGCCCCTTCCCCACGACCCGTCATTCACGCCAAGATGCAACGCTCCGCGCCGCGCTGACATTCCACGTTTCGAGGTCGCCGTGTCCCACCCTGTCCGCCACGCAGGTTACCCTCCGTTCAAACGCTCCGCCCACGCGCTGCGACGCGCCAGCGCCGGCGCGGGACTCCTACTCCTCGCCCTCGCAAGCTCGGCGGGCGCGGCGCACGGACAGCAGCGGCCGCCGGCCGCGGACCCGCACGCGGCAGGTGCACTCCCGTGGCCACCCGTGGCGACCTTCTCCATACTCGGCTACGACCCCGAGACTGGAGAGGTTGGCGGCGCCGTGCAGTCGCGCGTCTTCTCGGTGGGGAACGGCGTGCTCTGGGCAGAGGCGGGGGTGGGGGTCGTGGCCACGCAGGCCATCGTCGACGTGAGTTACGGACCGCAGGCACTCACCCTCCTGCGCAACGGCTTGTCCCCCAAGGACGTGGTGCAGATGGTCTGGGGCGACGACCCCGATCCGCGTCCCACCGACTGGACCAAGTTCGGACGCCAGTTCGCCGTGATGAACGCCAAGGGCGATGTCGCCGCCTACACCGGCCCCAAGGCCAGCACCTGGGCCGGCGACCGGCAGGGGCGTTACTGCTCAGCCCAGGGGAACATCCTCGCCGGCGAAGCGGTGGTGACCTCGATGGTGAAGGCCTTCGAGGAGACGAAAGGGCACCTGTCGCTCCGCCTGCTGGCGGCGCTCGAGGCGGGACAAGGGGCGGGCGGCGACACGCGCGGAATGCAGTCGGCGGCGATGGTGATCGTGAAGAAGGGGGGCGGCGTGTGGCTCAACAACGACGTCGTGCTGCGGTTGCAGGTGGACGATGCACCGGAACCGATCAAGGAGTTGCGTCGCCTGGTGGAGAAGGCGGCCGAGCAGCGGGCTCGCATTCGTCGTTAGGCGCGACCTTCACCCTCACGGGACCGCCCTCCCGCGGGGGCGCGCCCCCACAGCGGATCACACCTGCGGGAGCAACTCGCCCAGGATGGCGGTCGCCTCGTCCAGCGTGGCGAGGCGCGCGTCGTCCAGCCCCTCGAGTGCCACCTGCAGGCGGGCGATCCGACGCGCGCGCCCCTCCTGCAGCAGTCGAATCCCCTCGCCAGTCGCACGCACGAGCACGAGACGCGCATCGCTCGCGTCGCTCTCGCGCGTGACCAGGCCGCGCTCTTCCAGCGCCGTGATCAGGCGCGTCATCGTGGGCGGCTTGACTTGTTCGGCGGCCGCCAACTCGCCCAGCGTCAGCGGACCGCCAAAGACCACGACCGACAGCGCCGACGCGCGTGGTCCGCTCAGCCCCGTGCGCCGGTCCTCAGTCCGCAGGCGCCGAAGCAGATGAATCGCCGACGAATGGAGCCGGTCCGCGACCCGCGCCGCTGAGCTTCGCCCCTGCGCCCGCTCGCGCCGGCGGTTGCTTGCCATGAATCCCTCCGCCTGACATATTCGTTAGCAAAGCTAACAATCATCGCCGGACGGCGGAATCGCGGTGCCACGCCGTGCCACGCGATGCCCGCGGTGCCACGACTCGGCATCGACCGGCCCCTCACCGTCTCTACTCCGACTGGAGCGTGCATGAGCACCCCCTCGACCGCCATCACCCGGCTCGGCCAGGTTGCCATTCCCGCCACCGAGCTCGCGCGCGCCGTTGCCTTCTATCGCGACGTGCTCGGCCTTCGACTCCTCTTCGAGGCGCCGCCCAAGCTGGCATTCTTCGACTGCGGGGGCGTGCGCCTCATGATCTCCGAACCGGAGGGCGGTGAGGCGTTCCATCCAGGGGCGATCCTGTATTACGTCGTCGACGACCTCGAGGGGGCCCACGAGACACTCGTCGAGCGCGGGGTGCAGTTCCTTCACGGTCCGCAACTCGTGGCGCGCATGCCGGACCACGAGCTGTGGATGGCGTTCCTCCGCGATTCCGAAGGCAACACGGTCGGACTGATGAGCGAAGTACGCCCGTGATGCATCGACACCGAGCTCGCGGCTCAGCATTCCGTGGGGCGGCCGTCGCTCGCAGCAAGCGCGAGACCGGACTCGAGGGCTGGTCGCTCAGCTCGTGTGCGTCTCCACACCGACGACAACCGGGATTCCGCCTCGCACGCTCTCCGTGACGACGCAGAAGTCCTCGAAGATCTCGAGACAGCGCTGCATGCGCTCCACGTCACTCTCGGCGACTTCCGGGAAGAGCTCGACGTGCAGGCTCCCCACCCGCAGTCGCTTGCGCTCGTTGCGCACCAGCGTGCCGCGCGCCACGACACGGAGCCCCTTGAGCTCGATGCGCGCCTTGCGCAGGCAGAACGCCAACGACGACGCGAGGCATGAGGCCATGGCCGAGGCAAGCACGCGCGACGGATTGGGGGCGCTGCCCTCGCCCAACGGGGGTGACTCGTCGATGTGGAAGTGCTCGGCCCCCGGAAGCTCGGGATCGACGGCGAAGCGATAGCCGCGCTCGAGCGTGAGGGTGACGGCGAACGTCCCCTCGTCGGCGCTTCCGTTGGCAGCGCTGGACGCGGTGGTGTCGGCGGGCGGTACGGCGTGGTCAGGAGTCATCGGAGGCGTCGCGGTCCGTCAGCTGCAGAGCATGGGCGGCGGGGAGCCATGGGGGGAGGCGTTGGCCACCAGCCCGAAGTTATCGGCGGCGCCATGATGCGCCTAGAGGCAAGGGGCGCGCTGTGCCTGACGGGTCAGGCGCTTTGCGCGACGGGAGCGATTGCGGACGACGTCGAATGTTGCGGCTCGCCACCCCGGCCCCTGGCATTCGACGGTCTCGCCAGGCGCGCGGTTCGGCGCGGCAGCGCGCGGCTTGGCGCCACGCTCCAGCCGGGCTTCTCGACGCGCGGCGGTTGCGCCTCGCCGTGTACGTCACCTATCGTGCGATGTGCCTCTTGCGTTTTCGCAGGCGCGATGTAGGTAGGTAGCATATCCAATCGTCCTTCCCTCCGGCACGTGCGGCACGATTCTCTCCCCTCCCGCCTTCGCCTTCCTCATCGAGTGTTTCCCTCGTCTTCCCGACGCCAGCACCTCGCCCATGGCCGGTCGGATTAGAACCACCCAACAAATCATCGCGGAAGGCGTGCCGGCCGAGTGGTCCGGTACCGGCATGTTGTGCCGCGCCGGCAGCCGACGGCTGCCGAACGGGGTCGTTAGGTACTTCTACGGATGGCGCGGGGCGCGCCGCGCTGTATTGTACCTGACGGCAGCGAGCGGGACCGCCTGTGCCCCTCCCCCTCCCGTCCGGTTGCACGCCGTCACGGTCCCCGCGCGCGAGGCGGTGCACGGCGAGGTCGACGCCTCGGTGGCCATCGAGGGTGACGTACTTTCGTTGGTGGTGGACAGTGGATGGGTGCAGTATCGGGGCGGCGGCACTGCCGACAGTGTCCCGCTCGACGACGTCACGATGCGCGCGGTCGTGGCGAGCGACTCGGCGGGGCTCCCTGTTCCGCTGGGCGTCAGCGGGGCGGTGACGGTGGCCGATGTGCTGCGCACGGGCGAGCGGCGCTCGCTCCCGCGCACCACGCTGGCCGTCCCGCTCCCGCCGGGCGGGTCGCTGCGCGATTTGTGGCTGGCGGTTCAGTTTCGCGGCACGCTGCATCCCGACGGTGCGGAGCCAAGCCTGGTGACGGCCCTGGCCTGCGGCACGACCAACGTGCTGGGCATGACGAAGCAGGCAAGGCAGCGCTCGCGGCGAATGCAGGCTGGTGACGTGGCGGTGTGCCGCCTGTAGGGCGGCGATGACGGTTGCATGACCCCGGGGGGATCGGGGTGCGGTCGCCGGATCCCCGCAAAGTTCTTGTTCCTCGCGGTATGTCCCTCGCATTACATTGTCCCCGACGCACCAACCCCTCGGATGCGTCTCCCCCTCACTCCCAGCCTCGGAGTGCCGTATGCCTGGACGCAAGCGCGACACGCGGTTCTCGTCACGGCGGCAACCTGCTCGTTATGCAGGCGCCGCCAATCGAAAGGGCAGTGACAACTTCGCGTCGAAGTTGACGGAGAAGGATGTCAGCAAGGCCCGTCAGATGCACAAGCGCGGCTTGGCGCTGCACGAACTCGCCGAGAAGTTCGGCGTGCACGCCTCCACGATGTCGAGAGCGCTGCGCAAGCTCACGTTCAAGCACGTCAAGTAGGTGGCGCTGGCGGTAACCGGGCGCCGCGGCCGCCAATTGGTGAGCGCCGTGGCTGTCTTCCTTGCCGCCGTTGCCCTGCAGCGCGCCTCCACGCAACCGTGGGGGCGCGCCGCAGCACCTGACGGAACCACGTACGAACTCTCCGCGGTCGGCCTCTCCCGCCTGGGCCGATCCGCGACGGACACGCGCACCGACTGTCGCTGGTGGCCGCGCTACGGCGATCCCGCCCTCTGCGCACCTGCCCCCGGCAGCTCCGCAGCATTCGCCGGCATTCGCCGCGCGTACCCCATGCTGCAGGTCGCGTTGTGGCTGTCGGTCCTGGCCCTCTTCCTCCAGGCGCTGCGCGTCCCGCGCAACCGCTTCGCGCAGGCAATCGTCCCCGCCGCTTCGGGCGCCCTCGCATGGAGTGCCATCCAGGCGCTCTCCCGCGGCGCCTCCCACGGGCTCGCCGCCCTGGCCGATGCGCCGCTCCACCTCTCGCTGCAGGGGTACCTCGGGGCCGTTGCCGCCATCGTCCTCTCGGCGCTGAGCACGGTTCTCATGGTGGCGTCGTTCGACGATCGCCCGCCGGCGCCCATTCCGAGGTAGAGAGCCTCGGGAACGGCGAACGCCCGCTGCGAAGCGCGCGCGCACATGGCATCTTTGGACCGCGCCGGCTGCGCGTGGCCCGGCGCTCCGCGCCCGCTCCATCCCGTCCGGGCGCGCAGCTCCTCCATCCGCCCCGCCAACCATCGCACCATGTCCATCGCGCGTTCCGTTCTTCTCCGCGCCTCGAAATCCCAGTGGCTCGCGTCGCAGATGACGCAGCGCGCCTTTGCCCGCCGCGCCGTCAAGCGGTTCATGCCCGGCGAGAAGCTCTCCGATGCGCTCGACGCCGCGCAGCAGCTCGTCCCCGCGCAGATCGGGACCATCATCACGCGGCTGGGCGAGACGCTCACCGGCGAGCGCAATACGGACGAGGTGCGCGACCACTACATCTCGGCGTTAGGCGAGATCGTCAGGCGCAAGCTTCCCACGCAGGTGTCGGTCAAGCCCACGCAGCTGGGGCTCGACACCTCGGTCGACTACTGCGTGCAGCAGATCGCGCCGATCGCCGATGCCGCCGCGGCCCAGGGACAGCTCCTCTGGATCGACATGGAGGACTCGAGCTACGTTGACCGGACGCTCGAACTCTACGAGAAGCTCAAGGCCACGCATGACAACGTCGGCCTCTGCCTCCAGTCGTACCTCTTCCGCACGCCAAAGGACCTCGAGCGGCTGCTGGCAATCAACCCGGCCGTTCGCCTGGTGAAGGGGGCGTACGCGGAGCCCGCGTCGGTCGCCTTCCCCGCCAAGGCCGACACCGACGCCGCCTACGTCGCGCTGGGGACCACGCTCCTCGAGGCGGCCGCCAGGGGGAAGGCGATCCCCGTCTTCGGGACGCATGACATGGCGATCGTCCAGCAGCTCGTGGCCAAGGCCGCCGCGTTAGGCGTTGCCCCGGGAAAGTTCGAGATCCACATGCTGTACGGCATCCGCGCCGCCGAGCAGCGCGACCTGGCATCGAAAGGACATGCGGTCCGTTGCCTCATCAGCTACGGCAACAACTGGTTCCCGTGGTACATGCGTCGCCTGGCCGAGCGCCCGGCCAACGTCTGGTTCGTGGTGCGCAGCGCGTTCATGTAGGCACCCGCCACGGCGAAGCGCGGGAAACGACCGAGGGGGACGCTCGCACTGGCGGGCGTCCCCCTCGTCTCATAAGCTCTACCGTCCGACAACGCCGTCAGGCGCCGGCGTTAGGCATGCGCGTCACGCCACCGCGTCGCCCACCGCGTCACGCCACCGCAGCGGGTGACGACGTCGGGTAGAGCGGGAAGTCATCGGTGAGCGCCTTGACCTGCGCCTTCACCTCGGCGTGCACCGTGGCAGCATCCGCGGGAGCGGCGAGCACGGTATCCATGAGCGATGCGATGGCCTCCATCTCGCCTTCCTTCATCCCGCGCGTGGTGACCGCCGGCGTCCCGACCCGGATCCCGCTCGTCACGAACGGTGACTGCGTCTCGCGCGGGACGGTGTTCTTGTTGACGGTGATCCCCGCCTTGTCCAGCACCTGCTCGGCGACCTTGCCGGTGAGCCCCTTGCTGCGCAGGTCCACGAGCATGAGGTGGTTGTCGGTGCCCCCCGACACCAGCTCGTACCCGCGCGCGAGGAGCGCGTGGGCCAGCGCCTGCGCGTTCTTCACGATCTGCCCGCAATAGTCGGTGAACGACGGATGCAGCGCCTCGCGGAAGGCCACCGCCTTGGCGGCGATGACGTGCTCCAGCGGACCGCCCTGCGAGCCGGGAAAGACGGCCTTGTCGATCGTCTTCGCGTGTTCGCCCTTGCAGAGGATGAGCCCTCCGCGCGGGCCGCGCAGCGTCTTGTGCGTCGTCGAGGTCACGACGTCGGCGAACGGAATGGGCGAGGGATGATGCCCCGTGGCGACCAACCCGGCAATGTGCGCCATGTCCACCATGAGGTATGCCCCTACCTCCTTCGCGATCTCGGCAAAGGCGGCAAAGTCGATGACGCGAGGATAGGCGCTGGCCCCGGCAATAATCAGTTTGGGGCGCTCGCGCCGCGCCACGTCGCGCAGCATGTCGTAATCGATGTAGCCGGCGTCGGTCACGCCATAGTGCACCGCGCGATAGAGCAGTCCCGAGAAGTTGACCGGCGAGCCGTGCGTGAGGTGTCCGCCCTGTGACAGGTCCTGCCCCAGCAGGGTATCGCCCGGTTTGAGCAACGCGAGACAAACCGCGCTGTTGGCCGACGCCCCGGAATGCGGCTGCACGTTGGCGTGCTCCGCGCCGAAGAGCCGCTTCACGCGATCGATGGCCAGTTGCTCGACCTCGTCTACAACTTCACAGCCGCCGTAGTAGCGCTTGCCGGGAAGCCCCTCGGCGTACTTGTTGGTGAGCGGCGACCCCATGGCCTCGAGGACGGCGGGCGAGACGAAGTTCTCCGACGCGATGAGCTCGAGCCCTTCCGACTGACGCTCGATCTCGCGCTCGATGAGGCGGGCAATGTCAGGGTCGGCGCCCCGCAGGGCGGTCCCGGGTGGGCAGCGGTCCCACGACTTCCACTCGCTCATGTCGACTCCGGCGAAGGTTCGATCTTCTCGATCCGGCGCTCGTGACGCCCGCCATCGAACGGGGTCTTGAGCCAGGTCTCGAGAATCGCGTTGGCATCCTCCTCGGAGACGAAGCGCGCCGGGAGGACAAGGATGTTGGAATCGTTATGCTGCCGCGACAGCTCGGCGATCTCCGGGCTCCAGGCGACCGCGGCACGCACGTGCGCATGGCGATTGGCCGCGTACGACATCCCGAGCCCAGTGCCGCACAGCAACACGCCCCGCTTCACGTCGCCGTGTTCCACCTTGGACGCGACCGGGTGCGCAAAGTCGGCGTAGTCGGTGGACGCGGGCGAGTTGGTGCCGAGGTCCTGCGGCTCGTACCCCAGGGCGCGAAGGCGCTCGACCAGCTTCTGCTTCATCTCGAAGCCGGCGTGGTCGGAGGCGATGGGGATCACTTCACACATTTCTTTGGGAGAAGACGAGAAGACGAGAAGACGAGAGGACGAGTGTGCGACCCTTGGAAGCTAGCACTCGCGGGGGGGATGCCAGAGGGGGCGAGCGCGCCCCCCCCCGCGCCCGCCCTCGTTCTCAGCCATCGCTGGGACAGGCTTCTCGTCCCCAGCCTTCGCTGGGGCAGGCTTCTCGTCTCCTCGTCCTCTCGTCTTCTACGACTTGCGTGGCCACTGCGGCCAGGTGCGCACCAGGCCACCCACCGCGTTGAGTCGGCGTTCGGCCAGGCGATCGGCCGCTTCGTACGTCGGGATCCCTTGCTCGCGGGCGATCTCGAAGACGCCGAGCGTGGTATCGTAGATCTCGTCGGCCTTGCGAAGGGCGCGCTGCGAGGTCCATCCCGCCAGTTCGCTGTAGACGTTGATCACGCCACCGGCGTTGGCGACGAAGTCGGGGGCGTAGAGGATCCCCTTCTTCTCGAGTTCGGCCCCGTGCTTCTCGGCCAGGAGCAGTTGGTTGTTGGCGGCGCCGGCGATGATCTCGGCACGCAGCTTGGGAATCGTGTCGTCGTTGATGATCCCGCCCAGGGCGCAGGGGGCAAAGATGTCGGCCTGCACGCTGTAGATCGCATCCGACTCCACGGCGCGCGCGCCGCACTCCTCGACCACGCGCTTTACGCGCGCCGCGTCGATGTCGGTGACGACGAGCTTGGCCTCATGGGCTTGCAGCTCCTTGCACAGGTAGTGGCCAACGTTGCCGAGTCCCTGCACCGCGATCGTGCGCCCGGCCACCGACTCCGATCCCCAGCGGTGCTTGGCCGACGCCTGGATGGCGCGGAAGACACCACGGGCGGTCACCGGCGACGGATCGCCCGACTTGGTGGCGAGGCCGGCGACGTAGTCAGTCTCCATGTGGACGAAGTCCATGTCGGCGGTGCTGGTGCCAACATCCTCCGCCGTGACGTACCGCCCGCCTAACGACTCGACGAAGCGCCCGTGGGCGCGGAAGATCATCTCGCGCTTGGACGTGCGGTTGTCGCCGATGATGACGGCCTTGCCGCCGCCGAGGTTGAGGCCGGCCACTGCGTTCTTGTAGGTCATCCCGCGCGCCAGGCGCAACGCGTCAATGATGGCCTCCTCGTCGCTCCGGTACTGCCAGAAGCGCGTCCCGCCCAGGGCGGGGCCGAGCGTGGTGTCGTGGATGGCGATGATGCCGCGGTAGCCCGAGGACTTGTCGTGACAAACGACGAGTTGCTCGTGGCCCATGCCTGCTATGGTTTCGAAGAGATTCATGACCAATCGGGTAGAGGACGAGAAGCCTGCCCCAGCAAAGGCTGGGGACGAGAAGACGAGAGGACGAGAAGGCTGGGGATGAGGGAAACGGCTACGACTTCGCGTACAGCTCGCGGGCGATGACGATGCGTTGGATCTCGGACGTGCCTTCGTAGATCTCAGTGACCTTGGCGTCGCGGAAGAGACGTTCCACGGGGTAGTCTTTCACGTAGCCGTAGCCGCCGAAGATCTGGATGGCCTGGGTGGTGACCCACATGGCAGTCTCGGACGCCATGAGCTTGGACATGGAGCCGAACTGCGTGATGGGCTGGCCGCGATCCTTGGCGGCCGCTGCGGCGTACAACAGGGCGCGCGACGCCGCGACGCGCGTGGACATGTCGGCCAGCTTGAACTGGATGGCCTGGAACTCCTTGATCGCTTTCCCGAACTGCTTGCGCTCGGCCGCGTAGCGCACCGAGTGCTCGAGCGCGGCGCGGGCGATGCCGATGGACTGCGCCGCGATCCCCAGGCGCCCGTTGTCGAGCGACTGCATGGCGTAGACGAAGCCCATCCCTTCCTCGCCGAGGAGATTCTCGGCAGGGACGCGCATTTCATCAAAGACGAGTTGCGTGGTCGCCGAGCCGCGGAGCCCCATCTTGTCTTCCTTCTTCCCCACCGCGAAGCCGGGGAGGTCGGGGGTGACGATGAAGGTCGAGATGCCGCGCGCTCCCTTCCGGTCGCTCGGCGAGTCGGTGCGCGCCATGGCGAGGATGACGTCGGCATGGCTTCCGGCGCTGACCCACGCCTTGACGCCGGTGAGGACGTAGTGGTCGCCGTCGCGCACCGCCTGGGTGCGCAGCGACGCCGCGTCGGAACCGGCATCGGGCTCGGAGAGCGCAAACGCGCCAAGCCACTCGCCGCGCGCCATGGGGCGCAGGTAGCGCTGCTTCTGCGCCTCGTTTCCATAGCGCAGGAGCATCTGCGTGGGGAGCGAGTTGTGCACGCTCATGAGGACCGCGACCGACGCATCGACCGCGGCGATCTCCTCCAGCGCAACGAGATAGGTGCAGGTGTCGAGCTCGAGGCCGTCGTAGGCCTCGGGAATGAGCATGCCGAGAAAGCCTAACGCGCCGAGCTTTCCGACGATGTCACGCTCGAAGATCGCCTCGCGGTCCCATCGTTCGCTGTGGGGCGCGAGCTCGGCGAGTGCGAAGTCGCGCGCCGTCTGCTGGATGGCGCGCTGTTCTTCGGAAAGGGGGATGAGAGCCCAACTCATGGGGGAGAAGACGAGAGGACGAGAAGACGAGAGGACGAGAGGGGATGTGAGTGAGCGGCTTTCTCGTCCAGCCTTAGCTGTATTGGTAGAATCCGCGGCCGGTCTTGCGGCCGAGCCACCCCGCCGCGACGTACTTCCGCAGCAATGGACAGGGGCGGTACTTCGAGTCTCCAAGTCCGCTGTGCAGCACTTCGAGAATGGCGAGACAGGTGTCGAGGCCGATGAGATCCGCCAGGGCCAACGGGCCCATGGGGTGATTCATCCCGAGCTTCATCACCGTGTCGATCGCCTCGACCGTCCCCACCCCTTCCATCAGCGCGAAGACGGCCTCGTTGATCATCGGGAGGAGGATGCGGTTGGCGACGAAGCCGGGGAAATCGTTCACCTCGACCGGCGTCTTGCCCACCGCTTTCGACAGTTCGAGGACGCGCTGCGTGGTGGCGTCACTCGTCGCGAGGCCGCGAATGACCTCCACCAGCTGCATCACCGGGACCGGATTCATGAAGTGCATCCCGATCACCTGCTCCGGGCGCTTGGTGCGGGCCGCGATGTCGGTGATGGAGATCGAGCTGGTGTTGGTGGCGAGGATGGCACCGCTCGCCGCCAGCCGGTCCATATCGGCGAAGATGCGGTACTTGAGGTCGACGTTTTCCGTGGCCGCCTCGATGACCAGCGCCGCGCCGGCAATGGCGGCGATGTCGGAGCTGGTCGTGAGGCGTTCGAGCGTTGTCTCCCTGGCGGCGGCGTCGAGCGTCCCCTTCTTCACCTGCCGGTCGAGATTCTTCTCGATGGTCGAGCGCCCGCGCGCCAGTGCATCGGCCGAGACGTCGATCATCACCACCGGGTAGCCGCTCTGCGCGAAGACGTGGGCGATCCCGTTCCCCATCTGCCCCGCGCCTATCACCGCAATCGATTCAGGCATGGTCGTTCCACTCCGTTCTCGTTATGCATCGGTACGGCCGTCACTCGCATCCCGTTGGACGGGATGATCGCGACGCCGCAGCAGGAAGAACATCGCTACCAGCATCCCCGCGCCGGCAAACACTCCGGCTTCGGGGCCCCACATCCCACCGGTTGCCCAGTCGGGTCCCGCATCCACGGTGCGGTAGTTCGGCGTCCCCATCCCCAGTCCGCTCACCGAGGTGTGCATTACGCCAGCCATCACGAAATTCCACGCCACGTGCGCCGACCACGCAGCGTAGAGCGAGCGCATCGCCACCACGATGCTCCCCAGGAAGATTCCGGCGAGCGTTACCAGCGCGATGGACTGGAACGTTGCGCCGCGGTTCTCGAGGTGCATGAGCCCGAATGCCACGCTCGTCACCGCGATGGCAACGCGCGCCCCGAAGCGTTCGCGCAGGAGCGCCAGCGCGTAGCCGCGCGCGACGAGCTCTTCCCATAGCGCCGCCGGCGCCAGGAGCCCCAGCGTGAAGAATGCCGAGGCGAGCACGCTCCCCGCGGGCATCGGCTCGAGCTTGAGCCAGCCGATCGCCAGGAGCAACACGCTGGGGACACCGACCGCCGACGCGCCTAACAACGCGCCGCCGCCCAACGCCCGCCAGCTGAACGCCGAGCGGTCGAGCAGCACCTTGTGCCACCCGTCGGGCTCCACCTGGCGAAAGGTCCACCAGTGCCCGATGAGAAGCCCGACCGACAGCGTGATCACGAACGCCGGCAGGCGCACGCCGGTCGCCACCTCGAGCAGCGCCGCCGCGGCGGGGATGACCGCCCGGCACCCCAGCACCCCCACCGACGACGCAAGGACGAAGACGGCAAAGCGCCACCCCACAGAGAGGCGCGGGCGCTCCGCCACGTTCGCGGACGCCGGCGCCGGCGCCGCGCGAAGCTCTCCCGAATCGGCCGGAGACATGAGCTCGCGCGGCGTCGTGCTGGACTAGCCGAGGCGGGTGACCGAGAGCGCTACCGCGTCGCCTCCACCCAGGCACAGCGTCGCCAATCCGCGCGCCTTGCCGCGGTCGGCGAGCGCGTGCAGCAGCGTGACCAGAACGCGGGCGCCGCTGGCGCCGATGGGGTGTCCCAGGGCGATCGCACCGCCGTGCACGTTGACGCGATCCCAGTCCCAGCCTAACGCGTCACCGTCGGCGAGCGACTGCGACGCGAACGCCTCGTTGGCCTCGATGAGGTCATAGTCGCCAATCGACGTCCCTTCCTTCTTCATCAGGTTGCCGACGGCATTCACGGGAGCAAAGAAGAGGTCGCGCGGGTCGACGGCGCCGGTGGCGTAGGCGTCGATGCGCGCCAGCATCGGGAGGCCGTGCGCGCGCGCAAACTCCTCCGACGTCACCACCAGCGCCGCGCCGCCGTCGTTGATCGACGACGCGTTGGCCGCGGTCACCGTGAGGTCGGTGGCGTCCTTGTCGGGAAATGCAGGGCGCAGCTTGCCTAACGCGTCGACCGTCGAATCCTTGCGCGGCCCCTCGTCGGCACTGACGATCGTCGAGCCCTTCTTTCCCGCGATCTCCACCGGCACGATCTCGGCGGCGAACTTCCCCGCCTCCTGCGCCGCCGACGCCCGCAGGTGCGACTGCACCGCGAACTCGTCCTGCCGCTGCCGCGAGATCGTCGCCTTGCGCGCCGTGTACTCGGCGTGGCTCCCCATGTGCACGCCGCAGGAGGCGCACCAGAGCCCGTCCTTGATCATCCCGTCCACCAGCGTCTGGTCGCCGATCTTCACGCCGCCGCGATAGTTGTAGAGATAGTGCGGCGCGTTGGACATCGACTCCTGCCCACCGGCCACGACCACCTGGTGGTCGCCCGCCTTGATGGACTGCGCGGCGAGCATGACCGCCTTGAGCCCGGAACCGCAGACCTTGTTGATCGTGAGGGCAGAGACCGAAGTCGGGAGGCCCGACTTGATGAGTGCCTGACGCGCCGGCGCCTGGCCGGTGCCCCCCTGCAGCACGTGCCCCATCACGACTTCGTTCACCTGATCGCCGGGGACACCGGCGCGCTTGACCGCTTCGCGGATGGCGATGGCGCCGAGTTCCGGGGCACTGAATGAGGCGAGGGCGCCGAGGTACTTCCCGATCGGCGTGCGCGTGGCCGCGACGATGACGGGAGTGCGCGATGTATCGGACATGGCGAGAGACGACGGGAGTGAGTCCCTCCCCGAATGGGGGGGGAGCGCAGCAAAGCTAACCCGCCGTGCGCGACGCGAACAACGGAGGTTCCCGCCAACGCGCGCCGCGGAAGTTCCTGATTCGGCGCTCCGGGTTGGGCGCGCGTCCGGTAATCGATTACAGGCGTGTGGTGACTCGGCGATTCACGCGCTTCAGCCCCCACCGGCGGCGCACGGCGGCCGCCGAAACTCAGCGCAGACGGAGCGTCACCCGATGTGCTCCGCCCGCGCCGCGCATGTCCTCCCACCCGTAGTCGAGCGACAGGCGATCGAGCGTTACCCCCACACCGCCGGTGAGGGGACGCTGTGCGCGCAGCTCGGGGCGCCGTGCCCCGCCCCACACGGTGAGGCTTACCCCCTCGAGCGGGAGCCATGACAGCTCGCCGCCACCGGTTGGGTACACCTCGCCATCCTCGCGCACCGCGATGTTGGCCGACGCACCCACGTCGATCCACTTCCCGATATTCTTCCCGCCGCCGGCGAGCCCGAACGCGATGCGCGTGGGAAGCGCTCGAGTGTTGATCCTGTCGTTGAGGTCGCGCCCCAGGTATTGCAGCACCAGCCCGGTCGAGAGCTGTCCCGAGAGGAGGTTCTTCGAGATACCGAGGTCAAACGACGGGCTGCTGCCGCGCTGTGCGCCGCGGCGCGACTCGACGTAGCGCGCCGCCGCTCCCCAGCGAAACCCCTTCCACGCCAGGGAGGCGGCGACCGTCGCCGCCAGGTTCGACGCGGCAAGGGTGCCTTCGTCGGTGAGGACGTCGCTGTCCAGCGCCGGTCCCAGCGCGTGCTGCGGCGCATCGAGGAGCGCGACGCCGACCCCGACGCCAAGCATCCCGACGTTCATCGCCGTGGCGAGGTGCCCGGTGGTGGCGCCGCTGGCGTAGCGGCCCAGCGAGAGCGACACGGCGTTGTTCCCGCCGACAAGTGCCGGATTGCCGAAGACCGACTCCACGTCGCGCGTGGCGGCGGTGAGCCCGCCCATCGCCATGGTGCGCGCGGTGACCGGGAGCTGCAACAGGAGCGGTGCATGGCGCTCGCGTTGCGCCTGCAGCGGTGCGGCCAGGGCCAACGTGAGCGTCGCCGCCGCGGCGAGCGCCTGTGCCGTGCGGTGAGCGGTCATCGGTCGCCTCCCGGAGCTGCCGCGCTCCACTCGCCCCCAAACCGCGCAAAGCCGACATTGTCGAGCCAGACCGTGCCGGCCTCGCTCCGGTCAAAGCGCCAGCGCACACTCGTCAGGCGGCGCGCGTCGAAGCCGGGCGCAGCGCGCACGAAGTCGGCGAGCGGAATGGTGTAGGTCTGCAGGACGATTTCGTACGTGTTGGCAAAGCGTTGCTTGTCGCGACCGGAGCGGCGATAGACGCCGACGGCGAGCGGTCGCCGCGGGACGCCGTATGAAGAGAGCGCCACGCGCGCCAGGTGCCCATCGGCGTCGACCGCCTCGAAGCTGAGGTCGAGCGGAGTCGAGTCGGTGGCCGGCTTGGGGTGCGGCTTCGCCGCCGGCTTCCGAGGCGACTTGGCGCCGCCCTTCTTCGCGGCGACCGAGTCCTTCGCGGAGGAATCCCTCGCCGGCTGGCGCGGGCCAGGGCGCGCATCGGTGGGGGCGAGCGAGAAAACGAGCGTACTGCCCTCGTCCACGCGCCAGGCGCTCCGCAGCGAATCGCCAATGCTCATCGTGTACGACGCCGGTCGCCCGCGCCTGGTGGTGTCGTCGCCGGCAATGCGGTTGTTCCAGCCCAGGAGGACGGCGTTGTGCCCCTGGTTGCTCCCGCGCCAGCGGAACGGGATCGAGGCCTCCTTCCAGGTGGCGAGCGAGTCGCCCGCCAGCGACACGCCGCGCACCGTGCCATGCGACACGTCCACGTCCTCATCGTAGGTGGCGGCGGCGCGGAACGACGCATCCTCGAAGCGCGTGATGTACATCGTCTTCGGGAGCCACCCGCCAGCTACACGATGGTCGCGGAACATGGGGAGGTACTCGCGCCGGTCCCGCAACGTCGCCTCGAGGAAGGCGGTGATGGTGACTTCGGCAAAGCGTCGCTGGTCGCCCTCGGAGATGAGCCCGCGAATGTCCAGGTAGCGCGCACTACGCTCCCCGCCATCCAGCGACCCCCACTCCGTGTTCCACTGCCCATGGTTGGCGCGGTAGACATAGATGGCCGACTTGAACCACGCACCACCATCGGGATAGTGCAACCGTTCGTACTGCGCCAACCCGCTGAAGGCCGACACGTCGCCGTCGTGCGAACCGTGAATCAGGAGGTAGTTGTAGTTCGAGACCGGCGTCGGCTTCTCGGCCGGGCGATACTGTCCGTCGATGGGGGCGATGGCGACCAGCGACTTGATGTCGAAGTTGAAGTCGAAGGTGACCGTCGCGTCGTCCGGATAGTGCGTCAGGCGATTGAATGCCCCTGCCACCGCCACCGCCTCGCCGCCGCGCGAGTGTCCCATGAGGGCAATGCGCGTCATGTCGACCTTGCCCCGCAGCGGTGACGCCGTCGAGTCGTTGAAGCCACGCCACGCCTGCAGGTGTTTGAGGAGCATCCAGCCGCGAGCGTCATTCTCGTTCGACATCCACCCGTTGAGGAAGTTCTCGTCCACCGAGGCGAGGATGAAGCCGCGCGAGGCGAGGAGTTCCCCCAAATAGCGATAGCCGGGGTCCGAGAACTCCTTCATGTTATGGTTGCCGTGCACGATGAGCACGAGCGGAAACGGCCCCGCGCCGTCGGGATACCAGACGCGCCCGTTGACGGGAAGCTTGGAGAAGTCGAATCCCCAGTAGTCCTTGCGCGCCTTGCCCTGCTCGGGATTCGGGGCGGCGGCGAGCTTGCTTCCGTCGACGGTGGCGGTCTTGAGCGTCACCGAGTCGCGAAAGACCGCGCGTCGCTTGTCGGTCCCGCTTCCATAGTACAGCGACTTGATGGCGTACGTCCCGCGCTGCGAAGGGTCGGGCGCCGGAATGAGCTGTCGCGAGAGGACGACGTTCGAATCGTCCTTGGAGAGTTTGAGCGGCGCGGCAAGGCAGCCGGCCGTGATGCCAGCGAGGACAGCGCCGGCGACGAGCGAGACGGTCGGCGCAAGCCGCCGCGTGGCGGCGCGAGAAATCCGGAGCGTCCGGCGATTCCAGGGCATCGGCAGGAGGTCGGGGTGCGATCAACGTACTCCGACAGCCGAATGCGCGAAAAGGTGTGTCCCGCCGGCGCCGCGCCCCGCTGCGTCGTCCCCGCGGTGGCTCAGATCCAGTCCAGCGTGGCGCGCGTCTTCTCGGTCACCACGTTGCCGGTATGGAATGTCGACGCCGGCTCGAAGAGGACGACGTGGACCTCCTGGCTGGCCACCGGCCGATGCTCCACCCCGCGTGGGACGATGTAGAACTCGCCCTCGCGAATGTTCACGTCGCCGTCGCGCAGCTGCATGGTGAGCACCCCCTTGGTCACGAGGAAGAGTTCGTCCTCGTCGGCGTGGAAGTGCCAGTCGAACTCGCCCAGCAGCTTGGCCACCTTGACATGCTGTCCGTTGAGCTCGCCCACGATGCGCGGGTGCCAGTAGTCGGCGAAGCGGGAAAACTTCTCGGCGAGATTGACGACCGGCATGGCGAGTCTCCCGGGCAAGGCGTTAGGCAGCGCCCCGCGCCGCGGCGCCGCGCGCGGCGAGGCGATAGATCGGGTAGCTGCAGGCGATGAAGGTGGCGCCGATGGCGGCGGTGCGCGGGTCGCTGGCGGTGAAGCCGGCAAGGAGAGCGAGCGCCACCGCCAGCGCGATGACGGTCGTGGCCGGGGCGCCGATGGCGCGGTAGGGGCGCGGCATCGCTGGCTCGCGCGCGCGCAGCACCAGCAGCCCCACGTTGTTCGACGCATCCACCACGATCATCAGGAAGGCGGTGAGGGCAAAGAGGCGCTCGAAGGTCCCGGTGGCGGCGAGCGCGACCGCCACGGCGACGGTCACGATCGACGCCCCAACCGGCGTCCCGCCGCGGGTCACGGCGCGTGCCTGGTGCACGAACAGTCCATCGCACGCCAGGGCATACAGCGCACGCGGTGCGATCATCACCAGCGCATTGACGATCCCGATCATCAGCAGGACGGAGAGTGCGGTCACCACCTGGTCGCTCGCCCCGCCAAAGACGCGCTGCATGGCGCTGGCGGCGGGGAGCTTGGTGGCCATGAACTCTCCCATGGGGAGGACCCGCAGGTAGGCGAGGTTGACCGAGAGGTAGAGTGCCATCATCACCAGCACCGACGAGAGGAGGGCACGCGGGATGGCGCGCCCCGGGTCGGTCTGTTCCTCGCCGAAGAACGCGGCGGCATACCAACCGCCGTACGCGCCTATCACCAGCTGCAACGCACCGGCAAAGGCAACGAGCGTCACAGGCTTCGCCGATGCCACGGTGGAAGCGGATTCCTCCCCCGCCGCCGGTGCGGCAACGAAGCACAGCGCCACGAAGGCCACGAGGGCGAGCGCCTTGAGCAACGCCACCACTTCCTGCACGCGGCTCCCCGCCACCACCCCCCGCAGCTGCACGCCGAGCAGCGTGGCGAGCGCGAGAAAGGCAATGAGCGACTCGCGCCCCGCCAGCGACGGCACGAGTCGCGCCGCGAACTCGCCCAGCGCCAGCGGGAGGTACGCCGTGGCCACCACGAGGGAGAGCCAGTCAGACCACCCCACCACGAAGCCACCGTACGGACCCAGGGCGCGCCGCGCAAAGACGTACGGCCCGCCGGAGCGCGGGTGCGCCGCCGCCAGCTCGGCCAGGTTGTTGGCCTGCAGCAGCGCATACGCCCCGCCTAACGTCCAGGCAAGGAGGATGAGCCCGGGATGCGGAAGCGCCTCGGCTATGGCGCCGGGCGTGCGCAGGATGCCGACGCCAACCCCGCCCCCCACCGCCACCGCAATGCCGAACCCGACGCCGAGTACACGCAGCAGGGAACCGCGCGCACCCGACATCGGCTAGGCCAGCTCCAGCGCGCGCGTCCGGATCTGTTCCCGCACGCGGGCAATGAAGTCGTCCACCGGGACGATGTCCTGCTTCTTCCCCTGCCCGCGCATGCGCACGGCGAGCGTCCCCTGCTCTGCCTCGCGCTTTCCAAGCACCGCCATGTACGGGACCTTTTGCAGCTCGGCCTCGCGGATTCGGTAGTTGAGCGTGTCGTTATGCGCATCCATCGTGGCGCGGATCCCGGCAGCGCGCAGCTTGGCCGTCACCGCCTCTCCCTGCGGGGCGAGGTCGTCGGTGATGGGGAGGATGCGCACCTGCTCCGGCGCCAGCCACACCGGGAACGCCCCCGCGAAGTGCTCGATGAGGATCGCCATGAAGCGCTCGAACGAGCCGGACACGGCGCGGTGGATCACCACCGGGCGGTGCGTGGCGTTGTCCTCGCCCGTGTACGACATGTCGAAGCGCTCCGGCGCCGCATAGTCGAGCTGGATGGTCCCCAGCTGCCACGCCCGCCCTAACGAGTCGGTGACGTCGAAGTCGATCTTGGGGCCGTAGAACGCGCCGTCGCCGGCCTTGAACTCGTACGGCATCCCCGTCGAGTCGAGCGCCGCCTTGAGCGCCGCCTCGGCGCGGTCCCACATCTCGTCCGAGCCCACGCGCATCGGCGGGCGCGTGGCAAACTTGAGCGTCGCCGTGAGCCCGAAGGTGCGGTAGTAGCCCAGGATGAAGTGCAGCAGCCGATGCACCTCCTCGGCAATCTGCGACTCCATCAGGAAGATGTGACAGTCGTCCTGCTGGAACTGCCGCACGCGCGTGAGCCCGGACAACGCCCCCGTGATCTCGTTGCGGTGCAGCACGTCGTACGTGTTGTAACGCAGCGGCAGCTCGCGGTACGAGTGCTTCTTGCTGTTGTACAGCAGGTAGTGCGAGGGACAGTTCATCGGCTTGAGCGACATGTCGTGCTCCTCCGTCTCGGAGTTGAGCACGAGGAACATGTTCTCGCGGTACTTCCCCCAATGGCCGGACTGTTCCCACAGCGCCTTGTTGTACAGGAGCGGGGTCTTGATCTCCTTGTAGTCGTCCTTTTGCAGCTCGCGGAGGTAGTCGTTGATCGTGTTGACGATCGTCGTGCCGCGCTCGGTCCAGAAGGCGGCGCCAGGTGCAAACGGGTGGAACAGGAAGAGATCGAGCGCCTTCCCCACCACGCGGTGATCGCGACGCTTGGCCTCCTCCAGGCGGAAGAGGTGCTGCTCGAGCTCCTCCTTCTTCCAGAATGCGGTGGCGTAGATACGCTGCAGCATCTGGCGCTTCTCATCGCCGCGCCAATAGGCGGCGGCCGTGGTGAGGAGCTTGAAGTGCTTGAGGTACGACGTGTCGGGCACATGCGGGCCGCGGCACAGGTCGATGAACGGCCCGTCCGTATAGGTCGAGATCACCTCGCCCTCGGGAAGGTCGGCGATACGCTCCAGCTTGAGCGGGTCGTCGGCAAAGCGCACGTTGGCCTCGGCGCGGTCCACCTCCTCGCGCTGGAAGGGGAACTTCGAGGCGACCACTCGCCGCATCTCCGCCTCGAACGCCTCGAGATCTTCCGGCGTGAACGGCTTCTCCACCTCGAAGTCGTAGTAGAAGCCGTCGTCGATGGCCGGGCCAAAGCCGATCTTGGCGTCGGGGCGCAGGCGGCGGACCGCCGTGGCCAGGATGTGCGCGCCGGAGTGGCGCAGCACCGCCAGCGACTCGGCGTCCTTTTCCGTCAGCACCTTGAACGCCCCGCCACTGCGCAGCGGCGTCATGAGGTCCTGCACCTCGCCGTTCACCGTGACCGCGACGGCCGCGCTCAACAGGCGCGGCCCGATGGAGGCCACCACGTCGCGCGGCAGCGTGCCGGCTTCGACCTGGCGTTCATCGCCATTGGGGAGCGTGAGGGTGAGTGGTGCGGACATGGGACGGCGTTCGGGACGAGGGTGAAGACGGGTGGAGTGATGCACGGGCGGTGAATGCGCGCTGCGCCGAGATACGTGGCCAGCGATGAACTTGCGAGCGCGAGGCGGGGTACGGGGATCGACGGCGCGAACCGAACCGGTTAACGGACGCTGTCGATGAGCGGCGTGATTCGCACCCCATATCGGAAGGCGAGGACCACTCCGGCGGCTATCGCCAAGGCGAGCGCGAGCCACGGCAGGAGACGTGTGGCGCTCGACGCATCGCGCGACGGTCCGGGGGGCGCAGATCGCATATTCACGACGCGCAAGTTATCGTACGACAGCAAGTTTGGGCTACGGGGCGCTCTCTGCGGCGCCACGTACCGCGACTTCCTTCGACACCAGGCCGACCTCGCGCATGGCTCGATACATCGAAGACGATTCCGAATCCGGGCACACCGTGCTCGTCACCGCGGGGATCATTGCCGGGGTGGTGGCGGGGGCCCTGGTGGCGCAGCGGCTGGGGGGGTGGCGCGGCTTGCGTCGCCTGCTCAAGGGGCGGCGTGGTCCGCTGCTCAGGATCATCCGCGCCGCGCTCCCCGCGGGGGCGCTCGGCTCGGTGCTCGACGCGGTTGGGATCGAGCGCATCGTGACCGCGCTGCTGGGAGACGCCCGCACCGGGCTGCGCCGGCGACTCGACGAGCGCGCCGCCGGCCGTGGCCAGGCATTCGGCGGGACGCGGCGGCGCCGCCCCGACCCCGACCTGGACGAGTTCGAGGTCGACGACATCGAGCGCGCGATGGCGGGGCTCGATGCCGATACCGACGAGGATGACCTGGACCACGACGCCGAGGACGAGATCGTCGAGGCGTTCGACCCCGAGGCGATCGAGACGGCGGTGCTCGCCGCCTTTAGGCGCCATCCCGTGCTGCGCCGCCGCGCCCTCGAGATCTCGGTGGACGACGAGGGAGTGCTCGAACTCACGGGGTGGGTGCGCGCCGAGCGTGAACTGCGCATCGCGCGACGGATCGCGGCGCGTGTGGACGGCGTGGAGCAGGTGATTGTCGACGTCGCCGTACGCGACGGCGCCCGCACCGGCGCTCGCACCGGCGCTCGCGCTGGTGTTGCCGCCGCCGGCAGCAGCGCCGCCGACCGTGCAAGCGACGGCGACGACGAGGACGAGGTAGCCACATCCGACGACGCAACCACCTGAGCGCCGCTCCCATCCTGCACGATCACGGAGGGCCGCCCCGGGTGGGCGGCCCCTTTACATTTCCTCCCATGTCGACCTCCGAACTTCCCCCGCAATACGACCACGCGGCGACCGAGCGCGAGCTCTACGCGCAGTGGCAGGACGCCGGCGTCTTCACCGCGCGCGCCGAGCGATCGCGCCGCGCGGCGGGCGATCGCGAGCCCTATACCATCGTCATCCCGCCGCCGAACGTGACGGCGGTGCTGCACATGGGGCATGGCCTCAACAACACGGTGCAGGACGTCGTGATCCGCTGGCGGCGCATGTGCGGCGACGAGGCGCTGTGGGTCCCCGGGACCGACCACGCCGGAATCGCCACGCAGAACGTCGTGGAGAAGCAGCTGGCGAAGGAGGGGTTGACGCGCTTCGACCTCGGGCGCGACGCCTTCGTTGCGCGCACCGCGCAGCACGTGAACGAGACTGGCGGGACGATCCTGTCGCAGCTGCGCGCCATTGGCGCCTCGGCCGACTGGACGCGCACCGCGTACACGCTCTCGCCGCAATTGTCGCGCGCCGTGCGCGAGGCCTTCGTGCGGCTGTTCGAGCGCGGGCTCATTTACCGCGGGCATCGCGTGATTCACTGGTGCCCGCGCTGCCTCACCTCGCTCTCGGACGAGGAGGCGGAGCACCATGACGCGAACGGGAAGCTGTACCACATCAGCTACCCCATCACGCAGGTGAACGCCAACGAGGAGCCGCGCTTCATCGTGGTGGCCACCACGCGCCCGGAAACGATGCTGGGAGACGTGGCCGTGGCGGTGAACCCAAACGACGAGCGGTATCAGGACCTCATCGGGCGCACGGTGCGGCTCCCCATCGCCAATGTCGAGATCCCGATCATCGCCGACGACTACACCGACCCTGCCTTCGGCTCCGGCGCGGTGAAGATCACGCCGGCGCACGACGCCAACGACTTCGACGTGGGGCAGCGCCACTCGCTGGCCATGCCGGTGATTCTCACGCCAACGGGCGAGCTGCGCGAGGTGATGGACGCCGGCGGTCGCGTCCCCGAGGACATGACGGGGATGGATCGCTTTGCCGCGCGCGAGGAGATCGTCAGGCGCCTCGAGGCGCTGGGGCGACTGGTGAAGATAGAGCCGCATGCGCACTCGGTGCGGCGCTGCTACCGCTGCGACACGGTGGTGGAGCCGCGCCTCTCGGAGCAGTGGTTCGTGAAGATGAAGCCGCTCGCCGAGCCGGCGCTGCGCGCCGTGCGCGAGAAGGAGATCCGCATCCTTCCCGAGCGCTGGGAAGCGGTGTACGTGAACTGGCTGGAGGGGATCCGCGACTGGAACATCTCGCGCCAGCTCTGGTGGGGGCACCGCGTCCCCGTCTGGTATTGCGATGCGTGCGGCAAGGTGACCGCCTCGCGCGAGGACGTGCACCGCTGCCCCGCCTGTTCGGGCGCGGTGCGCCAGGACGAGGACGTGCTCGACACCTGGTTCTCCTCCGGGCTCTGGCCGTTCTCCACGTTAGGCTGGCCAGACGACACCCCCGACCTCAAGGCGTTCTACCCCACCGACCTCCTCGTCACCGCTCCGGAGATCCTCTTCTTCTGGGTGGCGCGCATGATCATGACGGGCTTTGCCTTCATGGGCGAGGCGCCGTTCCATACCGTGTACCTGCACGGGACGGTGCGCGACACCAACCACGTGAAGATGTCCAAGTCGCTGGGGAACGGGATCGATCCCCTCGACGTGGTGGGGCTGTACGGTGCCGACGCCCTGCGCTACACAGTGATTGCCGGTATGGGGCTCGGCGCCGACACGATCCTCGACCCCAGGGACCTGGAGCGCTCCTTTGCCCCGGGGCGCAACTTCGTCACCAAGCTGTGGAACATCGGGCGCTTCCTGCTCACCAACGTTGGCGACGACCACGTGCTCGCGCTGGATGCGATCCCGGTCAACGACTTCACGCGCGCCGACGCCTGGATCCTGGGGCGGCTGAACGTTGCCATCGACGCCTGCAACGCAGCGTTGGGGCCGGCGCGCCCGAACGGGACGCGATGGAAGGATGAGGAGCGCTACATCGGGCTGCGCCTCAACGAGTACACCGAGGCGGCGCGCAACTTCGTCTGGAACGAGCTGGCCGACTGGTACCTCGAATCGGTCAAGGGGCGCCTCTCGACGCCGGGCGACGACCGCAACGTGGCGCGCGCCGTGCTCGTGTACGCCTTTGACCAGGCGTTGCGGCTGCTGCACCCGATCGTTCCCTTCGTGACCGAGGCGCTGTGGCAGAAGCTCCCGGTGCACGTGAACGGAACCTTTGTCTGCACGGCGGCGTGGCCCACCACGGCGAGCCACCCCGGACGCCCTGACGAGTTTGCCCGCGTCATCGAGGCGGTCTCCGCGGTGCGCCAGTTGCGCGGTGAGTACGGGATCAACCCGGGAAAGCAGCTCGAGGGGGTCGTGATCCCGGGTGCGGGTTCCCGCGCGATCTTCGCCGGCGAGGGAGCGCTCATCGAGCGCCTCACGCGCTGCACGCTCAGCGTGGCCGAGGCCGCCCCGGCCGGCGCGGCGGCACATCAGGTCCTTTCCGATGGTACTGAGATAGTGCTCCCATTGGCGGGGGCCATCGACCTCGAGAAGGAATGCGCGCGACTGACCGGCGAGCTGGACGCACTGGAGAAGCAGCTGACGGGGCTCCGCGCCCGGCTGCAGAACGAGAACTTCATCGCCAGGGCCAAGCCCGACGTGGTGGAAGGCGAACGGCGCAAGGAGCAGGAGTGGACGGCGCGGCGCGAGCAGCTCGCCAGCAAGGTGGCCGCGCTGTGCGGGTAGCCGCGCGCGCCTTCCCGCTCGCGGTGCTGGCCGGCGTACTGGCCGGTGTGCTGGCCTGCGCGTCGGCCAGCACGCCGCCAGGCGGGCCGGAGACCTACGACCCGCCCCGCATCCTGCGCATGCGCCCCGACACGAATGCGGTGAACGTTCGCGGCGGGAGCATTGCCTTCGACTTCGACAAGGTCATCAACGAGCGCCCCATGGGCGCGAGTTCACTCGCCGGACTCTTCCTCATCTCGCCCTCGTACGGTGAGCCGAGCGTGTCGTGGCGCCGCGACTTCATCGCCGTCTCGCCCAAGGGAGGCTTCCGCGCCAACACGACGTATCATGTGCGCATGCTCCCGGGGCTCACCGACCTCGAAGGGAACGTCGATTCCGTCACCCGCGAGTTTGTCTTCTCCACGGGGCCGGTGATTGCCAAGGCGCACATCCGCGGCAACATCTTCGACTGGCAGAGCGAGAAGCCGGGACAGCTCGCGCTCATCGAGGCCTTCCCCATCCCCACGTCGAAGGACTCGCTGCGCTACCTCACGCTGGCCGACTCGCTGGGGCGCTTCGACCTCGCCAACCTCCCGGTGGGTGAGTACCTGTTGCGCGGCATCATCGACCAGAACAAGAACCGCCTCCTCGACCCGCGCGAGCTGTACGACACGATGAAAGTCGCCCTCGTCGACTCGGCGCGGCGCGAGATCCTGGCGTACGTGCACGACACCATCGGCGTCGGGATCCAGACGGTGACGCTGATGGACTCCATGACGATTCGCCTGCAGCTCGATCGTGCGCTCGATACCGCCTTCGTCATCGACGCGTCGCACTTCTCGCTCAAGAAGCGCGACTCGAGCGTCGTGGCCATCGCCCGCACGCAGTCGCGCCAGGCCTACGACCTGGCGCAGGAGCGAGGGCGCAAGACCAAGGCAATCCAGGACTCGCTACGCCGCGCGGCAAAGGAGGATTCGTCGCGTGCCGACTCTGCCAAGCGCGACAGCGCCAAGGCGCCCGCCCCGCCCCCGCCCCCCACCAACCGCCGCACACTCCCGCCGCGCCGCGCGCAGATCGACTCGGCTATCGACCGACTCACCGGTCGCGACACGGTCGCCAAGGAACCACCGCCCAAGCCCAGCAAGCCGTCGCCGGTGAACGAGTTGATCATCACCACCGCGGCGCCGCTCGCCCCCGGGACCCAGTACCGCATTCGCGCGGTAGAGCTTCCGTCGCTCCTGCGGCGCCGGCGTTCGTCGGAGCGCGTTTTCAGCACGCCCAAGCCCAAGGTGGACACGACGAAGAAGGACACGACGAAAGCGGGGGGCAAGGCCAAGGCCGACAGCGCCGCCGCGCGCGATACCGTCGGCGCGCCCGGCGGGCCAGAAGCGCGCGGCGCGCTCGACGCGCGCCTGCGCCACCTGCTGCGTTAGGCACGCATGGGCGACGCACGACGCGCACTTCCCGCCATCGGCTCGCTCCTCGCCCGCGACGCCGTGCGAGCGCTGGGCGCGCACGCTCCCGCCGCACTGCTCACCGAGGCGGCACGCCGGGTGGTCGCCGACGTGCGCGAGGGGCGCGCGAGCGCCCCCGCGGCCGACGACGAATGGAATGCGCGCGTCGCGCGCGCGCTGTCGAACCTCGAGCGTCCATCGCTGCGCGCCGTGTTCAACGCAACCGGGGTTGTGTTGCACACCAACCTGGGGCGCGCCCCGCTGGCACAGGTGGCGCTCGACGCCATCGCCCGCACGGCCAGCGGCGCGTGCAACCTGGAGTACGACGTGGACGAGGGGCGCCGCGGCTCGCGGTATGTGCACAGCGTCGCGCTGCTGCGAGAGCTGACCGGTGCCGAGGACGCCATCGTGGTGAACAACTGCGCCGCCGCGCTCGTCCTCGCCCTCAACACCTTTGCCCGCCACCGCGAGGCCGTCATCTCGCGCGGCGAACTGGTGGAGATCGGCGGATCGTTCCGCGTTCCCGACATCATGGCGCGCAGCGGTGCGGTGCTGCGCGAGGTGGGGACGACGAATCGCACGCACGCCGACGACTACCGCGCGGCGTTAGGCGACCGCACCGGCGCGCTGCTCAAGGTCCATCGCTCCAACTTCGAGATCACCGGCTTCGTGGCCGAGGCGTCGTTGCGCGACCTGGCCCCCATCGCCACCGAGCAGGCCATTCCGCTCATTCACGACTTCGGGAGCGGGCTGATGGTGGATCTTTCCCCCTTTGGGCTTTCGGGCGAGCCGCTGGCGGCCGACGTGGTGCGCGACGGCGCCACCCTCACGCTCATGAGCGGCGACAAGCTCCTGGGCGGGCCCCAGGCGGGGATCATCCTCGGCAAGGGGGAGGCGGTGGCGGCGTGCCGCCGCAACCCGCTGTGCCGCGCGCTGCGCGTCGACAAGCTCACGCTTGCCGCGCTCGAGGCAACGTTGGCGCTCTACCGCGACCCGGCGCGCGCCGTGCGCGAGGTCCCCGCGCTCGCCATGCTCACCGCCCCGCTCGAGGTCGTGCGCGCGCGCGTCGCCACCCTGGGCGAGGCGGTGCGCGCCGCCGGCGTCGCCGGCTGCAATGCGGCAGTGGTGGACAGCGTTGCAACTGTCGGAGGCGGCGCCTTTCCCTCCTCGCGCATCCCGTCGGCCGCGCTGGCGCTCGACGGCGACGCCACCGCCCTTGACGCCGCATTGCGGCACGGCGCCACCGCGATCGTCGGTCGCATCGAGCGCGACCGCCTCCTCCTCGACCTGCGCTCCATCCCCCCGTCGCTCGACGGCGCGCTCGCGCAGGCCCTGCGCGACACGCTCACCGCGAGCGCCGCATGACGCTCCGCCCCGCCGCCTTTCTGGACCGCGACGGCACGCTCATCGAGGACGCGCATTATCTGGCCGATCCCGACGGCGTGCGCGTCCTTCCCGACGTGGCGCAGCATATCATCGCGCTCAACCAGCGCGCGCTGCTGGCCATCGTCGTCACCAACCAGAGCGGGATCGCACAGGGGCTCCTGACGGAAGCGCAGTACGAGGCAACACGGCGCCGCCTCACGCAGCTCCTGGCCGACGCAGGGGCACGCCTCGACGACAGTTATCACTGCCCGCACCACCCCTCGGTCTCCGGGGCCTGCGACTGCCGCAAGCCCGCCACCGGCATGTACCTCCGCGCCGCGCGCGACCATGGCATCGACCTCACGCGTTCGCTGTATGTCGGCGATCGCCGGCGCGATGTGGAGCCGGCGCTCGAACTGGGCGGGATCGGCGTCCTCGTTCCGTCGCCGGCGACGCCGTTCAGCGAGGTGCACTGGGCGCGCACGCATGCGGACGTGGCGCATACGCTGGGTGAGGCGATCGAGGAGTGGATTGCGGCGAGCGAGGGGTGAATACGTCTGCGGCGCTTGCCTCTCGCGCGGCACGCCCGGTGGCCATGACCCCGCGGGGGCTGCCCGATTCGGGCGCCCGCCACGCACACGCGAGTTCGCAATCAGCTGAACTGCCCATGTGAGCCGTGCCCCTCGGTCATGTTACTCACAGGAGAACCCTACAATCTCCCGGTCTGTGCTGATGGCAGCGATGCGATCCGAGACAGCGAAACCGCTGCTCGGGATCTCACTGCCATCGGGGTTCGTCAGGAGCGAATCAACGATGGCGCCACTCGTGCGATCCAGAAGCATCACTGCCTGGTTTTCGACCAGAAGGAACCGGCCACAAAGCGCGAGCTGGTGCGCGCTCGCGGGAAGCTTCGTCGTCCAAAGCTGACGTCCCGTGGCCGCGTCAAACGCGTACGCGTGTCGGTCGCTGGACACGCCGTATCCGATGCCGTCCCGCACAAGCGGCGCGTAGGTGGGTCCGTAGAATCCCGACTCGCCCGACAGCCTCCACACTTCGTGTCCATCGGTGCGGTCCAGTGCCAGGAATCCCGAACCGAAACCGTCGCCCAATAGGAGAAGGGATCCGAAGATCGTCGCATTGGTTGATGCCGCGTGGAACTCGCCCGGAAGCTCGGCGTGCCAGAGCAACGCGCCGTCAATCCTACGCAACGCGCTGACGAAGATCGTCTTCAGGTGCCCTGAGGCGCTCAGACTGCGACTCCCCACCGCATACACCGCGTCGCCCTCGATCACGACACCCTGGGGCAGTACAGAAAAGGTCTCATGGCGCAGCAGTACCTGCTCCCACCTCGGCGTACCTGTCCGCAAATCGACAGCCTTCAGAACACCGAGGTAGGGGCCAGGGCGATTCGAGTCCGACGTAAGAAAGTGAAACAGCGTTCCATCACGTGCATCGAGAAAGGTATCGTGCCGCCTCGTCGTGTCCGCGGCGGTCCAGACCACCGTTCCGGTCTCAGCATCGGCTACGGTCACACCCCACCAGTCGGCGATGGCAAGCAACCCATCGTGCCACAGTACGTTCGGAGCCTGCAGACTGCGAATCGGGAGAGGCGTTGTCCATCGCCGCTCGCCTGAGATCATATCCAAGGCGAGTAGTCCATTCATCGTCTTCCAGTACGCCCTCCCATCGCGAACTGCGGGGACTCCTCCCCATGAGAAGAGCTCATTCGGTGCGAACGGCAGGCGCCACAGAACTCGTGAGGAGTGCGACCCCGCGTCGGGCGCCGAGTCGCCGCAGGCGGCGACGGCGGACACTAGATACGGGAAGAGTAGACGCATGAGGCGTAGAGTCCAACGCGGCGCAGGATCTCCTGAATCGCACGATGGTCGCAGCCGTGGTGTCATCGAAACTGCATGTCGAATTGCGTGGAACGCTGCAGGATGATGTCCAGCGAGCGCCAATAGTACGGCCGTCACCCCAAGACGCAAGCTGCCTTTGCACCTGCCCGATGCAGCCTCAGCTGCAAACGGATTCCCTAGTACTCTGATGCCGAAGGAACAGGCCACGGATTCAACACGCTCCGCGCCCGAATATCGAGCAACGCATGATGTATCGACACCTGGACTCCAGCACCCGCCGCAACTGCTGGTTCGCGAGTGAAGCACGGCGCAGGACACCTGCGATGAGATCTTTGTGGCCAGCGTTTCCGACGGGCACGTCGCCGAATCGGCAGTTTGGGAGGTCGACAAGCGCTCGTCGGGGAAACTTCCGGTTCCGCACGCACTCGAAATGATGGGACCACTCGGGTTGCCGCATACTCGCATGGCAAGCATGAATTGACACTCGATGAGTGCATGGACGCGAAGGGAATCGGCGGCCGGCGAGGGTCGAGGCTGAGGGTCATACCCATCGCGGCGCCCCGCGGGTGCGTGATCGTGAGAATCTGAGGCTCCACGAACCTCAGCTCGGCCCGGTCAACTCTACTCCCCGGCCAACGCCTGCGTTAACATGCGGCGCCATGCGCAAGCAGATCGCCGTGCTCGCCTCGGGGGGCGGGTCCAACTTCCAGTCGATCCAGGAGCACCTCACCGCCCTTGGCGCCGCGCGCCCGGGCGAGATCGTCCTCGTCGCCTGCGACCGCGCGTCGGCAGGGGCGCTGGCGCGTGCCCGCGGCCATGGCATCACCGCCCTGGCCATGGAGCGCGAGCAACGCAGCAACGGGATGCTCGCCCTCCTGGCGCATCACGGCATCGACCTGGTGGTCCTGGCCGGCTACCTGCGCATGATCCCCGCCGAGGTGACGCGCGCCTATCGCGGGCGCATCGTCAACGTCCACCCGGCGCTGCTCCCCGCCTTTGGAGGTCCGGGGATGTACGGGCACCACGTGCACGAAGCCGTGGTGGCGCACGGCGCGCGCGTGAGCGGGGCCACGGTGCACTTCGTCGACGAGGAGTACGACCACGGCGCCATCATCGCGCAGTGGCCGGTCCCGGTCTTTCCCGGTGACGATGCCGAGACGCTCGCCCGCCGCGTCCTGGCCGTGGAGCACGCGCTCTTTCCGCGTGTGGTGCAGCAGCTCGCCGCGGGTGTCATCACGTTAGGCGACGATGGGCGCGTCCACGGCGCGCCGGGCCACCTCGCCCCCACGCACTTTGCCCTGCGCGCCGACCCGGGCGCCGCGGCCGAAGGGATCAACGCCCTCCTCGGCTAGCGCGACCGGGAACGCGACTTCCTCGCCAATCCTTCCACGACTCTTCCGTCGTTGCCCCCATGCCTACCGCCCTGCTCTCCGTCTCCGACAAGTCCGGACTGGTCGACTTCGCCCGCGCCCTCGTGGCCGCGGGGTGGGACCTGGTCTCCACCGGTGGCACCTCGCGCGCGCTGCGCGAGGCAGGCCTCGTGGTGCGCGATGTCTCCGACGTCACCCAGTTCCCCGAGATGCTCGACGGACGCGTGAAGACGTTGCACCCGGCGGTGCACGGCGGGCTCCTCGCCAGACGCGACCTCCCCGAGCACATGGCGGCGATCGCCGAGCATGACATCCACCCGATCGACCTCGTCTGCGTCAACCTCTATCCCTTCCGCGAGACGGCGGCCAAACCCGGCGTGCATCCCGAGGAAGTGATCGAGAACATCGACATCGGCGGCCCGTCGATGCTGCGCTCGGCGGCAAAGAACTTCGCCGCGGTCTGGGTCGTGGTGGACCCGAGCGACTACGCCAAGGTGCTGGAGGCCATCACCTCGGGCGCTGGCGACCCGGCGTTGCGGCGGCGCCTGGCGGAGAAGGTCTACGCGCACACCGCGGCATACGACAGCGCCATCACCACCTGGTTTGCCCAGCAGCGCGGCGACCACTTCCCCGACGTCGTCCCCATCGCCGTCACCCGCAAGCAGACGTTGCGCTACGGCGAGAACCCCGGGCAGGAGGCCGCCTTCTACATCGAGCGTGCAGGCGAGGGGCTGGCGGGGCTCGTGCAGAGGGGAGGAAAGGAACTCTCGTTCAACAACTTCCTCGACCTCGAAGGGGCGCTGCTGGCCACCGATCCGTTCGCGGGAGAGCCGGCGTGCGCCATCATCAAGCACACCACGCCGTGCGGATTGGCGACGGGGCTGGGCGCACTCGACGCGTACAAGAAGGCGCTGGCCTGCGACCCGGTCTCGGCTTTCGGGAGCGTGATCTCCTTCACCGTCCCGGTCGACGCCGAGACGGCGGAGGCCATCTCGTCGCTGTTCGTGGAATGCATCGTCTCGCCCTCGTTCAGCGAGGAGGCGGTGGAGATCCTGGGGCGGAAGAAGAACCTGCGCCTCCTGCAAGGGACGGCCACGTGGCGCGAGGGGTCGCTCGACTTCAAGCGCGTGCGCGGCGGCTTCCTGCTGCAGGATCGTCCCCCGGCTTCGTTAGGCATCGGCGAGTGGACGGTCGTCTCCGAGCGCTCGCCGAGCGAGCAGGAGCGCATCGACCTCCTTTTTGCCTGGCGGGCGGTGAGCGCCGTCAAGTCCAACGCCATCGTCCTGGCGCGCGACGGCGCCACGGTGGGAATTGGCGCCGGCCAGATGTCGCGCGTCGACGCCTCGTTCATGGCGGTTCACAAGGCGCGGAGCCTGGGGCTCGAGACCGCCGGATCGGTGGTGGGATCGGACGCCTACTTCCCCTTCCGCGACTCGATCGACGTGGTGGTCGAGGCCGGGATCACAGCGATCGTGCAGCCCGGCGGTTCGGTGCGCGACGCCGAGGTGATTGCAGCCGCGAATGAGAAAGGGATCGCGATGGTGTTCACGGGGCAGCGACTCTTTCGCCACTAGCCGGGGGACGAGAGGACGAGAGGACGAGAGGACGAGAAGACGAGGGGCCTGACTTCACGACGAGAGCGGGGCAGACGGCGGTGCTGGGGCGGACTGCCTTCCAACGCCGGGGGACCGAGGGTATCCTTCCCGGCTGCATGAGGAGCCAAAATCCGCCCGGAACGGGCAACGCTCCCCCCCCGTCCCGTGCCCAAGAGACGAGACCGCCGATTCTCGTCTTGCAGGCCCCAGCCTTCGCTGAGGCAGGCCCCTCGTCTTCTCGTCCTCTCGTCTTCTCGTCTTCTAGTTAGAGATTGATGTCCCAGACAGAGCTCGACTACCGCCCCTCATACCTGGCCGCGGCGATCGCCGGCGCCCTGGTCTTCACGCTCTACATGCTCACGATCGGCCCCTCGACGGCCATGTGGGACACGAGCGAGTACATCGCGGCGGCGTACATCCTCGGGCTCCCGCACCCGCCGGGCAATCCCTTCTTCGTCCTCCTCGGGCGCGTCTTCTCCATCCTCCCCATCGGCGGGAGCGTGGCGATGAAGGTGAACATCCTCGCCGCGCTCTGCTCCGCCTCGTCGGCGGCGATGTGGTTCCTCATCACCGAGCGCGTCCTCGTCTCGTGGTTCAGCGAACGGTGGCAGCGCATCGTCGGCGGCGGTCTGGCGGCGCTGATCGGGGCCACGGCGTTCACGGTCTGGTCGCAGTCGGTCGTCAACGAGAAGGTCTACACCGTCGCCCTCATCGGCGTCGCCGTCGTCGCCTGGCTCACGGTGCGCTGGTGTGATGACCCGGACGGTCCCAAGGCGGACAAGCTCCTCGTCCTCATCGCCTACCTGCTGGGACTCGGCTTCTCCAACCACATGGCGGGCTTCCTCGCCGCCCCGGCCTTCGCCTTTGCGGTAATGGTCCGCCGCCCCAGGACGATTCTCCGCTGGAAGCTGATCCTGGCCTGCGTCGGTGCCGTCCTGTTCGGGATGACGCCGTTCGCCACGCAGCCCATTCGCGCCGCGCACTTCCCGGCCATCGCCGAGGGCGAGCCGACCGCCTGCACCACCGAGCTGACCGCCAAGTGCACCTTCGACAAGGTCACGTGGGAGCGCTTCGTCTACAACTTCAACCGCGGGCAGTATGGCGCCCCGGACCCTAACGACCCGAGCCGTGTCTATCCGGCCCAGGTCTCGATGTACTGGATGTACTTCAAGTGGCAGTGGTGGCGCGACCCGTACGGCGAGCACCAGACGCTGCAAGGCGTCCTGGCCGCGCTGTACCTCGTCCTCGGCCTCTTTGGCGGGTGGGTGCACTGGAAGCGCGACCGCCAGTCGTTCTGGTTCTTCGGGCCGCTGATGTTCACGATGACGCTCCTGCTCATCAAGTACCTCAACTTCCGCTACGGCTATTCCCAGGCGCCGGAACTGGGGGATGCGGTCGAGCGAGAGGTGCGTGACCGCGACTACTTCTACCTCTGGAGCTTCTCGGCGTGGTCCGTATGGGCGGCGCTGGGGCTGGCCTTCGTGTGGGAATCGGTGGCCGCGTTGTTAGGCAGCGAGCAGGTCAAGCTCGGCAAGGAGACGCTCGACCTCCCGAGGAAGCGCAGCTGGTTGATGGCGACGCCGGTGCTGGGCATCGCCTTCTTTCCGCTGGTAGGCAACTGGAGCGCGGCGACGCGCAAGGGTGACGACACCACGGCGAAGTTCGCGCACGACCTCCTCAACTCGGTGGAGCCGTACGGCGTCCTGGTGACGGTCGGCGACAACGACACCTTCCCGCTGTGGTATGCGCAGGAGGTGGAGGGGATCCGGCCCGACGTCGTGGTCGCCAACACGTCGCTCCTCAACACCGACTGGTACACGCGCCAACTGATCCGCAACCCGGTGCGCGACTACGACGCCACCAAGGGGCCGGCGATCTACAAGGGCGGGAACTGGAAGAAGCCCTCGGGGCCGCCGGTAAAGATGACGTTGCAGCAGGCGGACTCGGTCCCGTTGTACTTCGAGCTTCCGGACACGGTGGTGTTCGAGGGCTACGGCCTGCGCACGAAGATCCCGCCGCGCTTGCTCACGCGCGCCGACTACTTCGTGCTCCAGATCATCAAGGACAACCCGGGGCGTCCCATCTACTTCTCGCGCACCTCCGGGAGCTACGGGCGCGAACTGGGACTGGACGAGTACCTGGTGACGCAGGGGCTGGCGCGTCGCCTCCTCGACCACGCCCCCATGGCGTCGAAGGACACGCTCCTCGTCCCGGGCGAGGGATGGGTCGACGTGCAGCGCAGCAAGGCGCTCTGGGAGAACGTTTTCGAGGGGCAGCAGTCGTTCGTGCGCAAGGGCGGGTGGCCCGACAAGGCCTCGGTGGGCATCCCGGCGCTCTATGTGTCGACCGGTTTCATGATGCACGACGTCCTCACGGCAATCGGCGACCCGGCAGGTGCAAACAAGGCGCTCGACGCGGCCAAGCAGGTCGCCCAGTCGACGCGCATCGCCGAGTTCTTCAACTTCGAGGCGTTGCAGCAGTCGGCGCCGACGCCGATGCAAGGGGATGTGAAGCCGGCGGTGCCGTTGAATGTGGCGCCGAAGGACACGACACGGAAGAACTAGGACGGGGGACGGGGGAAAGCTTGCCCCAGCGAAGGCTGGGGGGGGACGGGAGTGCGAACGGCGCCGTTAGGCGCCGTTCGCGTTTTCGGCAGCGCTGAGGGTGGGGTGGCCGCTGCGCGGCACCCTTGGGGGGAGTGGGCGCTGGTGGTGGATGGCTCGGGATCGGTTCGCGCTTCTGGCGGGACGGGAGAGAGTCAACCGCTCACACGCCCCCGCCCCCCCCAGCGCGCGGCCCCGCCGCGCGCACTCCCGTCTCCCGTCTCCCGTCTCCCGTCTCCCGTCTCCCGTCTCCCGTCTCCCGTCCGCCCTACCCCCTTCCCCCACACCGCGCACGCACCCCACCAACACGATTCACGTTCTCCGCGCGCCCCACCTGCTCCCCCATCCCATCGCGCGTGAACGCCAGGCGGGGGACCGCTCGACCCAGCCCCCGCACGATCGCGTTTGCTTCCCCGCACTTCCCTACACTCGCCAGCGCCTCGGCGCGCGCCAGGCGCACGTTGATCCACTCGCCACGCGGATTGATCCCCCCTTCCACGCGCGAGAAGAAGCGGTCGGCGAAGAGCGCTTCGGCGTTGTCGAAGCGGCCGGCGGCGGCGAGGAGTCGCGCGTAGCGATAGACCAGCGCGGTCGGCATCCCCGCCTTGTCGGGATACCGATCGAGTTGCGCCGCACGCGCGGCGGCCGACGCGCCGGTCAGCTGCAACAGCGAGTCGTTCCCCACCCAGACGGCGGCGTTGGTGGGCTCGGCGGACGTCCCCCTGGCGAAGATGTCGGCTGCGAGCGCCGTGTTGCCGGCGATGAGCGCGGCGGCGCCGAGGTTGCGATAGAGACCGGGGATCCCGGTGGGGCGCTCCGCGACCACCGACTGCCACAGGGTGATCGCGCGCTCGACCTCGCCGCCCTGCAGGGCGAGCATCCCCTGCAGGTAGCGAATCGACGGGTCGCGCGGGCGAAGGCGTTCAGCCCACGCCAGCACCTCGCGCTCGCGCGCCCGGTTGGGGAAGACGTAGCCCAGCGGGAGCGACGCGGCGGTGTCGAGGGCGGCGGTGGGGTCGAGCCCCGCGCGCTGTGCGGCAAAGGCGCGGTAGAGCCAAACCATCGGGTGCCGGTTGGGATGCGGGATCCCCGCCTCGCGCACCACGCGCGCATCGTCGGGCCAGCGCGTGGCGAGGAGGGCCGCCGCCTCGGTGTTGGCGTGCGCGTCCAGGAGCGCGTCGGCGATGTCGAGAATGCGCTGCGGGTCGCCCGCCAGGTGCACCAGGAGCGCGTCGTCGCCGCCGGCCAGCTGGCGGTTGAGCCAGCGCGCGAGGTTGCCGGTGGGAAACTCGCGCGCGTTGGCCTGTGCGTCCTCGCGCACGGAGGTCGGGGGTGCGTCGCCAGGCGCAACCGGGCGCGCGCCCTGCCAGGCGGCGACCAGCCGCATGTCGCGCAGGCGTGCCGATGGCGTCGCGCCCGAGTCGGCGGCGAAGCGCCCGGCCCAGGCGAGCGCATCGTCGTTCGCCGCGGGGCCGCAGCGCTGCAGGGCGAGCATCGCCGCCGGCCGCAACGGGCCATACTGGCGTGCCAGCTCGAAGTCCACGCGCGCGCGCGCCGTGTCGGCCATGGCCAGGCGTGCCAGCCCGCGGTAGTACGCCATCTCGTGGTCCGCCGGCTGCAAGGCGAGGGCGGCACTCGCATGCCCTTGGGCCGCGGCATGGAAGCCCAGCGTCACTTCGAGGCGCGCCGTGGCGCGGAGGAGTGCCAGGTCGCGCGCATTCACCGCGAGCCCGGCTCGATAGGCGCCTAACGCGCCCAGCATGTCGCCGTTGACCTCGCGGTCCTCGGCGAAGGTGAGCCAGTCCCCCTCGCGCCGGTCAGCCGCGGCGGGCCAGGTCGCCACCGGCTGCTTCCCGCGCCTGACGAGCGAGTCGGGGAGGAAGTCGTAGACCCCTTCCACCTGGCGCAGGAGCGTGGCTCCGGTGCCGTCGCGCAGCGTGAAGGTGGCCGGCGGTGCGCTGGCCAGGGCGCGCGTCGACAGCCGCACCAGCTCACCCGGGGTGAGCCCGCTCGTCGTCAACGCGACTGTCGCCCCCAGCGAGAGCGTGGCGCGAGCACCCGCAACCGTGCGCGTGACCTGCACCGTGGCGCGCAGCTCCACCGAGTCCTTGCCGAGGGGAACACGCTCCAGGTGCAACGCGCCGTTCGGGTTCATCCGCGTGAGCCCCCCCAGCCCCCGCAGCGGCATCCAGTATTCGTGGAACGACACCTGGTCCTGCGGCTGCAAAAAGCCGTACGTCTCCTGGTCGCGAAAGAGCCCCGCCTGGATCTCCACGTAGGCGCTGGAGTCGTCGGAGAGCTGCCGCCGCCAATCGAGCGCGTCGGCATCGACCCCCCACGACCAGATCTTCTTGGCCGGCAGCTCCTCGCTCAGGGCATAGTGCGCCACGCCGGCGTTGGTGCGCGGGTGCCAGATCCCCATGAACCCCTCACGGCTGGCGTGCGCGAAGCGCGACACCGGGCCGTAGATGTGGTTCTTCAGCACCGAGTTGTCCGTCCCCCGCGCGTCGACCGGCCACGTGTCGACGTCGGCAAAGCCATGCGACGCGGTGAACTTCATCGGATAGAGGATCCGCGTGTCGTCATGCGCCCGCACGCCGGCGTTGGTCCACCAGTAGAAGCGCCGGCGCACGTCGCTCCGGTTGTAGAGCGTCGTGTATTGCTCCAACAACGCGCTGCCGGGGCGCAGCGTGAGCTGCACCGTCCATTGCATCCCGTAGGGGCGGTCGACGTTTCCCACCCACACCGAGGCGCTCCCGTCCGGCTCCTCGCGGAGCGCGAAGTCCACGGGCGACGTCGTCATCCAGTTGTGCGAGACCGGGAAGTTGAACTCGATGCCGAACGCCGCCCACGAGCCGCGATAGGCAATATTGGAGACCTTGATCGCCCCATTGGCGTAGAACATCTCTTCCCCGTTCACCTTGTCGGTGCACGAGTACAGATGCCCCCCCAGATCGGGGAGGACCGAGCACTTGAGGAACTCGTTCTCCAGGAAGAGGGCGCGCCACGCGCGCGGCCGACGGCGATCGGTGAGGACGTCGCGGATGGTGTACGGATAGTTGGGGCGCCCCGCCGGCTGCAGGAGATCGAAGGGGGCGTTCGGGTCGGGCGCTCCCTCGTCGTAGGTGGGGAGGGTGAGCGTCCCTTCCCACGCGCGTGCGCGCGCCGGTTGCTGCGCGGTGGTTCGTGCGGGCCAAAGGGCCACGCCTAGCGCGACACACGCGACGAGGCGAGCGAATGGAGCAAAGCGCACGATGGCAGTACGGGTCATCATGGGGCGAGAAGATGCGGCGATCGGCCGCTCGCCGACAGCCCGCCCCGTTTGTCCGCCCTGTTGCCCGGCGCCTCTCACATGGCCATTATCCGTCAGTCGGGAGGGCTGGCAGAATGGCTATTGCACCGGTCTTGAAAACCGGCGTCCGCAAGGACTTAGGGGTTCGAATCCCTTGCCCTCCGCTTCGATGTGCTCCCTCGAATACGCCACCTGCACGGGTGGAGTATTTCGTTGAGGGGTGGGGCAACGAGCGGCCGTTGCGGCACGTAGCGCATCGCCGTGGTCATCAGCTCGAAGCGGCGCGCGCCGCCCGGCGCCACACGTCGTCCACCCGTGCATCCGGAGCGATCGTCACACCGCGGTGCTACACTAAACACCCGCCCCACCCGTCATACTCTCGCTGAACCAACACAGGGCCTCCCGCGTCGCGCGATGAGAGCGCTTCACGAGGCCGTTCGATTCCGGATGATACGTCCGGATCCGGATGTGCTCCACCGAGAAGCGCCGCACCAGGCACTTGAATTCTGCGGCGGTGAACTGGCTCCCGACGTCCCTCACCAATCGTCGCGCGGCCCCCGTGACCTCGAGGGCCTACTGGATCACCAGCCGCACGTCGCTCGCACGCATCGTCGTCAACAGCTCCCAGTGGACCACGTAGCGGCTGTACGCAGTGCACGTTGAGCTTCTCATCCGCCGTGAACTGCCGCCCCTTCGCGCGCGGCCCCAGCCTCACCCGGCCCGTCTGCTCACTCATGGCATGCCTCCCTTCGCGTCCCGGCCACTCGCCGGTCGAGGGAAGCGTGTCATTCGCTCAGATCGCCCGAAAGTGCGGTTTCCGGTGAACCACTACACGAGTACTAACGCGCGCTATCCATAGCGCCGTTCGTACACGGGTGTGGCGCGAGGTCAGCCAAGTTCGTGGCGTTTCCCCTCTTCCCGGACGGTCATGCAGGGAGCAACAGTGCGAGCTCGGCGACGTCGCGCTGGTGAAGTTTCGCGTCGCACGCCCAGCGCCTATCACGCGCACGCCAAACACTCGCAACGCACGGGACGCGCAGGGGCGCGAGAGGCCAGCGTACACGTGCATCACCGCGGATTAGGCTTGCCCCGCTTTCGTGTACACCTCGGTTAGGCTGCTCGGCCCTTGGTGCGGAGGACCGTCTCGTACTCGGCGGGCGTCCGGTACCCGAGGGTCGAATGCCGTCGCTGCCGATTGTACCACACCTCGATGAACGCGCACAGATCCCGCCACGCCGCGCGGGCATCGGGCCACGCGGCGTCGGGGACCCGCTCGCCCTTCAACGTCGCGAAGAAGCGTTCCGCCACGGCGTTGTCGCAGCAATCGCCGGTTCGGCTCATGCTGGGCACGGCCCCCGCCGCGGTGAGCGCGGCCTGGAACGCCCGACCCGCATACTGACGGCCGCGATCCGAGTGGACCACGAGCCCCGGCGGGGGCTGACGCGCCACGACGGCCTGGTGCCACGCCGTCAGCACCAGCGTCTCGCCTAACGTCGACGCTGTCGCCCAGCCCACCACCCCCCGGGTGGCTCGATCCGGGATAACCGCGAGATACAGCCACCCCTAAGGCGTCGGGAGGTACGTGATGTCGCTCGCCCATACCCGATCCGGCGCCCCAATCGTCGCCGGCGCGAACTGGCGCGCGACGATGTTGGCGGCGACCGGGAGGCCATGCCGCGCGTCGGTGGTGCGCACGAACCGTCGGCGCCGGCGCCCCGCCAGTCCGTCGGTCTGCATCAACCGCGCGACCCGCTTGCGGCTGACGCGGTGGCCCTCGGCCCGTACCTCAGCGTGCACGCGCGGCGCGCGATAGCGCGTCCGACGCCGCCGATGCACGGTGCGACTCGCGACGAGCACGGCTTCGTCCGTTTGCGCCCGGGCACTCGGCGGCCGCCGCTGCGCCGCGTGGTACCCCGTCGGCCTCACGCCCAGCACCCGACACATCCGCGTGATCGCGAACGCGTCGGCATGCGCGGCGATGCAGGCGTACTTCGCGCTCACCGGTGTTCCTTCGCGAAGTACGCCGCCGTTCTTTCTTGCGAAGTCGCGCTCCTGCCGCAGCACGTCGTTCGCCCGCCGCAACCGGCGATTCTCCGCCTCGAACTCCTGTCGACTGGTCACCGCCTGAGGCGACGCATCGCCGAGCTCGCGGGTCCACCGCCGCCGCAGGTCGGCCGTGATGCCCAGCTCACGCGCGATCACCGTGAGGGCCGTGCCCCGCTCCCGGCGCTCACCCGCGCGCCGGATCGCCTCCACCTTGAACTCGGTACTGAACGCGCGTCGCTTCCGTCCCATATGTCACCTCCGTACCCGAACGATAGTCGGTCGATGGGAGGTGTCCACGAAAGCGGGGGGGCTCAGATCAGGTGGCGGCTCTCGCGGCGCGCTCGGCGGACCAGCTGCAGCCGAACGGGCGTTGGCCCGACGGCGAGCTCGTTCAGCTGGCGCGCGAGTTCGCGCTCCCCAAGTACATCGTCGCGCGGGCGCTTAGGCAGGCGTAACTGAAGGCAGCGCCGAGCTGAGCGTTTAGCGCGCCGAGATAGCAATCGGACCGCACAGCCGCGTCGCAAGCCTCGTGCGGCTCTCTGTACCGAGCACGCAAGAACTACTGCCGCGGCTGCTCTGGTTCCGCCGTGCGTGCAGACTAGGGGTAACCCTAGTGTCCAGTGACGAAGGGATGGCGCATCGTGCGCCGCGTTCCTCCGTCGAGCGAGCGCCCGACTTGCCCGTCGCCTGCAGTCTGTGAGACGGCGTCTGGACGACTGGCATCCCCGAATCAAAATGCCGTACGGCAGAGGTCGCACTTGCACTTGCTGTGGCCGACACGAATGGCTCGGTAAGGATGGGAGATACCTTCGTCCTGCCCTTCGTGAGACTTGGCGAGCACGAGGATCGGCGTTGCTATCGCGACGCCCTCGCGCACGTGGGCGGAAGATGGCCGCTCTACGAGCGCTCGACATCGCGCGCGTTGTCATGACGTTCGAGCAGGTGGCTGTGGGACATTCGCGACGTGAGGGTGCTCGCCTTGTGGCCTATCTAGAGTCCCCCGAGGAACGTAGTGTCCTGCAGCAGCTTCGGCCCACGGCGAGCCAGCTAACCTTTGTCGCAACGTTCTCCGATCTGCGGACGCAGTTGACACTCGAACGCTCCTCGCACTTCGTCGCCGACGTCACCCCACGGGACGAGCAGGATCTTGTCTTGCTTGGGCAGACCGTGCGAGGAATAGCCTCAGCCACCTTCGTGACATTTCGCGTGCGCGCGTCCATCGGTCTCGCGCGTCTCCTTCTCGTGGTCGCCGACCATTTGCCCTCCGCTCGGTTGTCCCTCCGCGAGGTGGAACCCATCTCTGACGCTGCGGTTCCGGGAGGCGCGGTCGCTGCGAACGGCTCAGCCTACGAGCTCGCCCGTGCTCTCTTGCGAGGCCTAACGGTGCCGACCGTTGATCTCCTCGCGCTTCTCATTGTCGCCGGACATCGACGCTTCGGAGTAGATCGCCTGAGCCAGCTCTCCGGAATCCCGCCCCGCACCTTGGAGTGGCGTATCAAACGAGACACTGGCATGACCCCTCGCGCCTTGATTGGAACGATTCACGCCCTCCATTCCCTGTGGGCCCTTGAAGTCGCCGGTAAGTCACAAAAGGCAGTCGCGGCCACAAGTGGTCATCAATCCACCAGCTCGTGGTCGAGCCACTTTCGCCGCCATCTGGGTCAATCGCCGGGATCTGCGCTCCAAAATGGTGGACTTTCCGCTGCTCTCCTCCGCGTCGTTATGCAGCTGCGGAACGTGCAGTAGAACTCGGTATTGCGCGGAACGAACAACATTTGCGGTTCTGCGAATTGACGACACGAACTCACCCTTCAAGCTTCGGGCAACCACTCGCTTTCAGGAGGAGCGACATGCTCAGTAAGCTCATCGCCGTGACGACCGGACTGGCACTTGTGACCTTCGCACCGATTGGCAGCAACCTTAGTAGCGTCGGACGACTGGCGTCCACAGTCCGATGCGAAGACTGCGTTACACACCAAAACATCTGCTGCGCAGACTGTAGCGCGCCGGCTTCTCAAAGCAACAAGTGCACGGTCGGAACCCCCTGGTGCAACTGACCTCGCGCCGATGATGCATCACAGCTGAGAATAGAGAGGGGCACAGTCGCGTACGGTGCCCCTCTCCAGCGCATAGTTGAGAACGAAGAACATCAGCGCGCATATGACGATAGGGCAATCGCCGCATCGAGTACCGCCGTTGATCGGGCGGCGCCGCTTGGACTCAAGGCGGCTATGCCGAGAATGGCAGGCGTGGACTCACATGCTACGCAGTACGGCGCTCTTCTGCGCTTTTGGAGCGTTCGTCTGTTGCGGTCGCGGAGATCGCGGAACGTCGACGACAGACGCAGAACTTGCTGCATGGTCCCCCTCCTCGATGACGACGATTCACCGTATTACCGTTGCGGCCTTACTCGAGGCGCCACGCTGGGCAACCGCCCAGACAGCTCTCGTACTTGCTGCACACGACTCGTCGCCAGAACTCGGCAACCCCGAGGACGTCACCCTCCTACCTGATGGCCGCGTGGTAGTCGCAGATGCACCAGGCGCACAGGTGCTGGTCTTCTCACGGGGAGCATCAGCGTCCGGCAATCCGACGCGGTGGGGGCGGAAAGGCGGCGGCCCCGGAGAGTATCAGTTTCCGACGTGGTTGGGCCGCTGCGGCGCGCGCGGACTGGAGGTCTACGACCCGATCATGGGGGTGAGAACCTCGCTCGATACCGACGGACACGTGACGGGCACCAGGTACATGCGCGTCCAGGGGGGTGGCACGCTCGGCTCTCGTCTCTCGTGCAACCAGCGCGGCGTGTTCGTTGGCGAAGGGCCGCCCCAGACACCGCGGACGAATCGCTTCGGGCCGTTTCGCCCTGTGGTGCCCATCGTACTGATAACCCCCAGTGATTCGCTCGCTCGCAGCGTCGTTCGCGTCCTTGGGGCAGATTCGTATCGCTGGCCCGAGCAGGTGGGGCGACTCGGCGACTTCGCCCGCAGCCCGCAATTCGCCATGGGCGATTCGACGCTCTTCCTCACGACAGGCGACAGCTTTCGTATCGGGCAATTCACCCCATCCGGCACTCTCGTCAGTCTCATCGCGTTGACCGATGCGAACGCGCGTCCCTTAGCCGACTCCAGCATTGCTCGCGTCGTTGCAGAGCAACTGGATCGAACGAAGCCTCAGTATCGCCGGGAGCTTCGCCACACCTTCGAGGCGATGACGTGGCCGGAGTTCTTTCCAACAGTCGATGGTCTCGTGATGGACGAGGAGGGATGCTTGTGGGTGCGATTCGACTTTGTGGGGAAGGCGGCCTGGGATGATTGGCATGTATTGACACAGCGCGGAACGATTGTTGGAGCGATACGCCTCGTGGGAGACATCGTCCCACGGACGATCACGTCTTCGGAAATTCTAGGGTGGGTGGAAGATCGGCTTGGCAAGCGCGACGTGGTGGCGCTGCGGTACCGTCGGCCCCCGGACCTGAGCTGTCACTGATGCCGGGTGTCGGATGTCGCCGCGTCTTAGGTACTGTCAGCCTGTGGGTGGCCGTGCTGATGCTGGGACTGGTCTTGCGAAAGTATTTGGTCATCACCGCCATCGCCCGCGGCACGTCCATGCTCGACACCGTACAGGCCGGCGATGTATTGCTCGCGGTGCGCCCCACGTGGCTGGGACGTGCGACCGGTCTTACGTACGCTCGGGGCGATTCGTGGGCGCGCAACGACTTGGTATTGGCGCGCCTTCCGGAACGGATGAGCGTCGGCGATCTTCGGGTGGTCAAGCGCATCCTGGGCTTGCCCGGGGAGACTGTTGAAATGCGTGCCGGGCAGCTGTACGTCAATGATCATACCATTGATGAGCCATATGCACGAACCGACTCATTGCGGCTCAACGGCGCCTCGATAGCCATGCAGTGGCAGATTGACTACGTGAAGCGGCCCAGCATGCGCGGTTTCTTTCCCACCAATGAGGATTGGGGCCCGATTGTCGTGCCGACAGACAAGTACTTTCTCTTGGGTGACAATAGGCAGCACAGTCAAGACTCACGCGAGTTTGGGTTCTTCGCCTCGAGCGATCTATTGGGTCGGGTGGTGGGGGTGTTGGTTTCCCATAGCGGTGACTGCTGCACACCGAGGCGTCTATGGCGCGGAGCACGACTTGAGCGGACGCTGCGGCGGCTCCACTAGGCGAGGGTTATGTGAACCGCCCCGGGATTACTGGAGGCTCCACTCTGTGGGAGATTGGAGCGATGAGCACATCGAAGCGGCAACAGCGGTTCAGTCCTGAGGTGCGCGTGCGTATTTCGGTCGATGCCGATCCCTCGTTTCGGTCGAGGGCGATCACCCATTTCGCTCCAAGCCCATCACCCATTTCGGAGGAAGCGGATCAGCCGTTTCGCTCGAAGCCGATCACCCATTTCGGCCGAAGGCGATCACCGGGTAACCGCCTGGTGACCTGAGGGGTGCGGGATCCCACCGCGGGGCCAGCTTCTGCCGGACTTCAATCCGGAGCGAGGCGGTGCCTGCCGAGAGGATCCCGATGCGAATGGTAGGGGAGGCCCTGCGCCTCCGGTTCGACCAGCGCTTGAGCCAGCGCGAGATCGCCCAGAGCCTCGCGCTCTCGCAGAGCACCGTGCACGAGTACCTCGCCCGCTTCCAGCCGTCGGGGCTCCCGTGGCCCCTGCCACCGGCTCTCGACGAGGCGGCGCTCGAGGCCCAGCTCTTCCGGCGAGCGGCGGCGCCGCCGACCGCCAGCCGGCCGATGCCCGACTGGCCGACGGTGCACCAGCAGCTCAAGCAGAAGGGCGTCACGCGCCAACTGCTCTGGGCCGAGAACAAGGCGACAGCGCCCGACGGGTATCCGTATACCCAGTTCTGCCGGCACTACGACGCGTGGTGCGACACGCTTGAGCCGGTGCTCCGGCAGGTGCACGTCGCCGGGGAGCGCGTCTTTGTCGACTACGCCGGCATGACCATGCCGGTCGTCGATCTCGACACGGGCGAGGAGGCGCGCCGCACATCTTCGTCGGCGCGTTAGGCGCGAGCCACTTGCTCTACGTCGAGGCCACCTGGACGCAGGCGCTGCCCGACTGGATCGGCGCCCATGTGCGGATGCTGGAGTCCCTGGGCGGCGTGCCGGCGCTGCTGGTCCCGGACAACCTGAAGAGTGCCGTGGGGCAGCCGTGCTATTACGAGCCGACGGTCCACCCGACCTATCAGGATCTGGCGACGCATTACGGTACCGCCGTGCTGCCGACGCGGGTCCGGCATCCGCGCGACAAGGCCAAGGTCGAGACGACGGTGCAGATCGTCGAGCGCGAGATCCTGGCGCCGCTCCGCCACCAGGTCTTCCACTCGCTGGCCGCCCTCAACCAGGCGCTCGCCCTGGGCTGCGAGCGCGTGAACGACCGCCCCTTCCAGAAGCTCTCTGGCAGTCGCCGGAGCGTGTTCGAGGCGACTGAGCGCGCCGCGCTCCGGGCGCTGTGGGTTCTCTAGAATCCGTCGCACTTCTTCTCTGAAGTCTGTCGCATCCGCGGGCCGCTGACCCACGATGGCGTCGTGCCCGGCACCGGCCGGGCCCCCACCCGGGGAGGCGCCGAGGAGGATGCTCAGGATGCTCGACCGACATGCCGTCCAGGCGCTGCTCGCCAGCGGCGTCACGCCAGGCGCCGTGGCGCAGCAGTACGCGATCTCGCGGCTGACCGTGGAGCGCATCGCCAAGGAGCCCGCCGTCACGGCGGCGGATGACGCCGCGGCGCGTGCCGCGCGGCGGCTGGGGCGCCCCCGTGTCGATGCGGCGCTGCGCACGACCGTGCGCGACTGGCTCACCACGGAGCCGGGGCTCGCCCCGGGTGAGATCTGGCGCCGTCTACGGGAGGCCGGCACGCCGCTCGGCCTTTCGACGACCAACTGGGTGATTGCCGGGGCACGCACCGAGATCCCGGCCGAGGTGATGGTGCGCTTCGAGGGGGTCGCCGGCGAGGCACGCCCAGTTCGACTTCGGCCAGGTCGACGTCCGCCTGACGAGTGACGAGCGACGCGCGCCGCCGGATCCACTTCGCGGCCTATCGCTTGAAGTACTCGCGCTGGATGCACGTGGTCGTCGTGGCGACGGAGCGCGTCGAGCCCCTCGTGCGCAGCCTCCTCGCGAGCTTTGCCGCGAGCGGCGGCGTGCCGCTGCGCGTTGTCTTCGACAATCCCAAGACCGTCGTCGTCCGACGCGACGGCGCGCGCATCGTGTGGAATCCCACGCTCGCGCAGGTCGTACTCGACTACGGCTTCAGGGAAGCGTCAGCATCGAGCTCTGCACCCCGCGCCGTCCCGATCAGAAGGGGGCGGTGGAGAATCTGGTGGGTTTCGTGAAGCGGGCCTTCTTCCGCGCGCGCCGCTGCGTCGATCTGACGGAGGACCTGCCGCGGCAGCTCACCGACTGGCTGTGCGAGGTCAACGAGGTCCGTCACTCGCGCGCGACCAAGGAGCCGCCCGTGGTCCGGGGCGCGTCGAGCTGGCGCGCTTGCAGCCGCTCACCGTGGCGTCCGGCGACTATTCTCGCTGAACCAACTCAGGCGCGCCTCGACGAAGCCTGGCGGATTGCGAGCACCGACTGGCCAAGCGCGGGAAGTGATTAGCGACGCATAGATCGATTCAACCGGTACAGCCTGATCTGCGGTACCGACTCATCCGGATCCAAGAAACGCCCGAGCACATAATCCCTGCCGATCTCGTACACTTCGAGGTGGACGGGAAGAGGAATCTCCGCGACCAATCGCCCGTCAGGTGCGAAAACCGACCACGATACGGTCGTGGCCCTGCCACGCGGGTAATCCTGCACCCACAGGTGTCCGTCCGCGTCGACGACAAGCCCTGCGTATGCTGGGACCGTCTTTGGCAACGGCATCGCGCTGTAATCCCGCTCAACACTCGCGCGCGCACGTGGCCCAGAATTGGCGATCTCCCGCTCTTTGGCGTAGCGGATGTCGTCACTCGTCGTCTCAAGATCGACGCCGCCCTTTCGAATCGGCGCCAACTGCTTTCCCGAGAAATCGAACACCAGGATCTCGTAGCGATCCCCAGTGCCCAAGTACACCCGGTTCGTCCCGACCGCGACCACCGGCTGTTTTCCGAGCGGCAGGGGACGCGACCCGAAGACTCCGTTTGTCGCCACGCTTCCATAACGTTCTGAGCCGGCGAAGCGCCCGAAGACGCGTCGGACTGCAGGGTTCGTTCCCGAAAGCCAGAATGGAACCAGCGGGCGGTACACTCCGGTTTTAGTGTCACTCTCGGGTTCCCACCCGAAGTGCGCGAAGAAGCCGTTACTATTGCAGCGGGATTGGTACGGAGAGCGGCTAGCGCCGGGCGCATCAAACCGGAAGCTGCGAACGTATCGTCCATCGGGTGAGAAAACGGAGGCGCGGTCACCGTCCAGATCAAACGTTACCAGTGAGTCACCACAGCGCAGAAGCGCGCCGAGTTGACCGATCTCGCCCGGGCCGTTCCCCTTCCTTCCATACGCGCGCAAGAACCTGCCGCTGGCGGTGAAGAGTCTCAGGGAAAAGTCGGCATTGTCCCCAACGAGAATTCTTCCGTCCGGCAACCGTGTTGCGCCGACTGCGGCGGTCAAGAGGTCGGTGGTGTCTGCCGCAGCCCCGCCGATGGTCACCGTGGGGTTGGGTGCGACGGTCCACCGCGCGGGCGATTGCGACCACCCCGCGACGGAGACGGCGTGGATCAACAGCACCGCGACACAGCGAGACGAATAGCGCATTGCCTCGAATCCAGCGTGATGGGAGAACGACGGCGCTCTCACCGATTGCAGCAGGTAGGAAGACGACGTGCCAGCGTACCGAATCAGCAACTGTTAGGCAGGATGGCGCGGTGAACCGCTCCTGGTTTCTGGGTGGCTGACACCCCCGCATACAGCGCAGTCACAACGGAAGAGGCAAGAGCAGACGACACAACGACATCCTCGATCACCCTCGAACACCAAACTGCGGGGAGGTCGGTGTCTCACACACATTGTCAGAGCGGAATGCGCCCGAAGGTCATGGCTTCTCCCGCGTCACCAGTTCGACGTCGACTGGCGCGGACGACAGCAGCACGGGTGTGAAAGTCACCTTGGTAACCGGATCGGTCCACGACAGGAGCTTGGCGGCGGCGCTCGGATTCCGGTCGAGCAGGCCGGATTCCGTGAAGCGATCCGTGAAGCCGATCATCAGCGATGATCGTTGGCGAGATGCGCCACTCTCGGAGCCCTTGAGCGTGACCGATCCCTCGATGGACAACGACCAGCGTGCAAGGGCAGGCACCTGCGGCATAGGCGTCATTACGAGTTCTGGCACGCTACTCACGCGCTGACCTGTCTTCGTGAATGCGTACGAGGCCACGCTCTCCGGACTGTACATGCCGCCCACCGTCCCTCTGGGTAGACCAAATGTCAACAAGTCCGCCCGCGCGATGCGCAAGACGCTCGTGCTGGCATTCAGATCGGCCGCTACCTCTGTGGCGAGCGCCGAGAAGCTCACCACCACCTGCGGCGGCCCGGCGGGTGGGCAGAGCGGTACGATCCAGTGCGGTCCGAACTTACGTACCGAGAGCTCCGAGACCGTTGTCGGCAAGGGCGCGTAGGGGCTGGCCGCATAGAGCGCGCGATCGCACGCGGAAAGGGTTGCCGGCGCGATGGGACTACCATGTGCGGCTATCCAGGAGTTCAGGAGGAAGGGTGCCACCTCGCGCACATACCGGACTGCGACGGCTTTGGCCTGGTCCGCATTGAGCTGGCCGGGCGGCGAGACCACCGCTGGCGAAAGGGCGAAGCGTCCATCGGCCTGTAGAGCCGCAGCGGCGGCCCCAGTCACGAAGGCCGGATTCACGCGCGGGCGTGGCTCGATGACGGCCGGGCGATCTGAACAGGCCATCAAGACGGCGACTAACGCGAGACCGCCGCGTGCAATCCAGACGCGACATTCTTCTCGAGCCCGTATGATGCCTGGATGCGCGACCACTGGAGCGTGCTGCACCGTTGCTCCCATGATGCCCTCCCGGCGATTGTGATTGACCAGCGTTCCGCACTCCGCTTGGCGGACGGCGTACGTGGTCCGCTCCTCCACGCGCCCCCCTCGACTTCATCGGTACCCGTCCTGAGATTGGACGATCCCCCCACCACACCGGTGTGTCATGCGCGCGCTGCCGCTCGCCCTCTCCGCCTCGCTCCTCGTCGCGATCTCGACGATCTCCGCCCAGCAATCGGTCGATCCGCCGCGACGAGCGTTCCTCTTCAAGGATGCGCGAGGGGAGTTGGCCACCGCCCGCGCGCGCGGTGACAGCGGTGTGACGCTCGTGGTCGCGGCGATGCCCGGCGCCAATGCAAAGGCGGCGCTCCTCGCCAAGCGCTTGGGCGGTACGGTGCGCTATCGCGACGACGACGTGGACTACCTGCGCGTGCACCTCCCGCTCGACAGCGTCGACCGCCTGGTCGGCGACGCGAACATCCACAGCGTCGACGTCTCGATCTCCGGAATCAGCCGCGCCTTTGGTCGGGCCAACGACCAGGTCCCCGCCAGCGCCTGGTCACCGGCGGAGCCGTCGGCAGCAACCAGCATCGGTTCCGTTCTCCCGTTCGCTCCATGGACGGTCCCGCACGGGACGTTTGGCGTCGTGCGCGACACGACGAAGGGGCGCTGGCCACCGCCCCTCCCCGAGACCCCCCTCACTGATCGCTACGATCCGCTCACCGACATGGGGGCGATCGACTGGCGGCGCGCGAACCCCACGTTCGATGGACGCGGGGTGGGCATCGCCATCATCGACCAGAACCTCGACGCCCTCCTCCCCGAGTTGCAGGTGGCGAGGACCCTCGACGGCACGCCGACGCGCAAGATCGCCGGGTACATGACGGCCGTGGACATCGACGACGAGAACGACGGGCAGTGGTTGCGCATGAAGGACTCGGTGAGCGCCGGCACCGACGGCCGCTTCAGCTACAACGGCGTTGCCTACACGGCGCCTGCGGCCGGCCCCTATCGCATCGCCATCCTCGACGAGGCGGTCTTCGACTCGCTCAACCGCGCCGGGATCGACAAGGACCTCAATCGCGACGGGAACCCGAAAGGATCGAGCCGCCTGTTCGGCGTCCTGTGGAACGAGGCGAGCAACGACGTCTGGCTCGACACCGACCAGGACCACGACTTTCGCGACGAGAAACCCTACACCGACTATGCAGTCCGGCCGGACTTCGGGGTGCTCGGCATTGACAACCCGGCCACGCCAGTTCGCGAGAGCGTGAGCTACGCCGTGCAGACCGATCGCGCGCGCAAGCTCGTCTCCCTCAACTTTGGCGTGGCCAGCCACGCGTCGTTGGTGGTCGGCGCCGCGGCGGCGAGCCGAGGCACCGCGGGGCGCTTCGACGGCGTTGCGCCGGGCGCGCGCCTGGTCAATGTGGCCGAGGGCGGCGCGGCGTACGGACAGACCGAGGCCGTGATCATCGCAATGAAGCACCCCGCCGTGGACGTGGTCTTCCTGGAGCAGAGTTCGGTCATCGCCCGCAACTACCTGCTCTTCGACGGACGACTGGTGCCGACGGTGATCTATGGTCGGCTGATCGCCAGGTACAAGAAGCCGCTCGTCATCCCGACGCACAACTATGCCGTGCTGGCGGCGATCGACGACTACGCCCTGGCACCGGGCGCGATCTCGATCGGCGCGCACGAGAGCAAGGCGAACTTCATGGCTAACCACGGCGTGCGAGTGGCGATGGACGACAACCTGCTCATCACCGGTGGATACGGCCCAATGGGCAACGGCGCGCAGAAGCCGGACATCATCGCCCCCTCGAACTACGTCAGCACCGGGCGCGGATTCCTCGAGGGGACCGCGATCCCCGGGCTCATGCAACTCCCACCAGGCTACAACATCGCCGGCGGCACCTCCACGGCGACACCGACAACCGCAGGGGCAGTCGCACTCCTCATCAGCGCGGCACGACAGAGCGGCGTGTCATTCGACGCCTACCGGCTGCGCCAGGCCATCATGAACTCCGGACGCTGGATCGCGCACCTCCCCTCGTACAAGCAGGGGAACGGTGTGGTGAACGTGGCCGGCGCCTGGGAAGCGCTCAAGGCACTCGACACCGCACGCACGGCGCTCACGATCGTGAGCCGAGCACCGGTCCAGCACGCGACGAGCCACCTGCTCGCCGAGCCTAACGTCGGCGTTGGGATCTTCGAGCGCGAGGGGTGGACCACGGGAGACACCGGGACGCGCGTGATCACGTTCACGCGCACCACGGGTCCGCGCGGGCCGCTCACCTTTGCCATCGGCTGGAAGGGGAACGAGCTCGGAGCCTACAGCTCGGCAGCATCCGTGACGCTCCCGCTCCGCACGCCGGTCGACGTCCCGGTCCGCATTGCGCCAACCGCACCCGGCGTGCACTCGGCGATGCTCACGCTCGACTATGCGGGATCACCCGGCATCGAGTATCGCACGCAGGCCACCGTGGTGGCGGCACAGCTCCTGGCGAGCGACAGCGGCTACCGATCGCAGCAGAAGGTCGAGATCCCGCGCCCCGGCATGTCCCATCTATACTATCGCATCCCCTCGGGCGTGTCGGCGCTTCGCGTCGACGTGTCGTCGACCAAGCGAAAGCCGGCCGTCGCGATCATGCGTCCCGACACGCGCACCGCGTCGATGGTCACCACGGGAGCGACGGGGGGCTCGGGTGCTGGATTCGGCTTCGGCGCACCGGCCAGCAACAACGCCACGTACTGGGTGAGCGAGCCGGTCGCGGGAACCTGGGAAGTGCGCCTCCAGGACGTGGACGACACGCGCACCTTCGACTGGCAGCAGGCCAAGATCGACTCGGCGGTCCCGCCCACCGCCGTGACCGTGACCGTGACGGCGTTAGGCGCCACGGCCGCCGGGGCGCTCGCCGCCGGGGGCGCGTTCGACGTGACGCTCACCAATACCTTCGGCGTGCTCCCCGACGGGAACGCGATCGGGATGCCCATGGGAGCCGCGCGTCGTTCGACCGGGACGCTGGCGCCTCGCGCCCAGCAGCTATTCGACATCGAGGTCCCGCCGGGAACGACCATGCTCTCGACGCGCGTGCGGCCGGCGGCGGGGAGCAGCGGAGATCTCGACCTGTACCTCTACGATTGCACCAAGAAGGAGTGCGTGGCGGCACGCGCCGACGGAGACCCGTCGGGCGGCGGCGAGATGATACGCATCGAGTCGCCTGCTGCCGGTCGTTGGAAGGCGGTCGTGGACCACAGCGGGTTCCCCGCGTCGTCCATCGCCTTCGACTATCAGGACGTCCTGTTCAATCCCGCCTTCGGCTACGTCGCGGTCACGGATCAGCCATCAGAGCGAGCAGTCGGGGTGCGGTGGGCGTCGAAGGGGAACGCCTGGGTGGCGAACATCCCGGCCGGGCGGACGGCGATGGCGGCTGTCGGGTTGCGGGTGCAGCCCAAGGGGAGCGAACCGTTCCTGTTCGGCGTGCGTGAGGTGGGTGTGGGAAGCGATCGCACCACCGACGCCCCTGGGCAGTCGCGACCGCCGCAGCGGTAGGGCGAGACGGTTCGTCGTCTTGAGAATCCGTCGCGCGGCTGCCACGCGCGACGCGGGCCCTGTCACGCACGAGTCAAGCACTGCCACGCACGAAACAAGCGCTGTCACGCGCGACCCGCGAGCTCGAGCGCGTGCATCGCCAGTTTCCAAGTGCAACGGTCGCCTGTAAGGCGCGATTCCATCGCTTCGCGACGTGACGCGCCGGTCGCCGTAGTGCATCGGCCGAATTGCGACCGTCCTTGGCGTCGTCAGGAGCACGGTGACACGGTCCCCCGTCAGGCCGCGCCGCACTCCTCGCGCGTGAAGCCGGCGCAGGTGATGCGCCCGCCGCGGACGTGAATGACGGGTGTGTCGAACGTTGTGCGCCCTCGAAGCAGCGGCTCTCCTCCCGACTCGAGCACGTACTCGACCGTGAGTTCTGGCGCGCGATCGGCCGCGCGCACGACGATCGTGAGGTCGCCATTGGGGAGGGCGCAGTCGAACGGGGTGACGCTGCGGATGACCTGCACCTCCGCGCGCCGGAGCGCCCGATCGTGGAGCACCAGAACCTCAAACGCGACGTCGGACGCCCCGCGTGCCGTGACGCGCAGCGAGGCGTGGTTTGAGGTCAGAAGGCGCTTCCGTCTCCGGCGATCCGCTGGCGCTTCCCGTTGACCGCGAGCGTGTCCCCCTCAGCAAGATATGCCCGCGTCTCCTGCTGAGAAACGGCGTCACCCATGCCGGCGCGCACGAAGAGGTCCAGGATCTCGAAAGAGGGGGTTCCCGGCATCCGCGCATTGGGACGACGCCACGCGCCGGTCCGTCCGCTGCGTACGCTCGTCTCCTTCGAGAACGGGAGGGGCCGGCACAACGCACTCGCACTCGCGCCCGCGCCCCGAACGCGCACCGCCGCCCTCACTCCCCCGCCCCCTCGCTCCGTTGACCTCCCCCCCACCCGGGACTAACATCCTCCCGGTCCGGCGCGAAGCGAGAACCGTTCCGCCGGCCAGAGATCCGCACCACCTGGAGATGTGGCCGAGAGGCTGAAGGCACCGGTTTGCTAAACCGGCATACGGGGTCAACCTGTATCGAGGGTTCGAATCCCTCCGTCTCCGCTGCAAATACTCGGGACCTGAGACGGGAGACGGGAGACGCGAGTCTGCCGTCTCCCGTCTCTCTTTTCTGATGCTCGCGGGGCGTGTCGTACCGCGTCCCGCTGGATCGAACCCAACTTCCTGACCCGTCTTCCTCGCGTGACCACTCCCCCGCGCCTTCGATTTGCCCCCTCACCCACGGGCTACCTCCACGTGGGCGGGGCGCGCACCGCGCTCTTCAACTGGCTGTACGCCCGCAAGACGGGCGGGAAGTTCCTCCTTCGCATCGAGGACACCGACCGGGCGCGCAGCTCGGATGAGAGCACGCGGGCAATCTTCGAGGGGATGGAGTGGCTGGGGCTCGACTGGGACGAGGAGGTGGCCTTCCAGGGGGCGAACCTCGCGCGCCACCAGGGCGACGCGCATCGCCTCCTGGCGAGCGGCGCCGCCTATCGCGACTTCACCTCGGCGGCCGAGCTGGAGCGGCTGCGCGCCGAGGCCGAGTCGCGCGGCGAGCAGTTCCACTTCCAGCGGGAGATGGCCGCGCTCGCCCCGACCGAGTTGCAGCTGCGCCTCGAGCGCGGCGACCCGTACACGATCCGCTTTCGCGTTCCCGAGGGGGTAACGGGGTGGGACGACCTCGTGCACGGCCGCATCGAGTTCCCCAACAAGGACATCGACGACTTCATCATCCTGCGCTCCGACGGGACGCCGATCTACAACCACGCCGTGGTCTCCGACGACATCGCGATGGCGATCACGCTCGTCATGCGCGGCGACGACCACATCTCCAACACGCCCAAGCAGATCCTCCTGTACGAGGCGTTAGGCGCGCCGCTCCCGACCTTTGCCCACCTGCCGATGATCCACGGCATGGACGGGAAGAAGCTCTCCAAGCGTCACGGCGCCACGGCGGTGGGTGACTATCGCGCGCTCGGCATCCTCCCCGACGCAATGTGCAACTTCCTTGCGCTGTTAGGGTGGTCGCCGGGCGGCGACCGCGAGGTGATGACTCGGCAGGAGTTGATCGACTACTTCTCCGCCGACGGCCTCCTCAAGAAGGCGGCGATCTTCGACATGAAGAAGCTGGAGTGGATGAACGGACAGCACATGACGCAGATGCCCCTCGACGCGCTCGACGCGTACCTGCGCCCCTTCATCGTCGAGGCGGGGCTCGCCACCGCCGACGAGCTGGCGTCGCGCACGGGGTGGTGGCACCACCTGATGGAGCTGTTGCGCGTGCGCGCGCGCACGGTGAACGAGTTCGTGGCCCAGTGTCGCCCCTACTTCGTGGACGACTTTGCCTACGACACCGATGCCGAAGCCAAGCAATGGAAAGATGCAGCTGCAACGGCCGAGCTCCTGCGTGCGGTGCACGACCGCCTCGCTGGCAGCGACTGGACGGCCGAGGCGATGGAAACGGCGCTGCGCACGCTGGGCGAGGCGCGCGGCGTGGGGGCCGGGAAGATCTTCCAGCCCATGCGCGTCGCCCTGACGGGCGTTGCCGCAACGCCGGGGATCTTCGACGTCCTCCTGGCGATCGGTCGAGACCGGTCGCTGGCTCGGCTGGAACGGGCGGTGACGCATCTCACCGCTCGCGCGGCGTAAATCGCGCCCCCCAAGCGAGGGCGGTTGACGCAGCGCCCGCACTGGTGCAACGTCGGTCCCCCGCGGTCTACCCTACACCGCGCCCCGCGCCTTCCAGCTCCGCATGAACGACCCGCTCACGCCGCTCGAACGGCGCGTGTATCACTACCTCCTGGACTTCCTGGCGGAGAACACCTTCCAGCCCAGCGTCCGTGAGATCGGCAAGCGATTCCGCATCAAGTCCACCAAGACGGTGGCCGAGGTGCTGCAGTCGCTCGCCGGGAAGGGATTCATCGAACGCGAAGGGGCGCGCTCGCGCGGCGTGCGCATCGTCGGCTGGTCGTCCATGGGACAAGTGCAACCCGTCCCACTCTACGCGCGCGTCAACCCGGTTGAGCCTTACCTAACGGACGACAACAGGGAGCGGTGGGTGGCGATGGATCGCAGCTTTGTCCCGTCGTCCGACGCCTTCCTCCTGCGACAGAGCGGCGACGCGATGATGGCGCGCGGCGTGCACGACGGCGACTGGATCCTCGTGGCCCCGTCCACGCGCGCCCGCGATGGCGACCTCGTCGCCGCCCGCATCGGCCCGCACGTCCTGGTGCGCGTGGTGCAGCGACAGGGCGCAGTCCTCTCCCTCTCGGCCACCAACGGCGACGCGCGCGAACTCTTCCTCGGGCCGAGCGACGATTTCTCCGTGCTGGGCGTCGTCACGGCCATCTTCAGGACGTGGCATGACGAACCCGCGCCCATGGAACCTGGGGCGTAAGCCGAATGGACGGGCGACGGACGTCACGCGTCGCCGCAACGCGAGGCGCTACCGTTCCGAGATCGGCTTGGCCTCGGTCTTCTTCCGCTCCTCGGCTTCCTTGCGCTCCTTGTCCTTGCGGGCGCGGATCTTCTTCACGGCGGCGCGGAACTCCTCCTCGTTCATCGCCGCCTCTGCGCCACGCATGATGTCGGCGCGCATCGCCGCCAGTCGCGCCTGCCGATCGTTCTCGATCGGGTTCCCTTGCATCTGGTTGAGCGGGAGGAGCCCGAGCAAGGCGGTGGGAATCGAGAACTTGCCCAGTCGGATGAACTGCTGGTCGACACCGTACCGCTTTCCGTCTTTTGTGCGATACGTCCAGTCGCCGCGCTCGAACTTGTTCGGCGTGTAGGTGTTGGCGAGCACGGAGTCGCGATAGCGCATGATGCTCGTGACCACCGCCGAGTCCAGGCGCTCCTCGTCGGTCTTGGGGGCGTACTCGATGGCAGGCGCGTTAGGCCAGAGGCGCGGGTCCACGTAGCCCGGCTGCAATCCCTTCACGGCGCCGCGACCGCTGGCCAGCGGCCCCGAGGCCGGCGTCCCCGCGTTCACGTCGAAGCCGGCGCCCGGCGCCGGAATCCCGCTGGGAACCGCGCTCGGCGCCACCAGCGGGACCGATGGAATGGCCGGCCCCGGGGTCCCCGCGCCGCCCGTGGTGCGCCCGGCGCGCTCCTCTCCCTCCACTGAGGCGCGTGACGAGGTGGCGGTCGGCGCGACGACCGTTGGCGGCACCGACGTCGGCTGCACGGAGAGATACGTCAATCGCTCCCGGGGTTGCTCGAAGCGAAAGGACGTGCTCGGCGTGAAGATTCGCTGGATCGCGCCCGTCGACTGCACCGCCTTGAAGATCGCCAGCACCGCCACCACGTGCACCAGCACCGACACCAGCGTCACGCGCGCCGAGCGCGCCGCCGTGGTCGGCAGGTCGCGGTTGTGTCGGGGGTGAAGCGTCAGCATCGCGTGGCGGTCAGGGCGGTCCGGAGGCTCAGGGTGGTCAGCGCGGTCAGCGCGTGGTCAGTTCGGGTGAGTTTCTGCGATCGGGGCTGGTCGTTGGTAACCTCGAACGGAGAACCGGTTTCCCTCGTTTCCTACCCCCGAACGGGGTTCTTGACCGTACTGACACCCACGATCTCCACCTCCACCACGTCTCCCGCGGCCAGCTTCCCCACCCCGGCCGGCGTCCCCGTGGCGACGAGGTCGCCCGGCACCAGCGTCATCACGTGCGAGACGTACGACAGAAGGAACGGGACGGAGAAGACCATGTCCGACCCCTTGGCCCGCTGGCGCTCGACCCCATTCACGCGCGTCACCACCTCGAGCGAGGCGAAGTCGAAGCTCCCGGATTTCGGAGTCCCGACGGCGCAGAAGGTGTCGAACCCCTTGGCGCGGGTCCACTGCGAGTCCTTGAACTGAAGGTCACGCGCCGTCACATCGTTGAGCGCCACGACGCCGGCGATACCGGCGATCGCCTGGGCCTCGGTCGCCTTGGTGAGCGTTTGGCCGATGACGATCGCGATCTCCCCCTCGAACTCGACGCGGTCGGATTGCGGCGGGAGGATGATGGCGTCGCCATCACCGATGATTGCCGACGGCGGCTTGAGGAAGAAGAGCGGCTCGACGGGGACATCGTTGCCGAGTTCCTTGGCGTGGTCGACGTAGTTACGGCCGATGCAGACGATTTTGCTGGGGGTGTTCATAGAAGACGAGAAGACGAGAAGACGAGAAGACGAGAGGCTTTCCCCAGCGAAAGCTGGGGTCCACGCCCTTCCCCAGCGAAAGCTGGGGTCCAGCCCTTTCCCCAGCAAAAGCTGGGGTCTGCGCCCTTCCCCAGCGAAAGCTGGGGTCTGCGCCCTTCCCCAGCGAAAGCTGGGGTCCAGCCCTTTCCCCAGCGAAGGCTGCGGACGTGCGCTGAAAGCTACCGTCTCATCCTGTCTTTGGCTTGCCGGGGCGAGCGTAGAATCGGGTGATCTCGCGGGCCACCTCGTCCCATGGGGCGATGAGGCGGCGGGCAGGCGGGAGGCCTTCGACCATGTCGCGGCCAAAAGGCTTGGATTCGGCGCGGGAGTCCATGAGGAGCACGACCCCCTGATCGGTGGCGGAGCGGATCAGCCGGCCGAAGCCCTGCTTGAGCCGCAGCGCGGCGTGGGGGATCATGTACTCGCGGAAGGCGTCGCCGCCGCGCGCCTCGATGGCTTCGCAGTGCGCGGCGGTCAGCGGCTCGCTCGGGACCTTGAAGGGGAGCTTGCTCAGCACCAGGGCGCGCAGCGGGTCGCCGGGAACGTCCACGCCTTCCCAGAACGATGCGGTGCCGAGGAGGATGGCGTGGCCGGCGTCGGTGAAGCGGCGAAGGAGTGCGGCTCGCTGGTCCTCGCCGTGCACCATGAGCGGGAATCGCTGGTCCACGCCTCGCTCGCGCAGCACCTGCGCCGCCTCGCGCACGTCGCGGTGCGAGGTGAACAGGGCAAAGACGCCGCCGCCGGCGGCATACGCCACCGCCGCGATGGCGTCGACGACGGCGTCGAAGTGCGCGCGCGGATCCACGTTAGGCGCCGGAATGTCGGTCGGGATGGCGAGCATCGCCTGCGACGGATAGTCGAAGGGCGATGGAAAGGCCTGCGTCTCCGGCTCCACGTCGCTCTCGGTGAGGCCAAGTCGCGCGCGCACGAAGTCGAACTTCCCGTCAGCGGTGAGCGTGGCGCTGGTGACGATCGCCGTCTCCAGCCGCTTGAAGAGATCCTCGCGCAGGATGGGAGCGAGGTCGAGCGGGACGGAGGTGACGGCGAGGTTGCGCTCCTTGCCGCGGACTTCCAGCCAGCGGACGGTCTTGGCCTTCCCCGAGGGTGCGAGCCCCTCGCGCAGCGCATTCCCCGCGTTGTCCAGCCGCCGCGCCACGCCGCGCAGTTCGCCGAGGAGCGCGGCGTGCGCCTCCAGCGCCTTCTCGTCGGTCTCCAGTCGCTCGCGCACCAGTCGCAGGTTGTCGCCCAGCAGGGCCAGCTCGCGCAGCAGGTCCTCGAGTGCCGCGGCCAGCCCCGCCTTCCAGATCGGGTGGTCGGCGAAGGCATCCGTCAGCCGCAACACCGGCGTGCTGGCCTCGAACATCAGCCCGTCGAGCAGGTCGAAGACCACGCCGCCCTTCTCCCGCGCCGCCACGGCCGAGGGGAAGAGCCGCGCGTGCACGAGGTCGAGCGAGGCAACCGAGAGCAGGTCGCTGCGGGCGCCGAGCCGCGCCGACAGCGTCGGGAGGAGCCCCTTGCCCCGGCGCTCCAGGCGACCAAAGAGGCGCTGCAGGGCGCGTCGCGTGGCGGTGGCCCCCAGGTGCGACGCGGCGGCATCCTCGATGTGGTGCCCTTCGTCGATCACGAGGCGCGAGTACGGGGGGAGGACGGCACTATCGTCCCACTTCTGCGACGCGCGGCGCACCGCCAGATCCGCCAGGAGCAAGTGATGGTTGACGACGATGACGTCGGCCTGCGCCGCCTGTCGCCGCGCGGCAAACAGGAAGCAGCGGTCGAAGTGCGGGCATTGCAGCCGCAGGCAGAGGTCGGGCTCCGCGGCCACCTCGTCCCACACCTCGGGGCGCGGCGGCGCCACGAGGTCGCTCAGCGAACCGTCGCCCGTTCGCTCGGCCCACTTGGCCAGCGATTCCACGTCGGAGACCGAGCCGGTGTCGAACAGCGTCGCGCCGGCGGCGCGCGCCTGCTCCAGCCGCAACAGGCAGACGTAGTTGTGCCACCCCTTGAGGAGGGCGAAGCGCACCGGCTGGTCGTCGAGGGCGCGGGCCAGGAAGGGGAGGTCCTTCCCGACCAGTTGCTCCTGCAGGTTGATCGTGTTGGTGGAGACCACCGTGCGCTCACCATTCAACGCCGCCCAGCGCAGCGCGGGGACCAGGTAGCCTAACGACTTGCCGACCCCCGTCCCCGCCTCGAGCACCCCGATGCCGCCACCGTTGTAGAGCCGGGCGATGGTGCGCGCGTAGCCGCGCTGCGCCGTCCGGTCCTCGAATCGCTGGTGCAGCCGCGCGATGGGGCCGGCGACGCCGAGCACCTGGTCGACCGCGCGCGGATCGACCGGGTGCTGCTTGCGCTCGCGCGGGACCTCGACGACGACGTAGACCTCGCTGGCGTCGTTGTCGGTGATGGCGAAACCGACGCCGGCGTCGTGCATGCGCGCCGCGATCTCGAGGTCGGGGCCCGACGGCTCGAGATTCCCCGACGGATGGTTGTGCAGGAGGAGTTCGCCGCGTTGCGCGAAGCCCGGGAGCGCGAGCACCGACTTGACGTCCCCCCGCGCGACGACACGGGCCGCAACGATGTTCTGGTCGTCATCGACCTTGCAGACGAAACAGACCTCGCGGCCAGAAGCGAGACGGATCGCCGCGCGCACCGCCGCTGCGGCGGTTGGCGTCAATCTCCCGTCTCGATTCTCTGGCGGCATGGGGGGAAGATAGTCCGTGTGTGGGAACGGCGGACGGGAGAGGGGGGACGGGAGACGGGCGACGGGAGTGCGCGCGGCATTGCCCCGCGCGGGGCGGCGGGGCATTCGGGCGGTCGCGTGCGAGGTGCGTGGCGGGGAGTTTGCGGGGGAGTACCCACACTTAAGCCCGCACCCCATCAAACGCGAACGGCGCCAAAGGCGCCGTTCGCACTCCCGTCTC